>JAUVTR010000044.1 GCA_030601425.1 Desulfobacterales bacterium
GGAGAAGATAGAAAGGCCCAACAAAGATGAAACCCAGCAGTATAGCCAGCAGAACGCCGACGTCGCTAAAGCCACCCATAGAGAGAAACCGCAGAATTCGCAGAAATAAATAATATCCGCAGATTACGCAGATTACACAGATTTCAAAAAAAATAAAAACTATAAATAACGGTGTAAAGTACCCGTTTGACCTTCTAACTGCTCTTCAGCGCCATAAAGGCGGAATGGTATTATTTATAAATAATAAGCTGCGAAAATCTGCGTAATCTGCGGATATCAACTTATCTTTTGAATAATCTGCGTGATTTGCGGATATTAGTTAGTTTCTGTTTCCGAGTATTCTCAGCAACATCAGAAATAGATTTATAAAGTCCAAATACAATTTCAACGCGCCCAGGATTGCGCCTTTGCGTATAGCGCTGGCGCCTACGTCTGACGGCTGTGAAACTGCCATGGCTTTCAGGCTTTGGGTATCATAAGCGGTCAAACCGACAAAAACCAATACCCCGATGTAGCTAATGATCATGTGCATCGCTGAACTGCGGATAAACAGGTTGACCAGCGATGCGATGATGATACCGATTAAACCCATCGTCAGGAATCCGCCCATGGAGGTTAGGTCGCGTTTGGTGGTCCAGCCATAGATACTGCAGGCAATAAATGTGGCTGCACAAACAAAGAAAGTTGAAGCGATAGAGGAGCGGGTATAAATAATGAAGATAAACGATAAGGTTGCTCCGTTTAAAGCTGCATAAAGAACAAACAGAGCGGTGGCGGTTGAAGCCTTCATTCGATGCACCCGAGCGCTGATGGTAAACACCAGTGCCAGTTCAGCGATAATAAGACCGAAAAATAGAATCTGATTGCCTAATATAAGGTTCAACAAGGCCGGTGTGTTGGCCACGTAATACGCGATGAACCCTGTCAGCGCCAGTCCAATGGCCATCCAATTGTACACCCTGCGAATGAAATCATTTACACGAACCTGGACTTGTGTCTGTTTTGCTGATATGGACTCCATTTATAGCCTCCTGTAATTATTTGTTTAAATGTTTGTTAATAATAACACACGATGCGCAATTTTCAAGGCTTACAGCCACTGTTAAAATGAAACCCGATCAATTGTATCAAGAACTTAAAGATCTGGCTGAGCGCATGCAGATCACTGTTTCCGAACAGAATTTGAGGACCGCAGGTTTTAAGGTCCAAAGCGGCCAGTGCACGGTTAAAGGTCAGAATTTATTTATCATGGACAAGCATAAATCCATTCGTAAGAAAATAACAATTCTGGCCGTCCAACTGGCAACGATGCCCCACGAAGACCTGTACATTATTCCGGCCGTGCGCGAGTTGCTGGAAAAATACGCTGAGAAATAAAGCAGAAATACATATTATCCACAGATTACACAGATTACACAGATTTCAAAGAAATTAATAACTATAAATAGCGATGTAAAGTACCCGTTTGACATTCTAACTGCTTTTCAGCGACATAAAGGCGGAATGGTATTATTTTTAAATAATAATCTGCGAAAATCTGCGTAATCTGCGGATATCAACTTATCTTTTGAATAATCTGCACAATCTGCGGATAATATTTTTTTTGCCTAACCTGCGTAATCTTTTTACGACTTCGGTTGAATATGGAGCCATAATTGAAATCAATATCCTAGCAGGGGGGGACAAATGCCTTTTTTTTACAGCAAAGGGGCAGGATTCCCGAGGTTTCGCCTAAAAGTTTACATAATATTACTTATCAGACGTTCAAGAATTTTCGTGAACAGATTCGAGCAACTGGGTTAAGATGAATTGAATATGACCCGTAATAGCGATAAAAATATGACCGATTGGGTTGACGATTTTGAAGAGATGGACACGACCCGAAAAATTTATACAATCTCGGAACTCAATGCGGATATTAAATTGCTGCTGGAAGAACGGTTTCCATTTGTATGGATTATCGGGGAAGTTTCTAATTTTCGAATTCCCGCATCCGGCCATTTTTATTTTACCCTGAAAGACGAATTTTCGCATCTCAATGCCGTGATGTTTCGGGGCCAACAGCGAAAGCTAAAATTTGAACCCGAAGATGGAATGAACATCACAGGTATGGGCCGCCTGAGCGTTTACGAGCCCAGGGGTACGTACCAGATAATTCTGGAATACATGGAACCGGCTGGCGTCGGCGCTCTGCAAATTGCCTTTGAAAAGCTCAAAGCGCGACTGGCCGAGGAAGGCCTTTTTGATGAAAAACACAAGAAACCGATACCCTTTTTGCCCCAAAAAATTGCCCTGATTACCTCTCCATCCGGTGCAGTGGTTCACGATATGCTGAACATTATTAATCGTCGGTTTCCGAATATGCACATTCAGATTTTTCCCGTCAAAGTTCAAGGTGATGGTGCCGAAGATGAAATCGTTGTCGCTCTGGAGCTTTTGAATAAAACGACTGACGCTGATGTGGCCATTCTGGCTCGCGGTGGCGGATCACTTGAAGATTTACAGGCATTCAATGCCGAGCGTGTTGCCAGATCCGTGTTTGGGTCTCTGATTCCGGTTATATCAGCAGTTGGCCATGAAACCGATTATACGATTACCGATTTTGTGGCCGATTTAAGAGCCCCAACGCCTTCGGCAGCCGCTGAATTGGCAGTTCCTGTAAAAAATGAATTATTACGGATGGTTAATGATAATTTTGTTGCGCTTGAGTATAGAATATGCAACGTTATTGAGCGTTTCAGGCGAAATCTGACTGATCTTGCCAAAGGATTGGTTGATCCAAAGAAGCGTATTCAGGACTGGCGACTGCGGCTGGATGATTTTGCCTCCCGACTCAGTCGGAATTTTGTAATGCTTTTGGATCGCAAAAAAGAACAGCATAAGTGGTGGCTTGATAGACTGGTTGCACTCAGTCCGGAGCCACAGATTCATAATATTAACTTAATAATTGAACAATATTTATATAAGATATTGAAAACATTTAATAAAGAATTAGAAAACAAATCTGCCCGTTTACGTGAGCTAAGCGCACGGTTGGAGACACTGAGCCCTATTGCAATTTTAGAAAGGGGTTACAGTATTACCCGCACAATTCCTGATTCAAAAGTGGTCAGGAATCCGCGAATGGTTTCCATTAACCAGGATCTTGAAGTGATGGTTGCAAAAGGCACGTTAACTTGCCGAATAAAGGGAAAATCTGAAAATGGTCCAAAAAACATTTGAACAATCAATCAAACAGCTTGAGCAAATCGTCCAGGAACTCGAAGACGGTGATCTACACCTGGAAAAAGCACTTAAAAAGTTTGAAGAAGGTATGAAGCTGACAAAATTATGCTCTGAAAAGCTGGACGAAACCGAAAAAAAAGTCTCTATTTTGCTGAAAAACTCCGAAGGCCGGATTGCCGAAAGGCCGTTTATGTCTGAAGATGAAGAAAATGGCGACTGACCATTAACCGGCATGGTATAATTACTAAATTTTGATTTATGCTTGACCTGGATTCATATCTTACATCCCAGAAAAAGCGGATTAACCGTGCGTTAGAATCCCTTTTAAAAACATCAGACAAGCCTGACCGCATCCTTGAGGCCATGACATACTCTCTGATGGCGGGGGGCAAGCGCATTCGACCCGTGTTATGCGTGGCTGCGGCCGAAGCGGCCGGCGGTAATCCTGAAGATGCCGTGCCGGCTGCCTGTGCTCTTGAAATGGTTCATACTTACTCGCTGATCCACGATGACCTTCCCGCTATGGACGACGATGCCCTGCGCAGAGGAAAGCCGACCTGTCACATGGCTTTTGATGAAGCCACTGCCATCCTTGCCGGAGACGCCTTGCTGACGTTGGCGTTTCAAACACTTGCTTCCATTGAATTGAGTAACGCAGAACAGGCCGCAAAATGGTTGCGTGTCATACGGTTGATCTCATTTGCAGCCGGCTATTGCGGTATGATTCAAGGCCAGATGCTGGATATTACTTCTGAAGGAAGACAGCTGACATTGGCTGAATTGAAATCCTTGCATCGATTAAAAACCGGTGCATTAATCGAAGCGTCCATAAGCAGTGGAGCTGTATTGGGTGGTTTAAATTCGAATAAAATTTCAATGTTTGAAAGCTATGCTCAAAACATTGGTCTTGCCTTTCAGGTTACAGATGATATTTTAAATGTCGAAGGTGATCCCGAAATTATGGGCAAGGCTGTGGGAACCGATAAACTTCGCAATAAAAGCACCTACCCTTCCCTGCTGGGCCTTAAAAAATCTAAAGATTTTGCCGGCAAGCTGGTAGAAAATGCATTGCAGGCCCTTGAATCATTTGATCAAAAAGCCGAGCCTTTGCGCGCAATTGCAAAGTATATAGTCGAAAGAAAAAAATAAACTATTATTCAAAAGTTGAGAAAAGCAAATAAAAAAAAGAGGAGCAACTATAAATTGGCTTTATTGGAAAAAATAAATTCGCCGACTGATTTGAAGAAAATATCACGCGATGATCTTCCAGAACTGGCAGAAGAAATTCGCAAAGTTATTGTCGATGTGGTATCCAAAACCGGCGGTCATCTGGCCCCCAGTCTGGGGACTGTCGAATTGGCAATTGCGATTCATTATGTTTTTGATACCCCCCGGGATAAAGTCATCTGGGATGTCGGGCATCAGGCCTATGCCCACAAACTGCTTACCGGTCGACGCGATCGATTTCATACCCTGCGCCAGTTTAACGGAATTTCCGGATTTACCCGCCGCAGCGAGAGTGCTTTTGATGCGTTTACAACGGGACACAGCAGCACCTCCATATCCGCCGGCCTTGGCATCGCCTGTGCCAAAGATATAAAAGATGAAGATGCCAAGGTGATTGCGGTCATCGGTGACGGCTCCATGACCGCCGGGATCGCCTATGAAGGACTTAACCAGGCCGGAGATACCCATAAAGATAAGAATCTCATCGTTATTCTGAATGATAATGAGATGTCCATATCTCCCAATGTCGGCGCCCTATCCTCTTATCTGAGTCGCAAGTTTTCCGGGAAGAGAATACAGGAATTGAGAAAAGAATTGGGTGACTTTATAAAATCTGTTCCTAAATTTGGTGACGACATCTACCAGTTGGTTAAAAAAACCGAAGAAAGCCTGAAAGCTTTTGTCACTCCGGGAATGCTGTTTGAAGCCTTTAATTTCGAGTACTTTGGTCCGATTAACGGACACAAATTGAATCATTTAATTGATATATTGAAAAATATTAAGCATCTGAGGGAACCGGTTCTTTTACATGTTTCCACTCAAAAAGGCAAAGGTTATCCGCCAGCCGAAAGAAATCCCGTTCATTTTCATGGCTGCACGCAATTTGAAGTCGAAACCGGCAATTGTTTAGACCAAAAGAGCCCATACCCTTCCTATACCCAGGTATTTGGCGACACGATGGTGCAGCTGGCAAAAGAAGATGAAAAGATAATTGCGGTAACCGCTGCGATGCCTGAAGGCACGGGTCTGGCAAAATTTTCAGAGATGTTTCCCGAACGATTTTTTGATGTCGGAATTGCAGAGCAGCACGGCGTCACTTTTGCTGCCGGCCTGGCCACTGAAGACCTTAAACCGGTGGTTGCGATCTACTCAACTTTTTTACAACGCGCATATGATCAAATCCTGCATGACGTCTGTCTGGAGTCGTTGCATGTCGTTTTCGCCATTGACCGCGGAGGCATTGTTGGCGAAGACGGTTCCACGCATCATGGCCTTTTTGATCTGTGCTATCTAAGAAATCTGCCCAACATGGTGGTTATGGCCCCCAAAGATGAGAATGAGATGCGGCGGATGCTGGTTACGGCTTTGAAATATAACGGACCGATTGCCCTCCGATATCCTCGAGGAGCGGGCACAGGGGCTATTTTCGAAAAAGACATTCAGCCCATTCCCATCGGTAAGGGTCAATTATTGAAAGAAGGTGAAGACGTTCTTGTTTTGGCTATTGGCCGAACGGTTCTTGAAGCATTGGATGCTCATTCTGAGTTGTCCAAACAGGGCATTTCAGCGGCTGTGGTAAACTGCCGATTTGTAAAGCCCCTGGATATTGACCTCATCAGCTCACTGGCAAAAAAAATTCCGCGAATCATTACGGTTGAGGAAAATATTCGCCAGGGAGGGTTTGGCAGTGCAGTTTTAGAAGGCCTCAATGACTGCGGAATCACCGGTTTCCAGTTGGAACGCATAGGCATACCGGATACATTTGTCGAGCATGGCCCGCAAAAACTTCTGCGATCCAAATATGGCATTGATGCTGCGGCTGTTGTTGAAACCGCCAAACGATTGGTGGCTTCTTCCGGGAATCGCCTTGTTGAATGGCCAAACAGCCAGGCCGTATAATCAGATGTTCCATTTGAAAAATTGCTGAATTCCACTCTCGGATAGCAAAATTCAGGGAATCATTTAACGCATCAATCATCAATTATCATCTATATCAAGTGACCCAAAAAAAACACAGACTTGATTTAATCGTTGTCGAAAAAGGAATGACCAAAAGTCGCCAGCGAGCGCAGGCCATCATCATGGCAGGAAAGGTTCTCGTCAATGAACGGCCTATCGATAAACCCGGCTTTTTTGTCTCACCAGAAGACATCGTTGAATTAAAGGGTACTGATATTCCGTACGTGAGCAGAGGCGGCCTTAAACTTGAAGCCGCTTTGCATGAATTACAGATAGACGTGGCGGGCTCCATCTGCATCGATGTAGGGGCCTCCACCGGAGGGTTTACCGATTGTCTCTTGCAGCACAGCGCTGAACGTGTCTACGCAGTGGACGTAGGTTACGGGCAGCTGGCCTGGAAACTTCGTCAGGACCCACGCGTCATCGTTATCGAGCGAACAAATGTCCGCCATATGACGGCCGATGCCATACCGGCCCCGGTGGATCTGATTACCATTGATGTCTCATTTATTTCTCTTAAAATTGTTGTCCCCGCCATCATTAAGTTCTTGAAGTCCGATGGATCTATTCTCGCGCTGATTAAACCTCAGTTTGAGGTCGGTAAAAGACAGGTTGGAAAAGGCGGCGTTGTCAAACAGCCGGAACTGCATCAGCAGGTCATCAAGGACTTATCGGAATTTTTCGAGACTATCAAGCTGGCGCCTCTGTCGGTTTACCCTTCGCCCTTGCTGGGCCCCAAGGGCAATCGAGAATTTTTCATTGTCGTGAAACATCAATAATTGGCCTGGAATCTTATTTTGGGCTTGATTTTTTCCAGTGAAACAGATACAGAATCACGTTTTAAAATTTTTTTTAATCATAAAATTCAACGGAAAGAGGTATCTAAATGAGTGAAAAGGTAGAACGTATCAGAAGCATAGCACTTATTGGTCATGGGGGTGCCGGCAAAACATCTCTTGCGGAGGCTTTGCTTTTTAATTCCGGCACGATTAAGCGTTTGGGCAACGTAGAGGAAGGGAACACTGCCATGGATTTTGAGCCGGAAGAGCTCAAGCGTACATCCAGTATCAGCAGCGGATTCCATCGGTACAGCTGGAAGAACCATACTGTAAATTTAATCGATACCCCCGGCGATCAGAATTTTTTCTCCGATACCAAAAGCTGCATGCAGGCGGCTGACGGTGTGGTAGTGGTCATCGATGCCGTAGACGGGGTCAAAGTTCAAACCGAACTGGCCATGGAGTTTGCCAAAGAATTCGGCCAGCCCAGCGTCATATTCATTAATAAGCTGGACCGTGAACGGGCGGATTTTAATCGAACCTTTGAAGATGCCAAAGTCAGCTCTGAACCCAAACCCATTATTATTCAACTTCCTATCGGCGCTGAAGATGAATTTAAAGGCGTTGTGGATCTCATCAGCAACCAGGCCTATATATACGACGCGGACGGTAAAGTAAAAAAAGAAGACATACCTTCAGATGTGCAAGACCTGGCGGAAAGTGAAAGAGAGGCATTGATCGAAAACATTGCCGAAGCCGACGATGAACTGATCGAAAGATATCTTGAAGGCGAAGCGCTGTCCGAGGAGGATTTAATTGCTGCATTGCGCAAAGGTACCCTGTCGCATACTTTTATACCTGTGCTTTGTGGATCATCTACAAAAAACATCGGCCTCGACCTCCTCATGGATTTTGTCGTCAGCAGCATGCCTTCTCCGGGTGATCGCGGTGCGAAAGTCGGTTCGGACCCATCCAGTGGCAATGAAATTGAACGGGTTCCGGAAGAAAATGCACCGTTTTCCGGGTTTGTGGTTAAAACGCTGGCTGATCCCTATGCGGGTCGATTGACCATCTTCCGGGTGATCTCCGGACGGCTGGGGGGTGATGGTACGTTTTACAATCCCAATAAAGATACCAAGGAAAGGTTTACCCAGTTACTAACCATCGCCGGCAAAGAACAAAAACCGGTTACTGAGGCCGGCCCCGGATCCATCGTAGCTGTTGCCAAGCTAAAAAAAACCTCAACCGGTGACACACTCTGCAGTGACGCAGATAAGATTCAATATGTTTGCCCTGATCCCCTTCCGAGCCTGATCTCTTTCGCCCTGACCGCCAAATCCAAAGGCGATGAAGATAAGATTTACATTTCGTTGACCAAACTGCTGGAAGAGGACCCGTCAATTAAATTAGATCGGGTGGCCGAAACAAAAGAAATTCTTTTGTCCGGTTTAGGGCAGATTCATGTTGAAACCGTAATTGAAAAACTTAAGCGCAAATTCGGTGTTGAAGCGCAGTTGAATACGCCCAAAGTCCCCTACCGGGAAACCATTAAAGGCAAAGCCCGCGCGCAGGGCAAACATAAGAAACAGACAGGCGGCCACGGTCAATTCGGTGACTGCTGGATTCAAATTGAGCCTTTACCCCGAGGAAAAGGTTTTGAGTTTGTAGATAATATCGTTGGCGGTGCTATTCCGAAGACTTACATTCCGGCTGTCGAGAAAGGTATTGTTGCATCCTCTCAAAAGGGCCTGCTGGCGGGTTTTCCCGCGATCGATTTCAAGGTTACCTTGGATGATGGCTCTTACCATGCCGTGGACTCTTCTGAAATGGCATTCAAAATTGCCGGTTCGCTGGCTTTTAAAAAAGCGGTGGAACAGGCCAACCCGACCTTGCTGGAACCGATCATGAAGATGACAGTCACGACCCCGGAGGACTTTATGGGGGATATCATGGGTGATCTCAATGGTCGGCGCGGCAAGGTGTTGGGCATGGATAATGCCGGAAAGAATCAGGTGATTAATGCGCAGGTGCCTATGGCGGAATTTTTAAGCTATGCCTCGGATCTTCGATCCATGACGGGCGGCCGCGGGATGTTTACCATGGAATTTTCCCATTATGATGAAGTACCTGCCCAGATCGCAAATAAAATCATTGAAGAGGTCAACAAGAGTAAGGAATAGATCTGGCTTCTGGCCTAAAACAGGTTTCAGGTTTCGGGTGTCAGGTGTCAGATTACAGAGGTCAGATGTCAGAGGACAGACGACAGACAAGGTGTTTCATCCTCTAGTTTTTACCATTTGTCCTCTGTCCTCTGTTTTCTGCTATCTGTTGACTGTTTCCTGACACCTGACACCTGAACACTGAAACCTGAATTAATTCCCCGGTATTTCAAAAACCGGCATGCACCGTTTCGCCGGTGCGTAACCCTCCCAGTAGGCATCCTTTTGTTTCTTAAAGATAATTCGATTCTGGGTTTTAATTTGCTTGCCAAACGAACAGCTTGGCAGGTGGAAGCGGTGTGACCTCTTGTTACCCACATAGATCTTTTTGCTTTCCCACCAATTACGCCAAATTCCTTTCTTGGCTGTCATGGCTACGCGCTGTGATTTGAGCAAGATTGAATTGTATTTCATATTCGGCCTGTGAACAAGCAAATAGGCGTAGCCGTTCGAAAGTATTTCGGCGTTTACAAAGGTACCGTCTCTCAAAAAAACATAAGCCAGAAATCTTTTGTATTTATCGGTGCGTTCTTTGTCGAATTCCAGACGCACTTTTTTTCGATTCACCAGCGATGCGTTAAACCGTTTAGCAGCTTCTCCGTATGGCTCTTCCTTATGATCGGCGTGTTCCAGTTCAGGGGTGTTGATTCCGATATAGCGCACCTTGAAGCCGTTATCCAAAACAATCGTATCTCCGTCACTTACCCATCTTACCTTGTGCCAGGTATCAGCTGAACCCGCCTGTTGAGACTGAATTAATAACAGGCAGATAAATGTTAGTATGATATAGCGTTTCATCGTCGCTGGCCTCTGGCCTCAAATAGGTTTCAGGTGTCAGTGTTCAGGTGTCAGGTTCAAAGGTTCAAAGGTTCAGGGGTTCAGAGGTTCAGGGTTTGGTCGCTGGTGGTGGTGCTGGCAGCCGCAGCCTGCGACGAGCTCAGTCGAGTCGAGGGCTGCCCTACTCTTCGGTTTTCATCTGTTATCTGTCTTCTGACATCTGTCATCTGTTTCCTGACACGTGAAACCTATGATCCACCGGGCTCAAGATTGCAATGCCGTATCGCGCTCGCATCCAGCATGTGCGGCAATCCACCGATTTCAGAGGGTTTAAAGCCCAATGATTCTCGCCAGACCTCATCATCTTCCATGCACAGGTAGACAAGAACTGCCGGAGCCAGTTCCCGGATGCACGCAATGATCTTACGATAGAGTTTAATCCGCAGTGGTTTAAAATATCGCATTTTACCGTCCGGACCTGTAATAAATTCTTCGTAGATAATTTTGGAATCCGGAAACCGTTTTTGTATCATTGTTTTAAGGGCTGGCGGAAAACGCAAAGTTCCCAGGCTGATCCACACGACATTGTCAGCCGTCACATTTGCAAACAGGTCTTGAATGACCTGCTTATAGTCTTCTTCGCAGCCGTCGTAAATCACCAGGGGATCAAAATGAAAGGCCAGCGGGTATCCCCAGGATTCGCATCTGGCGGCGGCTTTAAGTCGGGCCGCAAGACTGGCTGTCGCGCGTTCTTGGGTATTGATAATATGATTGGTGTTCAAAGACCAGGCGGCAATTGTCTTACGGTTATGCGCTCGATTTTGCAATCGTTCAATCGCAGTTGTTTTTGTTTTTAGCTCAAGCACCGCATGGTTTTGAGCCCCAAAGCGCTGTACCAGTTGATTCGATACGTCAGTCCATAACTCCCAGATCAAGCTATCGGTAAATTCACCGGTACCGATTCTCAGTATTTTTTTTTGCGAAAAAACCGTGTCCAGTTCTGTCATTAAATCTTCGTGATTTACAAAATACTGAAGTATGGGTGGATGAAAATAGGTCTGCAGGACGCAATAGGTACAATCCATATGGCAGAAGGTGCCGATGTGCAGGATTTGATAATCGCAACAGGTATAGTGACTTGTGCCCGGGCACTTTTTAAAAAAAGCTCCCCGGTTGCGGGTCAGGTAAAGGATTTTTTTGCCTTGCTGCACTGGATCCGCAGCCGATGAGATCGCTTCATAAACCTGTTGCGGACGTTGTACGATTTCAGTGGGCACATTCAAACGGGCTTGGATGGATCGAGTTGTGGGGTTGTCAGCAATTTGCTGATCGATATATAATGTCGTTAGGGTCATAGAACTAATTACTCCGCCCTGAAAAATAACGGTATCAGGTGTAGGTAAAATATTTTTGTACTTTGAAATCTTATCAGGCTATTTTGACACTGATCCGGGCGGATTAATTAATCATTATTGAAAAAGAATCGCACAAAGGCTCATAAATACTGATTTAATCTTATAGTAGATGAAAAATTTTGAATGATTTCGGTAATATAATTGCTGCTATGTTTTTTTAGACCCAAGTAGCTATACTGAATTAAAAAGAGAAAAATATAAAAATTAAATGCGCAGCATTAACTAATTAATCCGCCGGACCTAGGGTCAAAAAACAATTTTCAGTTTTGAAAGAAATATTTACCACCCTGAATATGCTATTTTTCAGGGCGGATTAATTAACGTCTCTGAATTTCTATAACATATTGGAAGCATATCGCCAAATTTTATCGGTCGAGGATTTTACCAAAACTAGGATGATGTATTATTTTCTCAAATTTTTTTTTCACATTATTCAGCTCTTCACGATTATCAAATCGAAATGTCATCATGTAAGTCATCCCTTCAAAATCTTTGGGTGGAATGAGATTGATATTGTTGCCCAGTTTTAGCTGCTTAACGAGTTTTTCGTATTTTTCCTCAGCTCGTGAAATTGAGGGGAATCTGCGTCGCCTCAGATAGGATCTGATTTTTTGCCGCTTCACAGCTCTATCAAGTTCGACGGGTTTTAATATATCTTGTAATGCTTTTTCAGCAATCATTTGCGGGATGGGAATGTCCTCCCGCCTGGCAATTTCTTTTAGCAGCAACAGCAATTCCCTTTGCTTGTTTAAGCCCACCTTAAGCTGACTGAAAAGCTCAAGCAGTCCTTCTCCAACCTCCGGATCCAATCTGCCGAGTTCCAGCGCCATTGACATATTAATGGTATCCGCCAGAATACCATCTTGAATCTTTAATGGAAGCCGGCAAATTTTTTCAACTTTAGCTGCTACGGATAGGTTAGACGGTAACCCCAGATCCTGCGATGCCTTCTTCAATTGCTTTTGATCCGTGCAGACATCGGCCAAAAGCTTCATTGCCCGGGAAGTTTCCAATAGATTCAGTGATCTTTGCAAGGCATTATCGGCAATGGCCAGCTGGGCCAGTTCGAAGTGGCCGAAGTTTTCTTTTAGAACTCTTGCCGGAACTTGAGTCCAGCCTAAGTTCAGACAGGCGGCAATCCGGCGAAACCCGCAGACAATGACATATCCGGGCGAATTGTATTTCAGCACCGGGGGATGCATTAGGCCCAGTTTATGAATGGACAAGACGAGTTTGTCCAGGTCAGTGCAAGTGGTGATGCGAAAGGTGTTATCCGCTAAATCCACCTCGCTC
This sequence comes from Desulfobacterales bacterium, assembly GCA_030601425.1. GTDB lineage: Bacteria > Desulfobacterota > Desulfobacteria > Desulfobacterales > JAHEIW01 > JAHEIW01. The sequence goes on from JAUVTR010000044.1 coordinate 12,895, forward strand.
AACATAACCTTTTGTAGCGCTATGGCAGGATCTAAAGGTATGTCCCTGTGGACGTCTTGCTTGTCGGATGATTTAGAGTCCATGGCTGCTGCCGGTAAGTTGCGTTAAGGCATCTATGTATTTTTGGCGCGTGTTGGAAATAACATCTTGGGGCAAAGACGGTCCGGGGGCTCTTTTGTCCCAATCCAACGAATTCAAGTAGTCTCGCAAATACTGCTTATCATAGCTTTTTTGGGACCCACCCGGGCTGTAGGTTTCCTTTGGCCAGAACCGTGATGAGTCCGGGGTTAGAATTTCATCGATCAGGATAACATCATCATCCACCAGGCCAAATTCAAATTTAGTGTCGGCAATAATAATACCTTTCTGATCAGCGAGTTCGGCTCCTTTTTTGTAAATAGCAACACTGAGCTGCCGAATCTTTTCAGTTCTTGTTTTACCGACAAGCCTGGCGGCTTGCTCGAAATCGATATTAATGTCGTGCTCTCCGTGTTCGGCTTTGGTAGAGGGTGTAAAAATGGGCTCCGGTAACTTCTGCGATTCTTTTAATCCCTCTGGCAACTGAATGCCGCAGATGCTACCGGTCTCGGCATATTCTTTCCAACCGGAGCCCGAAATGTAACCCCTGACAATACATTCAATCGGCAGTGGTTGTGCCTTTTTTACCAGCATGCTGCGATTCTGCAGGGCATCTGCATATAACCGGCAGGAATCAGGATACTGATCCACATCGCGGGCAACAACATGGTTTTGAATCAGCGGCTTAACGACATCAAACCAAAACAATGAAATTTGAGTCAGGATGACTCCTTTATCAGGGATGGGATCCGGCATGACCACATCGAATGCCGAAATTCTGTCGCTGACCACCATTAAAAGATATTCACCGAGATCGTAGACATCGCGAACCTTGCCGCGTTTTAAAAGTTTCAGTTCCGGGAAATCCGTTTCGCTGATGGGCGTTTTCATGATTTTGCTCCTTCCTTTCGCTCAATAATGATATAACAACCTGGAACTATATAGTGTTTGTCAAAAAAACGTTCCGGTATTCTAACGCTTTTTTCTACAACCGCTTATGCCGCAATTCCGTCATTGGGTGTTTTCAAACCGGGTGCAAAGCACCCGGTTACACCCGCACTGATTAAGGCACTGCCGTGCCTTTGTTTTTTCCCGCCGAGGCGGTAAAATCCAAGCCACCCGCTCCGCGTGTGGTCCGTGACTCGGAACACTATTATGGAAAGCGGTATAAATAAAATAGAATAAAAACAGATAAAAGGGATAAATCTTAACGTCAATCAAATAAGTCTGATTTGGACGTATTTATATGGGACATTATTGAGTGAAGGTCAAGGGGTAGGTGGAAAGTAGGAACAAAAATTTTTAAATCCGATCAAATCATTCGTCTTTTGCGCTTTGTTCTCCGAAGGCATCGATAAATTTTTTAAGAGACCGGCTGGCTTTCTTGTCAGGTTCAAAAAACTGAATGCCCACCTCGTACTTCCCCTCATTGTTTGTGCGTGTGTGCACCGGACGTCCTTTGATATCGACCAGATCTTCCTCTAACCCTAAGGTCAGCGTGACGATGTGGGTTTTATCGATGGGGAAATGGGTTTCCAGTAAGATGCCGGATTCGGATACATTTAAAGTCCTTCCCATCCCCTGTTTGACAATTTTGTCATTTTCATCAAGACATACGTATGAAAGGTTTAAAGAGCTAATTCGAGCGTGTTTTCTTTTCTCTTGTGTTGCCATTGTCCTCACTTAATTTTTATTTAGCTGTATCTTGAATTTATTATTCCCTATACATGTTTTTTTTGATACTCGCAGGTCACTAAGGTGGTTACTGAAATACAGGTCGCCAGATGTTCGATTATATTTTTAAGTGTGGACGAAAGTCCCTCATGCTCAGACTGCAGCTTTTCGGCATTAACGGCCGTTAATTTGAGATCATCCGATGAAAAAACTGAAGCGGAATAGGGTTCATGGCCCATGTCTATAAACGGAATCCGGCCGAAAAAATCGCCTTTCTTCAGATGCGCAAGCGGCACATAACCGTTTTCGGTATTACGCGCAATGAACGCCTCCCCTTCTTTAATTGTGAATAGCCGTTCCTCGTTCTGCCCCTGCTTGATGAGCTGTTTTTTGCCCTCTACAAAACCGTTTAAATCTTTATCTTGCTCGTTGACTTTTACAGCCATGTCGATTATTTGCCGCAATCTATAATCAATGCTGATTATCATGTTCTTAAAATCGGCGGAAACATTGGCCAGTTCATTGGCAAGCAGTTGTGAATCCAGCATCCCCAATTGTACGTTTCCCACGGACTTGACGGTTGCACTGCGCACTTTGCCGCCGGATAGTAAGCTTCCTACGCTGCCTAAAAACGCGCCATCTCCGATTCTCAACAATTTTAAAGGACCATTAGAGGCTTGTTTAACGATCTCGGCGGTGCCTTCCAGAATGACCCAAATCCAATCACCATGATTGCCTTCCTGCACGATCTCATCACCGTCATAAAATCCCTCTTCATCGACAATATATGAATAATCGACTAAAGGACCCTTAATTAATGGGAATTTCCCGGATATGACAGGAGATTCGGGTTGATTTTTTGGCGCGGTGGCCTGTCCCAGTTTTTCGATTTTGCCCTCATCCAGCAGCCGGAGGCCATCCAGTATGATTTCCATTCGGCTTTTGGTGATCGTTTTCTCACAAGTGACATCTTCCTCAGTAAATTCAAATTCGCCCTGGGTCCAACCAAATAATGCAAAAACGGCATCCAATCCGGACAGCGACCCGTTGGTAGCATTTATGGGATTGCCTTTATCCAGATACACGAGACCCGGCTGCGTTGCATCGCTGCCGTTGATGCGCAACACACCGGAGCTGCCGTTGGTACCGAGCAGATTTAATAATTCGCCTAAATTAAGAAAATTCAGGCTTCCTGATAAATCGCTATTTTTATTCATGAATTATGGCTAAATTTTCAAATCAGGTCGTAACATATGATAATTTATACGATAAACCAATTATAACACGAAAACATTCCAATTTAATAATTAAATTAAATTATTGCCTAACTTAACTCCTTCTGGACCGCTTGCATCACAAGCTTCAGGCAGCCATGTAGGGTCTTGCCGACCCCTCCCCCCTTTGAGGCACTGCCGGGGAAAAATGGAACTTTCAATTGTCGATTGAGGTCGTGCTTCATTTTTTCTATCGGCATGATGGGAACATTTTCTCCATCAAGATCTCTTTTGTTAAACTGCATTACCAGCGGCACCGTAAAGATGCTGAGACCGTAATCTCTGAGGTTTTGTTGCAAATCTTTTAGAGAAAGTAAATTTTTTTCACGCCGGACTTCCAGCGAATCGGCAACAAATATAACACCATCGGCGCCTCTTAACACCAGTTTCCGGGTGGAACTATATCGGACCTGCCCTGGAACCGTGTATAATTGAACGTGAAGATCGCAGCCTCGCACTTTACCCAGATCCAGAGGAAGAAAATCAAAAAATAAGGTTCGATCGCCATCCGTATTGATGGAGACCATTTCTCCTATTACTTGATTTTTAAAGCTCTTGTGGATATATTTGAGATTCGTTGTTTTACCACCTCGCCCAGGACCGTAGTATGCGATTTTGCATTCAATCTGTCTTTTTTTTAGATTAACGATAGCCATATGGTTTAGGTCTTCGCGATATAGGGTTCTTCGATATTACTATCGGATCAGGGCCGCATTTTCTTTAGAAAT
>JAUVTR010000260.1 GCA_030601425.1 Desulfobacterales bacterium
AAATCTCATTTTGAACAGGGATTGGTTCTTTTCGGCAAAGAAGATTATTTGGCTGCCAGGGATGAATTCAAGACGTCGCTGCAATACGATAAAAATTGCGAGCAATGCGCAAAGAATATCCAGAAGTGTGAGGCCACTTACAAGCAAGTTCACTACGAAAAGGGCCTGGCATATTTTGGGGATCAAAAATTAGCTGATGCCATTCGAGAGTGGGAGTCTGTCGCGGCACTCGATCCGAATTACAAAGATGTAAACAAGAATCTCACAAAAGCCGGAACCCTTTTAGAGCGGCTGGAAAGCATAAAGCGAAGCAAGACCCAAGAGAACAAGCAGTAGCGGATTAGAGGTGCTATCTATTTTTTGAAAACCGGCTTGCGCTTTTCCAAGAAGGCTGAAATACCTTCCTTGGCCGCATCCGTACAGGCAATTTCTCCGAATCCTTTATATCCGATTTCAAGGGCATCATTGAAGTTTGCGCATGCACTGCCCCCCTGGATCACTTTCATTGTGATAGATACGGCTTCTTTGCTAAGTACCTGATGGCCCGCTTTGGGCTCATGCGGGATGTCAATATCAGGAATCTCAACTCTACCTTCCGGAATTCGGGTTGTTTTGCCCTGCAAGCGTTTGACCTCTTCGATAGCCGCAGAAATCAGTGCCGGATAATCATCCACGATTTTGGTTACCATGCCGATATCGCGTGCATCATTGACCTTGAGCGGCCGGCCCAGACAAATCATCTCATGGAACAGTTCGGCACCCTGGGGCCATTTGCGGTAGGGCACCACACAGCCGCCGATTCCCGGCAGTATGCCCAGGCTGATTTCGGGGAATTGGAAACTTGCGTTTTTCGTGGCGATGATGCTGTGACAGCGGATGGCCACCTCCAGTCCACCGCCAAGAGCAAAGCCGTTGACAGCAGCCACCACTGGTTTGTTCATCTGATCCATGAATATCTGAACCTTGGCGCAATCTCTTGCGTATTGGGCCGAAGCATTGGCATCGCCTAACATTTCCGGGAATTTACCGATGTCCGCTCCAGCCGAAAAGGCGGCAGTTCCGTAACCGGTGATGACAAAACCCTTCACTGAGGGATCATTTTCGAATTCTTTGAAAACGGACAGGATCTCATCCGTCAGTTCATCATTGAGGGCGTTCATGGCCTGGGGACGACGGATGGTGATCACTTTAACCTCGTCGATGTCATCGGCCAGGACGTAGCGTTTAAAATCCTGATAGGCCGAATAGGGTTGCTGCGGCATCGGAAAGCCCGGTCTTTCAGACTGAAACCTGTCCATGATCCGCTTGACTTCATCCTCTCCCAGATTCCGCATAAGATCCAGCGGGCCTTTGCGGAATCCTAAGGCCACCTGACAGCCGAAGTTGAGGTCTGCTTTGGTTCCGATCCCGCGGTCAATAATATCAAAAGATTGGGAAAATAGGATGCCCAGCAGGCGGTCACGGACGGCGGACTTTATGTCTTGCGGGACTTCCACCGGACTGCCCGGGCGGTGAGTGAGCCACCGATCCACCGATGCCAGAACGGATGCGGGCCGGTAATGGGCGCCTTCTTCCATCTGCAGGCTGTTGGTTTCAATGATAATCGGGTTTCCGTTGGCCAGGTTCAGGACGAAAAATGGTCCGGCAAAGACGAATTCTTCGGCGACTTTGTCGATCTGGCTGGCGGTTGCCCGATCCAATAAATAGGCGGATTCATTGCACCAGTTGTCAAAGATACGGTCCAATACAAAGCAGATGGCGTTATCTGTAATGATGGGCGCTTTGCCGGTTTTGGCGAAAAACCAGAACAGGTAATCCAGTGTTTCCTGACTTCCCTTTTCCCAGGCGATGACTTCAACCGGAAGGCTGCGCCAGGCCGGAGCAAAAAAGTGGGTAATTGAGGTGCGTTCCGGCTTTTTCATTTTTAGAAAGATTCTGTCAGCCGGAATCGAGGAGGTGTTGGAGGTGATTATGGCATCTTCGCTGACGATATTTTCAACGGTTTCAAATATTTTTTGCTTAAGTGGAATGGCTTCAGTGGCAGCCTCGATGATCAGATTGCAATTTTTAATCTGTTCGTAGTCTGTGGTGTAGACAATATTTTCGCGAACGGCAGCTGCTTTTTCCGGCTTCATCTTTTTTTTGTCTACCGCCTTTTCAGTATAGCCCACGATACGCTGTTCGGCTTGCACGAGGGACTTTTCGAGGACATCCACCAGGTAAAGTTTGCTTGCGGGCAAGGCGCTTTTCAAATAATAACCGATATCCGGTCCGATGGTGCCGGCACCGATTACAGCGATTTCATCCGGCAGCGGCCGGGAGGGTTCAATCAGCAGGGGATTTAATGCGGTGCGGTAGAGGTTTTTTGAAGCATCCATGATATTATTCCTTTCTATTCTATTTTTATATCCGTTCCAATCACATTTGGTTAAACCGAGTTGAGAAATTGAAAAAAAGCACCGGATAATTTGCTTGACACGTTTTTGTATACCGTATACAAAACTGTGTCAAGCCAGTAATAGAAGTCGTTTCTGATAAGATACCGGTTTCACTTATCAACAAAAAAATCAATATAAAATAACAGCAACGGCATCAGAAATTTGGGGGCATATCATGAAAGTTTTGATCAGCGACAGCCTCGGAGCAGCGGGTATCAAAATGTTTGAAGAAGAATCGGGGATTGATGTTGATGTTAAAACCGGTCTTGAGCCCGATGAACTCAAAAAAAACATTGGCGACTATGATGCGCTGGTCATCCGAAGTGCCACCAAGGTCACGGCAGATCTCCTTGAGGCCGCTAAAAACCTGAAGGTTGTGGGCCGGGCCGGAATCGGCCTCGATAACGTCGATATACCGGCGGCGACCAAACATGGTGTGGTTGTCATGAACACGCCCACCGGTAATGTGATCACAACCGCTGAGCATACGATCGCGATGATGATGGCGCTGACCCGCAACATCCCCTGGGGCACATCGACTTTGAAAGACGGAAAATGGGAAAAGAAAAAACTGCAGGGACGGGAGATTTATAATAAGGTACTCGGGATCATTGGCCTTGGTAAAATCGGCTCCATTGTTGCTGACCGTGCCCGCGGTTTAAAGATGCAGGTGATTGTTCACGATTCCTATATTCCGGATGAACAGATTGAAAAGGCCGGATTTGAAGCGGTATCTGTAGAAGATTTATACCACAGAGCAGATTACATCACGGTGCATGTACCTAAACTAAAGGACACCCTAGGGCTCATTAACAAAAAAGCATTCAATCAAATGAAAGACGGCGTCATGATCATTAACTGCGCCCGCGGCGGAATTGTCGACGAGGCTGATCTGAACGAAGCCCTGAAATCAGGCAAGGTAGCCGGAGCAGCCCTGGATGTGTTTGAGAACGAGCCCCCCGGAGTTTGCCCGCTGTTTGAAATTGATCGGGTGATTTGCACACCGCATCTGGGTGCTTCGACTCTGGAAGCCCAAACCAATGTGGCCGTTATGGTAGCGGAACAGATCATAGCTTATCTTAAAGATGCAACGGTTATCAATGCAGTCAACGTCCCGCCGGTCAGCGGTGATTTGCTTGAAAAACTCAACCCCTATCTAACCCTTGCCGATCGGATGGGCTGCCTGCTGGCTCAGCTGTCACAGGGGGCGGTAAAAGAGATTTTGATCGAATATGCAGGTGATTTTGAGGATCTTGATCTTTCGCCGGTCACCACTGCGGTTTTAAAAGGCCTCATGACACCCATGATTAAAGACGATGTCAACTTTGTCAACGCGCAGGTCCTCGCAAAGGAACGCGGGATTAAGGTTACGGAAGCCAAGATTACCGAGTCCGAGGAATATGTTAATTTGATTACCGTCAAAGCGATTTCTGATAAAGGCAAGAACAAGGTTGCCGGGACCATATTCGGTCGGAAAAATCCACGAGTGGTGAATATCAACAATTTCCGCCTCGAATTGGCGCCCGTCGAGCGCTTTATATTGATCCATAATCATGACAAACCCGGTGCGATCGGCAGTATTGGAACCCTTCTGGGCGATCATGACATCAACATCAGCCGCATGCGGGTGGGCCAGGAAGAAGACAGTGACAAGACCATGATCTTTCTGCGGACCGACACACCGGTTCCGGAAGATGTGCTGGAAGAAATGCGGGGATTGCCGCTGATGATCAGCGTGGTCGCTTTTGAGTTGTAAAGGTGCTCTAAAGTTAAAAGTGCCTAAAATGCCTAAAATGAGCTAAATTGCCTAAAATGCCTAAAATGAGCTAAATTGCCTAAAGTTATGGTTTCGCTCGCGCAGCGCAGGCGCTTGCGCCGCGTGGCGCTCCATCTTTTATTATAAATATGATCGTTCGACCCAGAGGCTCTCGACGGGTAGAATTCCTCAATTTTAGGCATTTTAGATCATTTTTAATTTTAGCTCACTTGTTGTTATAAGCACTATTTATAGGTTTAGAACTTTACCAGCGGGCGTTAGTCCGCCAGGCGGATTGAGAGAGGAAATAGATCAGTGAGCAAAAGCAAACGAAGATTGCTGCTGGGAAATGAAGCTATTGCGCGCGGTTTGATCGAAAGTGGATGTACCATTGCAACCTCTTATCCGGGGACACCGGCTTCCGAGATCCTTGCGGCCGTGGCGGATTTTCAAAACGAAGAATCGCTTTGCATGCACACCCAATGGGCAATTAATGAAAAGGTTGCCTTCGAAATCGCTTATGCCGGATGCCAGACCGGCCTTCGTGCCGCCGTCAGCATGAAACAGGTCGGTTTAAATGTGGCTTCGGATCCGCTCATGAGTGCCGCTTATCTGGGGATCAAGGGCGGGTTTGTTTTAATCAGCGCCGATGATCCCGGGCCCCACTCTTCACAAAC
>JAUVTR010000266.1 GCA_030601425.1 Desulfobacterales bacterium
TCGAGTCTTTGCAAAAACGCTTCACGCAACTGCTCATCTTGTTTGTGCGGCCAAGGCTGAGGCGTCTTTAGCGCATATCCTTGATTGAAATATGGCACATCGTTCCGCAAAAGTCTAGATTTTTTTTCAATAAAAAAATAATATAGCGGTTGTCATGTTTGTAATAATTGTAGTCAGTTAAACGCTATATTGTCGCCTGTTAGAAAATCCGGCAAACGGAACATATTTATGACAACCGGTATAATCAAATGGGAGAAGCTTGGAAAGAAATTGGCTGGAACGGAATTCGTTTTCGGGCCCCGGCCGATTGGCAGCTGGCCCAGATCGGTGCCCGCCATCTTGTGCTCGAAGACGAAACAGCCCCGGTAATGGAGGTTAAATGGGCCAGGGTTAAAGGAAATTTTTCCCACCGGACTCACCTTAAGCGCTTAACTTCCCTCCAAAAAAAACAGGTTAGAAAAACGTTTAAAGTCGAATCGATTCCAGCTGATTGGGAAACGGTTCTAATGAATTTCAAGGTCAGCGGGTTTTCCTGGCAGGGAGATACGACTCCCGGCCAGGGTGTTATTTTATTTTGTCCAAGCTGCCGCAACGCCACCCTGATTCAGTTTTTTCAGAAGAAATCGACTGAGAATATCCGGATTTCATCGCAAGTTTTGGATTCCTTTCGCGATCACCGCCAAGACGGTCAGATTTTGTGGGCAGCTTATGATATTCGCGCAATCGTTCCGGAAACCTATCAGTTGAAACGCCATCGATTTGAAGCCGGCAAATATGAGCTAGATTTTTCAGATGGCAGGCAACACATCTGTTTACATCGCTGGGCACTGGCATCTGTTTTGTTGGCTGAACAGGATCTGGTGCAGCTTGCCAAAACTGTTGCCGATCTTAATAAGCCGGATCCGGTTGCCGGGAGCATTGATGGATGTGATATGGCTGAATGGAGTTCTGCGCCAAAAACTGACTGGCAACGGTGGCTGGGACGCTTTAAACGCAAGTCTTCGTATTATTGGCTTGGACTCTGGCACCTGGAGGAAAAAAACCGCATTCTCGGAGTCCGTGCCGAAGACAAGAAACCCCTCGACACCGAATTATTGGACAGGATTTGCTCCCATTATGAGAGTATTTAAGAAAAAGCCCAAGGGCCCGGCAATCAGCCGGGCTGAGGCGCTTGATCGCATTCCGGCTAAAAACGTCCAGATTACCGAAGATCGATTGGAGACCGGTGAGGTCCTTATCGGCTATCCGGTAACCATCCGACCGTTTTTTGCCACTTTGGTCAAACGATTCGGAGGGCCTGAAGAACAGGTACAGACGAAAAAGCTTCAGCTGGACACCTTGGGATCATCGGTCTGGGATTTGTTGGATGGCAAGCGCTCGGTGCGCCAATTGATTCAAATATTTGCCGAAACCCATCAGTTGCAACCCAGGGAGGCTGAGGTAGCGGTTACCCAGTTCATACGGGAACTCGGCCGGCGAGGTTTAATCGGTCTGGGGTAGGTACTTTAATTTTGCCTTCAAATCGCGGTAGGGTTAAAACGCGTTTAATGCATCATCCATGGTGCCGACAATCGGCAGAAAAGAATCAAATCCTGCGATTTCAAAAACTTCCTTTACATAATCCTGCATGTCGCACAACATAATCGCTCCATCTTCGCGCTTGAGGGCTTTGGTCGCTTTTAAGATAACGCGCAGGCCGGCGCTTGAAATGTAATCAAGATTTTTAAAGTCAATGATCATGCTTTTGGAGCCATCATCAATTGCCTGAAAAATTTTTTTCTCAAACCCTTGAGATGTATTTGAATCGAGGCGACCGTTTAATCTATAAATATTAATTCCGCTCTGACTTTCTTCGATAATTTCCATTTGCTGTCCTCCCTGGACACTAAAATAAAAAACCGTAAATAAATGATTGGTTGTATTCAAACCGGGTGCGAAGCACCCGGTACCAACCGCAACGTTTTTTGACAACCACTATAAGATCAACCTTTAACTTTCTTTTTTTGCGGTCGAGCTTCTTTGATTTTCTTTTTTAAGGTTAAGATATTTTTATCTTTGCATCGTTGATAACATACGGCATCCATAAGGTTTTTAGCCAGATGGATACCCAGGCCCCCGATTCTGCACTCTTCAATGGTGCATTCCAGATCCGGTGTCTCTACCTTTGTAGGGTTAAAAGGGATGCCATCATCCTCAATATTAAAGACCAGTTCGTCATTCCGGAGGGATATCGTAATCTTGATGGTGTGTTCATTTTTGTCGTCAAACCCATAAGAAATGATGTTGGTGAACAGTTCATCAAGTGCCAGGTTGGCTTCGAATATGCACTTTTTGGACAGGCCCAAGGATTGACCAAATTTTTCCAAATTTTGGCACAAGGCGTCCAATTGGGACAAGTTACTTTTAAGTTTAAATGATACTTTGTTTTTCGCCATGACTTTTTATTTTTGAGGCTTTGAGGCCCCTGCTCCCGGATTGACTCTCATTGTATCGCAAAAAAGCCTCTCTTGAAAAGATTTTTTTCTTTTGAAGTTCAAATCAGGCTAACGCCTAAATTTACAATACATTCCCCACACGAATCGGCGCGGTCGGCTAAAAATCGTTCCTCCCAGGCATCGATATTTTTAGCCACTGCTTTGAAAATGCGAGGCATGATATCCGGAAACTGTTCAAGGGCTTTAGAAAATTTATCCCGGTTAAGTATAAGACAGACGGTGTCCTGCACCGCCTTCAGGGAAAATAGTCGGCGTACTTCACCGAGCAGCGTCAGACCGCCCAGAAACTCACCGGTACGGCAGTCTCTAATTTCTTTGGTGGTGCTGTTGTCCGCGCGTTCCAATCTGGCTTTTCCGCTGATGATGTAAAACGCCCGCCCGTCGTCTTCATTCTGGCGAAAGATATACTCTCCTTGTTTAAATTTTACTCTGGTGCAAAGATAAGCAAAAACTTTCAGCGTTTCAAGAGGCAGTCCGGAAAAAAAGTAGGTTTCTCTCAAAATCTCCAGATTTTCTTGCAACTCGCTGGGCGGGCCGCTTCTATTTTTTTCCGACGAGTTCATATAGCATTCCTTTCCGGGCCATCAGTTCGTCATAGGTTCCCATTTCAAGGATCTTACCGGCTTTCATGACGGCCACGCAATCATAGTTTTTAATAGTATCCAGGCGGTGAACAACCGATATGACGGTACTTTTTTTCTTCCAGCGCGTTTCCAGTAGATTTTGAATGCGAGCTTGTGACTTGTTATCCAGAGCTGACGTGGCTTCGTCCATAATCAAAATCTTCGGCCTCTTCAGGAAAACCCGGGCAATTGCCAGTTTCTGTCGTTGCCCGCCGGATAGCTTGTCGCCCTTGCTGCCCACCTGGAAATACATACCGATTTCGATGATGGTCTCCAGAAGATCCTCTTCGATCAAAAGCTGGTTAATGCTCTGGTAGATCTTCTCCTGGGCCTCGGGGTTGGTCTCTTTGGTTTTGCCAAAAAAGATATTGTTCAATATGGTTTGGGAATGGATATATTCCGTAAGTTGATAGAACGTCACAGCGTCAGGATCGTCAGCGGAGATCTTCTCGCGGAATAAAGCCCGGCCCTCTAAAATTAGATTTTCCAATATGGCAGGCAAGGCGACCATTTTATGAACTCCCGGCACAAACCGTAGCGCCAGTTCCAGGAGTTTTTCGCGATCCTCATCGGTCAATTCATGCAGTTTCATGCGCTTTAGACGCTCGGCCAATACTTTAAATTCATCTAATTCATCCGGTCCAATGGGGCTTTGCTCGAAAAATATGGCGTCCGGCGGGAGATTGCCCAGGATATCCACGGTTTGTCTGGTCAATTCTGCTCCCATACTGAGCAGCGGTCGGGTCAAATCCGCCCGGTTTAAAAAATTTAAAAAATATTCATTTTTTGACAGCTTTGCGTCGCCAAACGTATCCTTGTTGGGGGTGCCGAAAATTAAATTTTCGGCCACACTGGAGTTATAAAGGTATAGGTTTTCATCGAAAAATTCTACGTAGTCCGCCAGCTCATCTCCAAAATCGCGCTGAAAGTTTTCGCGGACACGGATAAGAACTTCGACCAATTCTTTTTGCTGGTCATGGGCCAATATGGCGTTCATGCCAAATCGCAATACATCCACAAATATTCCGGTCTGATGGAGCACCGCAATGATATCATCGAGGGAGGGCAGCCCGTCGCCGTCTTGACCGTTTCCATTGGCTTTGGCTCTGCAGGCGTAAAGCAGGTTTTCTTCAATGGTGCCGTCAAAGATAAACGGACTCTGGGCGACAAAGCCCATATTGTTAACCATGTCTTTTTTCGTCAGATCGGCAACTTCTTTATCTCCGATTAAAACGTGTCCGCTGGTATACTTATAGAGCTGGCCGATGCAAAGGGCCAGGGTGCTTTTACCGCTGCCGGAAAAACCGACCAGTGCCAGATGCTCTCCCGGATTCAGGGACAAATTGATGCCGTCAAGTAAGCGGATTCCGCTGTCGGTTACAAATGACAGGTCCTTAACGTCGACGCTGGGCTCCAGATCATAGGGCGCGCGATCGTCGGGCTCAATGGCATGCTCCGGTTCCACATCAAAAAATTCCATTGTGCGCTTATAGGTCACCGAGCCGTCCTGGTATACCTGATAAAGTTCGATGAGTTCTTTCCAGGGGTCATAAGGTCTTTCCTGGGCCGATATTTTTGCCTTTCGCGCTCCGAGTTCCCGCTG
>JAUVTR010000004.1 GCA_030601425.1 Desulfobacterales bacterium
ATGCATCCTGGATTAGCGCCGGCACCTCTATCCAGCTTTTCTTTTCCCATGACTCGGTGGCTTTTTCCGCCAGTTGCACGCCTTTTGCCCCTTCTAATAGATTCCACCGAAAAGGTTCATCGCGTACTACGTGTCGCAGAAATAGCTCCCACTCGGCCTTGAACGCATTGTCGTATTCTTCCTGTTCGGGCACTGCGGACCAATCGTCGAGATAACTGGTTTTCCGCACGATATCGGGATTCCATACGGGTTTGGGCGTGTTATCGTAATGCTGAATGTAACATTCGCGCAAACCGACCAACGCAGAGCCTTCCGTGCCGTCCACCTGCAGGGTCAGCAGATCATCGCGCCTCACGCGCGTAACCCACGAGGAGTTAAAATGGGCAACCACGCCTCCTTCCAATTCAAAAGTGGCGTAAGCGGCATCTTCGGCCGTACACTGATATGGCTTTCCGCTTTCGTCAATGCGCTCCGGAATATGGGTGGCGGCAAAACAGGAAACTGCTTTAACGCTTCCGAAGAGATTATCGAGCATGTAACGCCAGTGGGGCATCATGTCGAGAATAATGCCGCCTTCATCCTCCTTGCGATAATTCCAGGAGGGACGCTGGGCAGCAATGCTGTGGCCTTCGAAGACCCAGTAACCGAACTCTCCTCGCACGGTAAGGATTTTACCGAAGAATTCGTTTTCGATCAGGCGTTTGAGTTTAATTATTCCCGGCAACCACAGTTTGTCCTGAACCACCCCATTTTTTAATCCGGCATCCTGGCAGGATTTGTAAAGTTCGAGGGCGGTTTCCGTGTCGGTGGCGGTCGGTTTTTCGCAGTAGATGTGCTTGGCGGCCTTTACTGCCTTGCGAACGCTCTGCGCTCGAAGCCCTGTTGTTTGCGAATCAAAATAAATATGGTAATTCGAATCTCCCAGGCAGGCGTCCACATCCGTCGACCATTTTTTCACAGCGGACAGATCACAGATTTTTTTCAATTTAGCCGGATTGCGGCCCACCAGGATCGGGTCCGGCATGATCACCTCAGCGGGATTTATGATAAGGCCACCCTGTTTGACAATATCCGCAATTGATCTTAAAAGATGTTGATTGGTACCCATGCGGCCGGTGACACCGTTCATGATGATGCCGATTCTGTGTTCTTCCATGATTCGTAAGTTCCCTGTCTCTTCGTCGGATACATGCGCTTTTTTCAACGAGGCCCTTTACACAAATAGGTATCGTTAAAGCGGTGATTCCCTTTATCGAAAAGCCTTGCGGGTCGGCGTTCGTTTCAGCGGCAGCTGGACCGGTTTGCCGCCCGTCAGCGCCGAGCGGTAAATTGCCAGGATAATTTCAATGGCCTTGCGCCCTTCCGCACCGTCCACCAGCGGTTTGCCCCCTTTTTTGAGGGCTTTGACCATGTCTTCAAAATTCTTCTGGTGGGACACATAGTCAATGGCCGCCGGATCGGCCGCACCGGCACCCGGGCCGCCTTGTTGGGCCGAGAACTTTTGCATGATTTTATTATCGTTGGATCGGCGCCTTTTAAAGTCCCAGACCGTAAAACTGTTGTCCCGCATAAAAATGGACCCTTCCGATCCACATATGTGAACTTCCGCTGGATGCCCTGTCGGCGAGTAGCAGCAGGTAGAGCCTTCGATGACGCCCATGGCGCCGTTTTTAAACTTCAGAATAGCAACCGCGTTGTCCTCCGTTTCAATGCGTTTGTGGATGGAGCGATTGGCAAAAGCACACACCCATTTCACCTCTCCGGCCAGATAGTAGAGAAGATCAATGGTATGAATGGACTGATTCATCAGAGCACCACCACCGTCCAACTTCCAGGTGCCTCGCCAGTAACCGCTGTCGTAGTACTCCTGGGTGCGATACCACTTGATGTAAGCATCTGCCAGGGTAATTTTACCCAGACGACCGCTATCCATCGCTTTCTTAAAAATCTGCGTGGCTTCGTTGAACCGCCGCTGGAAAATGCCGGTCAGCATCACCTTGTGCTTTCTGCACACCGCGATCATTTTATCCACCCGCTCCAGGCTGACCTCGGTTGGCTTTTCGCAGGCAATGTGTTTGCCGGCTGCAGCCGCCTTTTCAACCGGTTCTAAATGGGCTCCGCTGGGAGTAGCAATGGATACAATATCCAGTCCGGGGTGTGCCAGGAATGTTTTGTAATCCGTGAAGGCCGCACAGGCATATTTTTTTGCCACCCGTTGGGCATTAGCCCTTTTGCGTGAAAATACACACGCAAGGTGACCCCCTTTCATAGCCGCGATGGCCTGGGCGTGAAAATCGGCCACCATGCCGCAACCAACAATACCAAATCCATAACCGCCTTTCTTTGCCATTAAGCCCTCCTTTTCTGAGTCACCGACCACCCGCAGAGCGGGTGGCTTGGATTTTTCCGCCCGCTCACTTTGTTCTGGCAAGGCGGCAAGGCGCAAAAAACGTCAGTAAAAGAAACTTGTTCATTTTAATGCTGCGCGCTTATTTTAAGGGATCAAATGGTGAAGCCAGAGCCTGTTTTCTTGCCTCGGCCAGCAGCGTGTATTTTGATACAAGGCATGCACGCGTTTCCGGAGGACAAGCACCCTGTGCGAGGGTGTCCAGGTACATGTCCCGTACCTTGCAGAAATGCTCTTCATGGGTGGTCCTGAGCTCATCAGGAATATCGATTAAAATTTTGTCTTCTTCCCGGTTTAGCGAAAGTCCGGGATATTTATGCGACCACCTCTCCAGGCATCGCTGAACCGCTGCTTGTACTTGGGCCGGATTTTTTCGCGGAACGATCAGTACCTCCACCTTGAACCCGCATTCCGGGAGTTGCCGAATCATCAGATCGGATCGTGTTCCTTTGATGATAGAAGCATGCATATCACCACCGCCCTCTGGTATTTCCAGATTCCAGATCACGCGGATGTGAACCGGAATCTCTTTGACGCGGTAAATCAGTTCACTGTTGCAGAAATAATGCAGCCCATCGTCTTTTACATCATTTTGAATCGAATCCGGAAAATGATCCAGTTGCGTTATTTTGCTGAACTTGTCCAGGGGGACTAGCGTGGGCCAGCGCCGAGCATGCAGCAGTTCGATATCCTGTTCGAAGTCGATGGCAGCACCAGCACCGGGAAACATCATCCAGTGCGTCATGTCGACCAAGTGGGTGGTGACATCCACGATACCCTCCCCTTGCACGTTGATGTCAAAATGCCACGGGGGCCGCACAAGGGGCTGATCATTGACGATTTTATAAAGGTGATGAATGCTTTCTTTAAAGACAGTCGGGCTGCCGTCTTCATCCACCCGGGCCATCCCAAACACTTCTTCTTCAGCCAGGAAATCCTTTTGAAGCATGGTCGTGATTTCAAAACGTTCGGTCATGATATCGATGCTCAATGGCCTTTCATCTTCCATGGCCGCTTGCAGCAAAGGAAGGGTTTCTGCGGTAACCACCCACGGTTTGTCCGCCAGGACTGAAAAACCGGCACGATTCAGCCTTTCGATGTGTTCTATTTTCTTATGATTTTTACCCGCAATAACGACGATGTCGCCTTTTTTCTCTTCGATCAATTTTTCGAGGTAGTCCGAGCCGGTATAAACATGGATTCGCCAGTCGACCGGACTACTTTTTCGATTGATGAAAGAGTCGACCAGGTCCAAAAATCGACCCAGGTCAGGACCTTGTTCTGAGTATACATAGATATCCTGCGATAAAACTGGATGGGATTCACGCAATACAAGTGCCGCATGAAAATGACCGGGATTGAGGATAAGAATCGTATGCATGAAGCAAGTCCTTTTCGGCCTTAAGTTCTGAAATTTATGCTATCTCTGATTTTCGACTTTAGTGCTTGAAACCAGCGGGTACGGCTAAAAAACGTGATGAGTGTCACAATGGCAATAATCAGTGAAATCGGACTCTGGAAAAAAAACAACGGATTGCCCTCGGATATGATCAATGCGCGGATCAGGTTTTTATCCAGAATGGTTCCGAGAATAATGCCGAGCACCATCGGTGCGATCGGGTAATCCATCTCCCGCATGAAATAACCAATGAAACCGAAAACGACCATAACACCGATGTCAAATAGCCTGGCCTGAATGGCATAGGATCCGATCACGCAGAGCACGAATACCACCGGCATCAGTCTGGACCTGCGAATGGCCAGTACCTTTACCAGCGGTCTGACCATAAACAGACCCAAGACAAACATCGCCATCGTGGCCAGAAGCACCATGGCCACCACCTGGTAGACAAATTCGGGAAATTCAATCATGATTAGCGGCCCGGGACGAATGCCGTGAATAAACATGGCCGCCAGTAGTACCGCCGCAGGGGCCGACCCGGGAATCGCCAGTGAAAGCACAGGAATCATTGCACCTGCCACGGCCGAATTGTTTCCGGTTTCGGCAGCCAGCAAGCCCTCGATGCTGCCTTTGCCGAATTGTTCCGCTTCCTTGCTCGAATTTTTAGCAAGATCGTAAGCTGTCCAGGCCGCTATGTCCTCGCCGACTCCCGGGATCGCGCCGATGAATGTACCGACAAGCCCGGAACGGATGATACTGCGCCAATATTTCCTGATGTCCTTAGCGCGCGGAAAAATGCGGTCGATCTTGCCCTTTACCACTTCCATTTTGGGTTGCTTCATCACGGTGATGATTTCGGCGAATCCGAAAGCCCCCACCATGGCCGGAATCAGGTGAATCCCGCCGGATAAATCCATGTAGCCGAAAGAGAAACGCTGGTAGGCATGATAGGGTTCCATTCCTATGGTGGCCACAATCAGGCCCAGAAAGCCCGCAATCCACCCCTTCAGAGGGTCTTTGGGCGCGGTTAAATTACCACAAATAACGATACCGAAAATTGCCAGCCAGAAAAATTCAAACGATTTAAACTTGAGGGCAAAATTGCCAATCAGCGGCGTAAAAAAAGCCAGCAGCAACAAACCGATGACGGATCCCAGAAAAGAACCCGTTGTGGCGATACCGATGGCCTTGCCCGCCAGCCCCTGACGCGCCAGCGGATATCCGTCCACCGCCGTGGCGGCATTGGCCGGTGTACCGGGGATATTGAGCAGGATCGCACTGCGGCTTCCGCCATAAATAGCGCCCACATACATGCACACCAAAATCAAAACCGCCGAGTCCGGCTCCATTTTAAAGGTCAGGGTGGTCATCAATGCGACCCCCATGGTTGCCGTGAGTCCGGGCAGCATTCCGACAACGATCCCTAACTGGGTTGCGCCCAGCACGTACAAAATCATCACCGGATTTTGTATCACGAATCCCCACAACGCTTTATAAAACATCAAAAACCCGTCAAGCATGGTTTACCCCATAAACTCTCAGCTTTCACGGTAGATCGACCAGAAACAGATAACGAAAAACGGCCCCAACAATCCCGGCGGCCAACAAGGCCTGCAAGACTGCGAACAGCAACATCTTTCCCCGGGCGCTGACGTCCTCCGAGCCGCGGAATTGAAAAAGGATTATAAACACCAGGACAAAGATAAATGTTGCCGGGTAATAGTTCATGCTTCCGACCATAAAGATACCGTAGCCGATGCATATAAATATCGTCAGAAGCATGCGTTGCAAGGATATGTCCTGGAAGAAATTCTTCAGTGTTTGCCGGTTGAGTCCAAGTCGATAACCTCTGCGGGTCAGGGACCGGATGAACACGACCAGACTCAAAATGAAGATTACGGTTCCAAGAATCCCGGGTACGATGCCGGGAACCGACAAGGGATTGGCACCGAGTTCTTTAAATCTCGGCATTTGGAAGGAATGAAGGACAACCCAGACGCCAAAGCCCATAAGCAGTATGGACACCACGAAATCGGCCTTGGGCATGTTTTCCTGTTTCATTCAATTTCTCCGGCGAGATTGAGTTAAAAAATTCGGCAGGATGCCGGTTCGGCATCCTGCCGGAAGCGTGCATACCAGAGATTTAAGGCTTGGGAATACCGACCTTGTCCGGTTGTACTTTCGCCTTGCCGCTATCCCACTTTAACCAGGCGTCTTCCTGAATCTTGGGAAAAGCCCGCTTCTGAGCTTCATCTCCCCAGGAAGGTGCAAACACCGCACCCCGGCCAGCGGCATATTCTTTGAGCCGTTCGGATTTTAGGATCACGTTATCCCAGGCATTCCCCAGCGTTTGAATAACATCATCCGGAACGCCTTTGGGTACAAAGACACCGAAATAAATCGGAGCGCCTTTGAATTCGGGGATCCATTTGGTGATCGGTGGCACGGTCCCGTAACCTTTGATGTTGAGCGGGTTGTCATCCAGTACGGCCAGGGCCCGCAGCTTTCCGGCTTTCAGCATATCGGTTTCTTCCGAAGACAGCTGGGTAACCACCTCAGCTTCACCGGCGATGACGGCGATCACGGCCGGATTTCCGCCATCATAGGTGAGGTGCTTGTAGGAAATTCCGGTATACTTTTTGATCGTTTCGATTCCGGAATGACCTGCCGAATTGATACCGGCAGAGGAAACCGTAATTTTACCGGGTTTCTTTTTAAAGGCCGCTAGAAGATCATCAAATGATTTATAGGGTGAGTCTGACCGCACGGCGACCACCTGGGGCAGGGATATGTTCAGAAACAGGTTCCAGTCACGGATGCTTGTGTCGATCATACCCAGCACCTGATAGGTTCCCAAATCCTTGGCCGCGCCGGAGGTCCAAGTATATCCGTCACGGGCGGCATCAAGCGTATTTTTAGTCCCGATCGATCCGGAAGCTCCCGGTTGGTTTACAACCACAATTTTCTGGCCCAGCGCTTCTTCCAGTTCACCGGCACACACCCGGGTCACCTGATCGGTGGAACCACCGGCACCCCAGGGGACAATCAGTTTAATGGGTTTGGCCGGCTTCCATGTTCCCGCTGTCGCTGAAAGCGGGGCAGTCAATACGATACACAGGGCCATAATCACAAAAATGCGGTGTGTTTTCATAATTCCTCCTTTTTAGGCTTGGGGTTTGTGACAAAGGTCAATACGCCGCATATAATCTCGGTATTTACGCTTATCATATCTAAATATAAAATCAATACATTCGGACACAGGCCGAATGCCAACATATTTGGAAGGAGATTTGAAGATCTATATTTTAAGACGATACTTTTCTTTTAACACTTTTGACAAATGGTTAATCAATGCAAATGCTTTTTCGACCGTTTTTTCTTTATCCGGATTGACCAGGCAGCAGGTCGCCGGAGAAAGCATACTTTTTGTCAGCATGTGTTCGATATCGATGCCTTTTTTACCCAGGATTTGCCAGACACCCTCCATCTGCGCAATCAATGAATCGATGCTTTCCTTTTCAAAAAATTCCGTTCCGGTGGGCACAATTCCCCAGACAAGCACGCCCCCTTTCTCAATAAAACGCCTAATTGAGGACGCATAGGAAGAGAAGATTTCTGCGTTGATGTAAACATCCAAAGACAAAATATCAAGATCCAACCCCAGCAAAAAATCCCAGTCCGGATTGCCGCATAAATGAACCCCGCACGGTCTATCAACCATGGAAAAAAACAGATCCAGATCTTCTTTGGCCTTCACATCCCCATAGCCTGACATGGCTGAAAAAAGAAACTGCAGCCCGGGTTCGTCAATAAACATAAACGCATTTTCGTTGAGATTTTTCAGGCGGTTCAACTGAACATTTATGCGCCTGGCCAAAAATTCAAGCATGAAGGGGCGCACCGTGTCATCGAACAAAATCGAGCGTTCATCCTGATCTAAGATATTAAATCCAAAGCTGATCGGACCTTCCAGTTGACCGCGGATTGCCGGGCGATCCGATAGATTCAGCGATAGAAAACGGTGATAGACAACCGAATAAGCTTCGCTCACATCGAAGTATTGCGGATCTTCAAAGTGGGTCATGGTTTCTTCGAGTTCATCGATAAATTTTTCAAGCGAAAACCTTAAGGTTCGCTTTTCCACATCGAGCATAATGCCCGGGAAATGCTCGGCCGCCTGCACATACATATCTTCGTAATAACTGTAATTCGGCAGCTGGGGCCAGAAGGCCACATCCAGCGACAACGCGGCCTGGAGTGCGCGCTCAACATCGGTATGCGGCATGACCGCCATGGCTGTTGTCAATAGATTGCCTGGAATCGACAATTGGTTTTCCTTTTTTTATCCCGTGTAGATTTTTGGACGCCAATGAAAATATAACGTCGTCTTCCCGATATGTTAATTAGCGCCTTTCATAAGCTCTGACAATATCAAAAATTATCAGGACGGAACCGTCATCGCGTTTAGCCATCTGTTTAACAATAAGGCTGGGGCTCAAATTCTCGAGCGCAAATCCGTTGGGAAAGAAAAAGAAACCTGAGAGCAAAATTGAAAGGTAAGATAAGGCGGACAGGCTGTCTGTTTTAAACACTTAGAAGTATGAGACTGATCCGATATTCATGTTGTTTTGTGATTTGTTTAATCTCAACCTGGATAAACTTCGCGTGTGATTCTGCCTGCTCCGGGGTCATAACCGGAATGTCATCAGATAGATCCATCAACTTCTCTTCTGCAATGCCGATGGTTTTGTTGACCATAAACGTATCGACTTCGCCGTCTCCCAGTACATAACCACAACCACCGGCAACGCCCAGAAATTCACCATTTACAAAAATGGGTACCACAAGTTTCATCAAGCCGGCGTCACATTCTTCAATGACCGCCTTGTGTGTCCGTTTCGCCTGGACCGCAATATTTTGATGCGCGACTGCACAAATATAATCCTGACCTTTTTTATCCGCTTTGATGACCGGGCAGAGTTTATTCGCCCATTTTATAAAATTTGTAATCCGCACTCCGTCAATGTCAAACACCGAAGCATTTAAACCGGAGCGTTTATTGATTTTCTGTTCGAGTTCAAGCCATTTTTTCAAAGGTGCGATGTCGGTAAGTTTCATTCATTCTTCTCCTTCCAATCCCCGGTCATGTTTTTAATGGATTGCGGGATGATCTTCGGAATCGAAATCCTAAAATTTGATCCCTGACCGGGTTTGGATACGACGCTTATCTTGCCTCCATGCTGATCGATGATTTTGTCGGCAATAAAAAGCCCGAGTCCGGTTCCTTTGTTGCCTTTAGATGAAAAAAACAGCGTAAACAAACTTTCCCGGGTCTCCTGATCCATTCCAATTCCATTGTCCTTTATTTCAAATATAATCTGTTCTTCTTCCTGTTGAACACTGAAGACGATCTTATGGGATTTTTGGGCTTCATCTTCGATGCAGGCATCTAAAGCATTTTCTAGTATATTGATCAGTGCCAGGCGCACAACACCGGCATCGATTTCGAGCTCTTCTAAGGACGTGTCGAAATCACAAACAAATTCAATGCCATTTGCTTTTATTTTGGGTTCAACCGTTGAAGCCACATCTTCAGCAAAGTTTAAACCATCAAGGCGAGCGCATTTCAGCTCTCTTTCCTTGGCAAAGAACAGGATATTATGAACCAATTTGCGAATGCGGCTGATAATGGTTTTTACATCTGCCCATCCCTGCTTAACTCTTTCGGGCTTCTTTTTAGCAAATCCGGTCTCCACAAGATACATGCCGCCGTCCAGGCCTGTCAGCAGGCCTTTGATTCCGTGTGAGATCGAGCTTATTTTCAATCCCAGTGATGACAGATGATCCTGGAGCCTGCGAATCTGGGTAATGTTGGTGGACATTTCCATAACGTGGGTGATCTCTCCGGCGGTATTCCTCAGAGGCGCCGTCCAGATCAACACGTTGTATTGCTCACCAGTTTTGGAGGTGACCACCATCTCTGCCTGGTGGGATTGCCCGTCTTCAAATGTTCTGGCAACCGGGCAGTTGGGGCAGGGCTCATCCCGATGTTTGTAAACTTCATGACAGAAAGCGCCGAGTTCGACGTCAAAATCTTCTTTAAAACGACGGTTGGTTGCCGTCAGCCTGAACTGTCTATCCTGTACCGATATATAACAGGGCACTTCATCAAAAAGCTGCTGGTAGCGCTGCTGGGTGCGGTGCAATTCTTCCCGCAGGCGCTTGACTTCGGTAATATCAGCCGATATCTCTACGACCAGTTCCACATCACCGTCCTGATTGCGAATCGGTGCGGTGTGCACAATCACCGGAGCTTTATCGCCATTTGAAGTTTTAACGGTTGCTTTTGTTCGCAGGCCTTTGCCGGTTTTAAATGTCTGTTCAGCGGGGCATTTGAACCTGGCCCCGGTTTTAGCCGTATAAACATCCCAGCTGTTACGGCCGACTTTATCGCCCAGACGTTCCTTATACAGCGGATTTACCGCAATAATCTTTAATTTCGGATTGTGAACCGAAACAAAGCAGGGCATTTCGTTGAAATAGGTTAAACCCCCTTCCAGATCCCCGGCAATATCGCGCATGGCTGAAGACAACCCCTCAACCGCCTGTCCGACGGCAACCTGCCGCTCGACTTCTATCAGTTTTGCTGATTTTTCACGAACCAGAGCTTCAAGGTTTTCGGTGTATTCCCGCAACTGCTGTCGCATGCGGATCTTTTCATGTGCCCGGTTGAGTGCAATTTCTAAAGCATCATCGTTGATCGGTTTGGTCACAAAATCAACGGCCTGATACTTGAGGCTTTTGATGGCCAGGTCCATATCCCCATGGCCGGTAATCATAATGACTTCTGTATCGGAGTTTTCATGTTTGATCTTTTGCAGGAGTTCGATCCCGTCCATTCCCGGCATTTTAATATCGGTAAGGACAATCTGCGGGGTTTCTTTGCGGAAGATTTTGAGGGCTTCCTCTCCATTTTCTGCAGTAAATACCGTATACCCGCTGTCCGATAACGATATGCTGAGGACTTTACGAATACCTTCTTCGTCATCGACGAGTAATAATTTATTATCCATAATTGACGGCCATAAAGAGGAAACCTAATGGGTTACATTGCACCAGGAAACCGGCGGATTTTCTAGTGTTATGTCCCTTAAAAATGCTTCAAAAGTCGTGTGGTATATTTTAGTTCAGTTGAGTTCTTTAATCAACACAATGTCTATGGTTTCAACGAACAGAGGACAGAGAACAGAATACAGAGGACAGAAGGGCCGCTTTATCTTCCATTTTTTCCATCTGTCATCTGACCTCTGACCTCTGTCTTCTGCTACCCGACACCTGACACCTGTATTGTTGAAAAAGAAGATTGATAAAAGTAATCCGTATTTTGTAAATTACTTGTGGGACATAACACTAGCCAATTGTATTTTTAACGATTCCTATCAGTTTCTCCGGATCAAATGGTTTTTTAACAAAAGCCACTGCATCTTTGATGGCATGATCGCCGTCAATCCCGCTGACGACGATAATTGGCGTGTCCTTTAATTCTTTGTCCTGTCGAAGCCTGCGGTAAAACCGGGGACCCCAATCACCCGGCATCTGTATGTCCAGACATATCAGATCCGGTTTTTCCGTTTTGACAACATCCAGCCCTTCCATGCTGCTGGAGGCGCTGCAGGTCGCATAGCCGTTATCGCTGAACACCGCCATCATATATTTGACAACCACCGGATCATCGTCGATGATCAAAATCTTTTTAGGCATGGCTTTCCTCTCTTTCGGCCGCGAATTGAGCGCTTTGCACTCAATTCGTGTTAATTGTTATTTGTTATCCGTTATTAGAATTTGATAACTGATTTTAGTTTAAAATCGATTTTATTCCTTTTCAACCATTAACCAATAACAAATAACGAATAACTCTTCTTTTTTCTACCGAACATGGCACTTGCCGCACATGATCGGGCCCTTCTTTTGTTCAAGATGGCATCCTTTGCAGTTCGAATGGAATGCCTTTTTCAGGCCGAGTATATTCCCGGAGCCTTTCTCATCATGACATTCTGAGCAACTCTGTTCTTCCGAAGACTCATCGTCCAATTTCTCTCCATCTTCATAAACATGGTGGCATTCGATGCAATCTTCGAGCTGGGCTGTTTCGTTGTGTTCATCATGTCGAAAAACAACCGGGGGACGCTGCTTTTTTAAAAAACTCCCGTTATCGACAACCTCCATATCTTCCTGTGAGAATGCCGGTATCAGTAAAATACCAACGAGTAGGGGAGCAATAAGGAGGAATATCCCTTTTTTCATCATGTTGTCTCCATTTATAGTAAAGGTTTAAAAGTTCAACGTCACCTTTCAGGGGTTCCGGGTTTCGTGAATAAGGTTTCAGGTGTCAGTGTTCAGGTGTCAGGCTTCTGGTCGCTGGCTGCTGGCTCTTGGCCACTGGGATGCATAATGCTCGATGATGAACCTCTGAACGCTGAACCTTGAACCTTGGAACCCGGTAACTGACATCCGAAACCTGACGCCTACTTATTCCTGAAACCTGACACCTGACACCTTGGTCTTACCCCTGAACCCTGAACCTTTGAACGGTTCGGTTTTTTTAAACCGGTTTTTCCATCACATCATACAGAATATCACTGATAAACTTGATCTCATAACCGAGACCATAGTGGTGATTTATATCTTCAAGGCCGCTGTGGCAATTGTGACAGGGCGCAATCAGTACTTTGGCCCCTCTGGACTTGGCCGCAAATAACTGTTCGGCCTTAATGCGGTTACCTTCCATGCGCGTCATTTTGTAGGGCGGCCCGCAATTGATTACGCCACCACCGGCACAGCAGCAATAATTGTGCTCGCGATTGGGATGCATCTCGATCAGTTTTTCACAGATGGCATTGACCACATAGCGGGCCTTTTCAGCCAGACCGCCGCCTCGAACCACGTTACACGGATCGTGGAGGGTAACGGGCTCTTTGAATTTTTTAGCGATGGTGATTTTTTTGTCTTTGATCAATTCGTAATAGAAATCGATAGCATGCACGATGGGGATGGGAGGCATGCGCCATCCCAGCCAGCGGTTGCCCATATCATAAACCGAACGAAAGGCATGACCGCATTCGCCCATGACAATCCTTTTAACCCTTAATCTTGCAGCGGTTTCAAAATGGGCCCGTTTGACGCGCCCCATGATTTCATTATCGCCGGTATACATGGCCATATCGCTGTTGTCCCAGCCGGGGGTGGCCGGCATGGTCCAGTTTACCCCGGCCACATCCATGATAACCGCCGCCTGGTATATCAACTGGGCCTGAAATTTGGGTTCCGGGCCGATAACCGAATACATGATATCAGCCCCTTCTTTCTCAAGGGGAATCCGCAGGGTCGGGATTTCAGCCTGGGCCTCTTCTTCCTGCCACTGCAGGGTATCAATCCACTCATCATCTTTAACCCACATCTGGTTCATGGTGACCGCATGGCTGTGGGCCGTATCCTGAATATATAAGGGGGTTACGCCCAGCAAATGACAGATGCGCCGTACGGTCAGCATCATATAGGCAATGTCGATCCCAAAGGGACAGTACATGGCACAGCGCTTACAGGCATTGCACTGCGTGGAGGCAATCTGAGAGGCTTTCTTTATAAAATCCGCACTGACGTCTCCTTTGGTTTTCAACATTTTCCACAGGGTTTGTTTCACTTTTCCCACCGGGGAATATTGCGGGTCTTTGTCATGGGAAAGGTAATAGTGGCAGGCTTCAGAGCACAGGCCGCAGTGGATACAGGTATCGACATAAGCTTTGAGGCGTGCGCCGGATTCACTTTTTAAAACTCTGTTGATCACGCGTTTAATCTGTTCCGCGGTCAGATTTTGGGCACCGATTTCCAGACCTTTGTCCATGATTTTCTTTTCAATTTGCTTTGCAGGCTCAGCCATTATCTGAATTCCCCTTTGTTTAAGCTGTTTAAGATGAACCGCAGAACACCGAACAAGGAATTATGAATGTCGAAGTGCTCAAGATCCAAATAAGATTTTTTACTTCGGCGTTCCTTGTTCGACCTGCCCGCCATCGCGAGCCGCCACGTCCGCCATCGGCTGCGCCTCAGGCAATGCCGGGCGGGCTCAGGCGAGGCGGGCGGGCATTCGATATTCGATATTCAAAAAGGTTGTTAACGATTCTGGAATTAACGACCTTCTTCCCTGGACTACAATCAATAAATTCGAACCCATCTTTCCATCTACCAGTCCTTTGCATGCCTCACTCCCCCAAATTCCGAACCCATATAAGCTCTGGTCAGCGGTGCAAACAACATGTGACTCAAACGGGTAAACGGGATGGCCACCAGCATGACCTCACCTGAAAGAATATGCAGAATCAAAAGGGTTTGATATCCAAACCACTGGTAGTACACTAAAAACCCGGTAATAAACGGTGCCGCCACAATCGCCAGGAGGATATAATCCGACGCTGTCGTGACATACTGAACCTCCGGATTCACCAAGCGTCGCACCAGGAAAAACACACAAGCGGCAATCACAATCAAAATCATGATTTCAGCCACACCCTCGGGCAAAGTCCACCAGCTGAGGTTCCAGGATTCATCAACCAGCGTCACATGGGCCAACAAAAAAATCGGGGTCAGTATCAGACAGATGTGAAAGCCAAACGCGACGATCGTCAGGACCGGATGCCTTCTCATATTTTCGGTGGCAAAGGGCGTGCTCCAACGAACAATGGAGCGCAGCCCGTATTTCAGGCTCATGTAAGAGTAGATAAATTTTTCTTTCTTATGGACCAATATGATCAAGCTGGTCAGCCGGTAAAGACAGCCGCCGATAAAAATGATAAAGGCCAGCCAGACGAGCGGGCCACTCACAAAATTATATAAAGTGTGCATGAAACCCCCTTTTTAGCGTAAAATCTCTTCGACAGATATGACGCGCCGCGTATAGATGCCGTCCTGTAATGTCCGCAGCAGAATTTTATCGCCTTCAGGACTAAAGACGGGATCCCAGATCGCATCGCACGCTTGATCCCATATTCGATCATTTACGGCGATACTGTATTTACCGTCTCTTTCAATTTTCACAGCCACATCATCATTATTGGGGCTGAAGACCGGCTGCCAGGCCATATCAAAGGTGTTTTGCCAGACCACACCATCGACAACCATCAGCCAGCGCTCATCATTTTTGCCTGCCGCCGCAATACGGTTGCCATCAGGGCTGAAGACGGCATCGGTCAACAAATCTCCAAATGAAACGGACCAGGGTTTGCCGTCCACCGCGATTGTCCATTTGCCATATTTAGCAGCGACGATGGCCGCCAGTTTGTTGCTGTTTTCGCTGACCATCGGATGCCAGAGCTGTACAAATTTTCGATCCCAGATAATCTGACCGTCCTGGGCCAGAAACCACTTGCCGTTTTTTCTTACCGGAGCGATAACCGCCATGCTTTGGGGATGAAAGACCGGCTCCCAGACACAACCGAATGTCTGCTCCCATGGTTTGCCATTTACCGCAATCGTGTAATCATATAGGTTCAGCCGAACCTCGGCAGCCGTTTTCTGTCCATCCGGGCTGATCGCCATTTTCCAAACATTGACAAACTGCGTGTCCCAGGTTTTGCCGTCCAGGGCAGCAGTAAAGGCGCCCTTCTGGAATTTATGAATTTCGCCTTCGCCAAAGCCGACAACCTGCACGGCGGCTGCGGTCCGGGTTCCATCAGGACTGAGAGTGGGATTGGTCATATTGGAAAAGGTTTCTTTCCAAACAATGTTGTTTAAGGCCATGCCATAAGTCATATCCTGCTGAACGGCCACTGCGATGTTTTTCCCGTCAGGGCTAAACATCATATTCCACACATAGCCGAATTTATTATCCCAGGTAATGCCGTCCACCGCCACGGTCCATTCGCCCGCTTCCGAGACCAGAGCTGCCAGGCGGCCGTCGGGAGCAAATCGCAGATACCAAATTTTATCAAAAACCGTCTCCCAGGTATCACCGTTGACACAGACGTTGAACTCGCCTTCTGCCAGGTTAACGATGGCGGCTATTTTTTCGCCATTCGGACTTACGTAAGGCTCCTCGATCCAGTTAAACTTTTTTTGCCACTGGCTGATATTCGCAATTTCTCTGCTGCCAGGTTCCCAATCCCATTCAATTCGTGTAAGCATTTATGCGACTCCTGTTTGCTTGGTTTGGCTTCGTTTTGCCACCCTGTGTTTCCAGCTTTTTTCGCTGACACCCTCTTTGAAACCGATACCGCTAACCGATCAGGGTGGTGGTCATTTTTAGCAATTCTTCTGCCTCCGGCGGTTTTTCAATATAGGCATCAGGATCCGGAATGGGATCCTTCAGTCGCGCGTTGACCATATTTAAATAATGCGAAAAAGTTTTTTTAGCGATGGCGGATAGCATGATCACCGGTATGTCACACAGGGATTGATCGGTTTTGAGCTGTCGGTACATCTCAACACCGCCTTCACCGGGCATCATCACATCTAAAATGATCAGATCGGGAAAAACATCCCTGGCTTTGAGCAGGCCTTCTTTTCCATCCCTCGTTATAACCGGTTGATATCCGCTGGTTTCAAGCAGGGTGGATATGAAGATTCTCATATCCAATTCATCTTCGACGATAAGAACCGTTTTCTTTTTCATGTAAAAGCTCCATCCCTTACAACTGCCGGTGCTACCATTGAAGATTACAGATGAGCGACTTTGTCAGGATGATTGACGCTCGCCACCGGGCAGGCGGATCGCAGAACAACCTGCTCAACCGTGCCTCCAAGTACCGCTTTCTCAGGATCGACTTCCCGGGCATGGTGGGCCATAACAATGAGATCGCCCGTCTTTTCGCGGGCAAATTTTAATATTTCAACATAAGGAATCCCTTCGCGGACTTCGATTTCATAATTGTCATAGCCATCCATCTGGGCGATATAACGCTTTTCAATTTTTTCTTTCGCTTTTGCGATCTGATTTTCGATCTCCGATTGTTCCACAATTTCGCCGGCAGCGGTGGTGTTGATATCGCAGGCATGGAAAAGGTGCAGTTTAGCACCCACTTCTTTGGCTAATCCGTAAGCCCACTTATAGGCGTAATCGGCGGCCTTGGAAAAATCGGTTCCGAAGACAATATTGGAAAACAACTTCCAGCAGGTGGTACACGGTCGGCTGATGATCACCACAGGGCAGCGCGCGGATTTTGCGACCTTTTGCATCGTACTTCCGACGATGCTGCGGTAACGCGTAGCGCCGATATCCTCCTGCCGGGTGTGCGATCCCATAATGATAAGATCCATGTCTTCTTTGCGCGCCTTTCTTAAAATCTCTCGATAGGGAACGCCGACGGCCGCTTCGATCACGGCATTGTCACTGTCGGCCAGCAACGTATCGTAAGTATTTTTCATTTCTTCTTCGACCCACTCGATATAGTCCGGGTCCGGTTCCATGATCTCACCCGTTCTGACGTCGGTAACAAATGGACTATAACCGCGACTCGGGATTCCCAATACGTGAAAGACATAAAGCTTGGCGTCCCATTTTAATTCCAGATCGAAGGCCACTTTGGCGGCATTATCGCAGGTGGGCGAAGCCGTTGTGGCAAAAAGGATTTTTTTAAACATAGCCTACCTCCTTAGCTCGCATTGTTCTGGGGTAGCGTGAAAGCCGAGTTGCCACGCAATCCCGTCAATGAACTCA
This sequence comes from Desulfobacterales bacterium, assembly GCA_030601425.1. Lineage (GTDB taxonomy): Bacteria > Desulfobacterota > Desulfobacteria > Desulfobacterales > JAHEIW01 > JAHEIW01. Next base: position 17,518 of record JAUVTR010000004.1, read on the forward strand.
AATAGAGTGTATACCGTATCAAATTCGAAGATGTCGACTCGGTCCCCGAAAACGATGTGTTTCAGCCTTCCGAGCTTGAGCGGTATATCCAGCAGACTGTCGAGTTGCATGGATTTAATCTCAGAGGTCTCGCTTGCGTGGACGCCAAAAAGGGAGTTATATATCTCCAGGCGCTTATCCGGAACGCCGATCATTTCAACCGATTTGCTGAATTCAAGGTAATCGAGCAAACCGGCATTACATCCCTGTTCCGGACAGCTATGGTACAGCTCGGTAAAGGTGGAGAAAAAAGCATTCAGTTTTACAAAAAGTTTATATTTATCAATCATCTTAAAGAAACTTCTCAAGGTGTATGCTTCTTCAAGCGCTATCTGGAAGCTGAGTAAATCAAGCGCGTCAGATCCCACTGCTTTTCCGTCGCGATAAATGGAGCCATCCTTTTTTAGTGTGACGGTGTTCATGGCGGTCTTTCGTTTACAAAAACGATAGGTTTATTGTTTGCAATATGATCGGTTTTGTTCGCTGGCTACCCACACGTAGAGCATCAAACGTGCCAAAACGTATTTTTATGGACATAACTATAAAAATTAATAATAATTTAAATTAGTTAAAATAGATTAAACGCGATGTTTAGAATTCATGGGAGGACGTTATTGTTGCATATATGCAACAACAGGTGCTCAAGCGAGGTCGGCTAACTGGATTGAACAGGGGTGTAATTTTTATTAATATTGTTTTTATTATTTATAATTACAATAACTTAAAATTAAAATTCCAAACTGGGAAGTGATAAAACCCGCCTTGCAACGAATTGCAACATAGAATGCATCATATTGCATCATTTTTATCATTCATTTGCATTTCGTATGGGATCGACTTTTTAACTTTTGGTGGGTCTCGTCACAGGGATTTGAAATTAATAGGAAATATTGTATTTTTTCATTTTGCGCCACAGGGTGGTGCGGTTGATATCAAGAGCAGCAGCGGTTTTGCCTTTATTCCAGTTAAATTTTTGCAACCTATCTAAAATGATGGTTTTCTCGCTAAATTCAATTTCTTTGTCAAACGGTCTTTTTTCTTCTGTTGGCAGCGGAACTGGCATACCGCCCTGAAGCGAAAGGGGCAGATGGTTTCGTTCAATGATTTTATCCTGACAGACAATCAGGGCGTGCTCGATAATGTTTTGAAGTTCTCTGACGTTTCCGGGATAATCGTAATTTAAAAGCACTTCCATGGCATTGTTTGAAAACTTTTCAACCATCGTATCCCGGGTGGCGCACAGCCGCTTTAAAATATGGGAGATTAAAAGTGGAATATCACCCCTTCTATCCTTCAAGGGGGGCAAGTCCAGACGCATCACATTGAGCCGATAAAATAAATCTTCCCGAAAACGTTTCTCGCTAACCAATCGCTCCAGATTCTGGTTGGTGGCTGAAATGATACGCACATCCACCTGAGTGGTTTTTCTGCTGCCCAAAGGATAAAACTCTTTATCTTCCAATACCCGCAATAGCTTGGCCTGCAGCGATAACGGCAGGTCTCCGATTTCATCCAGAAAGATGGTCCCCCCATCAGCTTCCTGAAATCTCCCCGGTTTATCTGTTTCCGCTCCGGTAAAGGCGCCCTTAACATAACCGAACATCTCTGATTCAAGAAGATTATCGGGCAATGCCGCGCAGTTCACTTTGACCAGCGGTTTTTTTGAACGCTGACCGGCGTTGTGAATCACTTTTACCAAGACATCTTTTCCGGTTCCGGTGGGACCTTCGATCAGGATGGTGGCATCGCTTGAAGCCACAACGGGCACAATTTCAAAAATTTTTACAATGGCCGGATCCTTGCCCACCATATCATAAAATGTATAGCGGCCCTTTATTTCACTGTTAAATTGATACTTCAACGATAGATCAGCAATAGTTGCCAGACCGCCGACAATACGCCCATCTTCATTTTTAAGTGCCATGTAATTGGCTCGCATCGGAATGACCTGACCTTCACGGGTCTTGATCTCCCCTTCGGTGCTCGAACGCGCCTGTCCATCGGCAATCGTTTCATTAAACAGCAACATGTCGTGACTGGACGCATTGCCAAATATCATGCTGCAGGATTTTCCAAGGACATCTCCTCGATTAAACCCGGTGATGGTTTCAACTCTGTTGTTAAAAAAGGTGATATGCCCGCCGCGATCAACGGTCAGCACGCCGATGTCAAGGTTATCCAGGATGATTTTTAAGCGCCGGTCATCATGCCTGACGCGTTCAAGAAGATCTTTGAAGACCGAATGGTCCTGAAAAACCTCGATACAGCCCAATGGCGTTTTGTCCGGTCCATAGATGGGCGACACGATCCGGGTGATACTGTGTTTTTCATCACTTTGATCGCTGATCTCGAAACCCTCACTACCGGCTTGCCGACCGCTTTCGACTGCCGTTAGGTACTGACATTCCCCGCCGCACAGGGGGTCAAGCAATATATGCTGGCAGTATTTCCCACGCAGATCCGATTCATTGTAACCCGTGATTATTTCGGCTGAGTGATTCAACGAGATAATTTTGCGATCCGACCCCACGATCATCACGCCCATCGAAAAGGTGTCAAAAATGTCGCCGAGCTGGCGGTATTTTAAAAGGATGTCATCCATTTGGTTTTTTAGGGAGCTTGATGAAAAATTTGGAACCGGCTCCTTCTTGAGATTCGACCTCGATTACACCGTTATGTTCATCGATTATTTTCTTAGTGATCATCAGCCCAATGCCGGTACCTTCAGAACCTTTGGTCGAAAAAAAACGTTTAAAAATATTCCTTTTTATTTCAGCGTTCATCCCGCAGCCATTGTCAAGCACCTGGTATTCAACCCCCCAGCCACGCGTTTTTTTTATACGAACCGTCACCATTTTGTCCTGGGTACCGGAGTCATCTTTGATGCAGGCATCAATGGCATTGGTCACCAGATTCAGCAGGCAGCGACAAATGAGATCTGAATCAAAATGACTGGTGTTCAGGTTTGGGGAAAAATCGCTGACAAGATCGATTCCGAGTTCCTGCGCCCGCGGGCGCATGAGATCAATGACTTCCTGCGCCGGTTCGTAAGGATCACAGGCCTGGACATTCAAATCGGTGGCTTTAGCATAATTGAGCAGATCCAAAGACAGGTTGGTAATCTTATCGACATTGCCCTTGATCATCTCCCAGCCCTGCAGCAGATATTTCTGATCGCTAAGTTCGATGCCTTTTTCCAGTACGAAGGCGCCGCCTTTAAGGCCGCCGGTAATGTTCTTAATGGCGTGTGAGAGTCCCGCCACCGTCTGCCCAACTGCCGCCAGCCGCTCGGCCTCAATCAGTTTTTGGGTCTTATCCCGCACGAGCTGTTCAAGGTTCTGGGTGTATTCATTGAGTTTTTGGCGCATGGCAATTCGTTCCTGCGCCCGATTCAAGGCGATTTCAAGGATCTCATCGTTGATAGGCTTGGTCACAAAATCAGTGGCTTCATATTTAACACTTTTGATGGCCAGATCCATATCGCCGTGACCGGTAATCATGATGACCTCCGTATCCGGGCTCTCTTCTTTTAGGCGGCGCAGCAGCTCGATGCCGTCCATCTCGGGCATTTTGATATCGGTCAGCACAATTGGCGGCCGAGCATCTTTGAATATGCGCAGGGCCTCCACACCGTTTTCGGCCGTGCGCACATGGTAGCCCATATCAGATAGCGCAATGCTGAGTACCTTGCGGATACCTTCTTCGTCATCAACGAGTAAGATCGATTTTTCCATCAGTTTTCAGTCGCAATTGGAAATTTAATGATAAACCCGGCCCCTTGTCCTTTGCGGGAGACCGCCTGAATGCTGCCTTTACATTCCTGGATAATTCCGTAGCTGATGGAAAGACCCAGGCCGGTACCCTGCCCTACTTTTTTGGTGGTAAAAAAGGGCTCAAATATCCGCTCCAAAAGTGAATCCGGAATCCCCACTCCCGTATCGCTAATCTCAACGGTAATCTCTTCTGCGTTGGATTTCGTTTTCAAAAATATTTTTTTATCGCCTTTTTGATGGGGCTGGGATTGCCATTTTTCATCAATGGCATCCCGCGCATTGATCAGCAGATTGATAAAAACCTGCTCCAGAGAGTCAGGATCTGCCAAGATCAAAGGAGGATCCAGCTCAAGCCCCCAGACCACCTCAATTCCCCGAACTTTTAACTGCTGACCTAAAATTTCAAAGGCTTTTTTGAGCACCCGGTTTACCTGGACCTTTTCCAGGGTGATATCCGACTTTCTGCCAAATTCGCGCATATGGTTGATGATCTTGGTGGCACGGTCCACATGTGAATCGATCTCTTCTGACATGGTAAAAAGGATATCATCATCGATCTTCTCATTTTTATTAATTTTTTTCATAAAGAATCGACTCGCCGTTTTGATGACCGCAAGGGGTTGATTGAGCTCATGCGCGACGCCGGTCGCCATTTCGCCCAAGGTGGCCATTTTGCTGGCCTGTAGAAGTTGCTGTTCGGTTTCGAGCCGCTGGGTAATATCGCTGGTCGTCACCAGAAGTACTTTCCTGCCTGGATAATCAGAGGGTGATACCCGGATGTTGACAAAAAGGGTGCCACCATACTTATTTAAATGCTTGGCCCGGTTGATAATGCTGGAGGTTTTGATTAATTTCGCATAGTGATCTTTTTCTTCTTCTTTGAAAAGCTGCAAAAAGGATCTTTCAATCATCTCATCTTTCTTATACCCATAAACCACTTCAACGCTGGCGTTGCAGTCGAGTATCTCAAGGGTATCCATATCCAAAACAAAAACGGGATTGGGTATGTGATCAAATATGGCGTAGTATTTTTTCTCGGATTTTTTGAGTTCTTCCTCGAGTAATTTTGTTTGCGTCACATCGAGATTCATCTCCATGGCGGCCACAATTTCGCCCTTTTCGTTTTTGATCGGAGAGGTGGTGACAATCCAGTGGGTGGGGGTCCCATCCTTGTTAAATCCTCTTTCCTCACTGAAATGCGATAACCCGTCTTCAAATGTTTTTTCAACCGGACAGACGACACATTTTTCCTTACGCCCTTTATAGGCGGCGAAACAGTAATCGCCGGGCTCGGGTTTGAATTTTTCGTAAAATCCCCGATTGTACCGTATCAGTTTGTAGTTACGATCCTGCACAGTGATAATACAGGGAACCCGTTCAAACAAATTCTGGTATTCATTGCGCTGCCTGTTTAGTTCAGCCTGTTTCTGCCCGATTTTTTTGCTCATCTGGTCAATCGCAACCGACAGCTGGCCCATTTCGTCAACCTGATCCACATCAATGTGATTTAAATAGTCGCCGTTGGCGATTAGGTGGGTCCCATTGATTATTTTCTTTATGGGACGCTTCACAAATCGCAAAACGAAAAAAAAGATCGCCGCCGAAATGACGAGAAATAAGAACAACACAAAGGCCAGCAGCCAATATTTAAAAAAAAGGAGTTCTTTATCGGTTTCTGCCAGCGATATCACCAGGTCCAGGGCCCCTAAAACCTTCTGGCCCTCCGGGTGGGCGTGACAGGCATTTGATGAACACCCCGGCTCACTATAAATTGGACTGATGATGCCCAGACGTCGATGGCCCTGCGGGGAGGTAAAAATGCGCGTTCTTTCCGACAGGTTCAGCTCAGACAGGGGTGGTTCTGACCGGTGACAGATGTAACAGGCCTCGGCCTTTATATTGGTTACCTGATCCACTTCCGAATCGTTGTTTGAAAATTTTATCTGCGCGTGTTTGTTGTAAATACGTATGTTTTCAAGATTCTTTTCTGTAGCAATATTTTTAATGATCCGGGTAATATCATCTCTTAAATTGTTCATCATGGCATAATGCGTGCCAAGCTTGATTGTGTGCGATAAGCCATCGGTCCCTTCGATAATGCCTTCCATTATTTTTTTTTGCTGATAATCAATATTAAAATAAGCCCATACCGATAGGCTGATCAGCAAAATGAGGCCGACCAGAATCGTCAGTTTTGATATGATGCTTCTACGAATCTGATGAAAAAGTTTGAACATTTTGACGTTGGCCTTCTTATAAAATTATGATTCGGCCGGTAAAAACCTGGTAATCAGCCGACTGAGTTCGCCGGCGTCCGGCGGTTTTTCCATGTAGGCTTCCGGCTCAGGTACCCCTGAACCCTGCCGGGGACTTAACATTCTGATAGAATGCAAAAAGGTTTTTCTGGCCATGGCAGACAGTATGATTATCGGAATATGAGAAAGCTTTGGATTGGTTTTAAATTGCTGGTAGGTTTGAATTCCATCGTCAATCCTGGGCATCATGACATCCAGAATAACAAGTGCCGGTGGATTGGAGCTCGCCTTTTCCAAAGCTTGCGCCCCGTCATTGGCGGCAATGGCTTCAAAGCCAAGAGTTTCAACCACTGTGGAGACAAAAATGCGTATGTCGCGTTCGTCATCCACCACCAGGATTTTTAGTATTCCCATCTTTAGCTTCCATGTTCCGCTTATGAAAAAACTTTTTTATCACGAAAGCACGAAAGGAAGAAAACGCGAAAGAAAAGAAAAATTTCGTGCTTTCCAAATTTCGTGTTTTCGTGATTAATCATTTTGGGTTCCCCGATAAATCGGGATTTACGCTTCGCTCCAACCGGCTTGTCCGGGTTAGGGTTTTAGCCCATCAATAACAAAACGATTCGGTCATTGCGGATCCCCAAGGTTGGCGGATTAATTTTGAACCAATTTCATTAAATCTGCAAGTGGAAAAGAAAAAGGGAACCCGCTGGCAGCTGATTCCCTTTTTGGCTTTATGTTGCGCTGAATTATTTTTGGCCGTTTTCCCCGTTTTTCCCGTTGGCAAAGAATCGGCCCAGCCCGTGGAGAATTACACCGGCCAAAGAGCCCAGAACAGCGATCCAGCCGAAAGTATCGAGCCATTTTCCCTGGTCGCGGCCGGGCATATAAAAGCCGCCCAGATTGGCCAGACGGGAATCCTGTCGACTGTGACACGCGGTACAGGCCAAGGTGTTTTCTTTGGGCGCCACCATATGGGTAATCGGGAATACATAGGTGGTCTCCACAAAGTCAAACCGCCCTGAAAAAGGTAGTTCCACAGATTCCTGGCCCTTGCTCAACGCCCGATTCCAATCAAGAGTGGTCCAGTAACCATCTTTGCCGGACAGCAGCGGCACAAGCAAGGTGTTGTGCTCCTTGTCGTATGGCTGTTTGCCGCGATGGACTTTAAACGGATAAATGCGGGCATCGGCATCCAGCCGGTTACCTTCGGGCCAGGAAATCTTAACGGTTTGGCCCGGATCAATTTGATCCTTGGTGGTCACTGATTTAATGATGCCGTTATACCAGTAATACGCGGGCTCGACGTTCCTGGCCCACTTCATCTGACCTTTGATGGTCATATAATCGTATTTGCCGAAAGCGTCTTTGGTCTTGTATTTTTTACCGTTTTTTGTTTTGCCGGCCTGGGCCCAATCCCAGGACATCTTGGTGGGATTCACCCGGGCAAACTCCGGAATATGACAGCTCTGGCAGGCCACCTTATCGGTATGATCGTTGGCTTTGGACCCGGCTTTATGGGGTATATGGGTGTGACAGGATTCACAGGTGATCTTGGAGGCCAAATCGTCCTCCACCAGACTCTTGCGATCCACCGCCGCCGGTAAGGTGTAAACGCGTCCGGCAATGTTATGCAGGGTGGTGTTGTGACAGCGCACACAATCGAAATTCTGGCTGTCCACTCCCATATGTACATCCAGGGCCTTGTTGGGTTTGACCAGGGAGGTATCCAGATCGCCGTGTTTAACACCGTCACCACCCCCTCCGTAAAAGTGGCAGGACCCGCAATTTTTGCGCCCGGGTCGAGCCACATTCTGGGCTGCCTCGCGCAGTTCAGCCTGGATCTCTCTGGCAATCTCCAACGAATCCTCATCGCCGGCATCGAGAAAAGCCGCAATATCTTCGACGCTTTCATCCCAGTTCATTTCTTTGCGACTGTGACAGACCAGACAGTTGATCCCGTTATCCATGGAGGTGCCCCATCCCGGATGACAGGCCAGACAGCTCTTATCTTTGGTTTTGTTGGTTGAAATGCAGAAATTATTGAGTGAACCTCCGGCCTTGCCGAACTTTTTTTCTTTGTCAGACGGATCAGCCAGCCAGGTCCAGTGAATGGTTTTGTGAAACTGGGATTCCGCTTCAGAATGACAGGAAAGACAGGCCTGGGTGACTTCCAGACCTGATTTGAAATTCTGCTGCAAAGCCTTGTGTTTGGTATGATCGGTGGTATTCCAGATATTTTTGCCCTTGGTGGCCTGCCGGGCCATGGCGCGACCGGGTGCCTGGTTCTGATCGCTCTGTGCAGCAATCAACACGGTAGGGCACAGCATCAGCCATGCCATCATCAGGATGATATATTTAAGAAAAGAACTTTTCTTTTCTGCTGGTTTCATTGTTGACTCCCCTGTAATTAACGTCTCGGAATTTCTATAACATATTGAAAGCATGTAGCTGTTAACCACACTGTTTTTATACCGTCTTCCCATCATTCCAATTGGGGCAAAGCCCCTATGTTCATCAGAGATTGAGTTTATTAATGTTAATTCGTTTTATTTTAGGTGTCAGGAATAAGTAGGTTTCGGGTGTCAGGTGTCAGGAAGATACAGAGGCCAGCGCACAGAAAACAGATGACAGCCTGCGACGAGCTCAGTCGAGTCGAAGACAAAGAGCGGACTTTTTCTGCTTTCTGTCATCTGACGTCTGTCATCTGTTATCTGACACCCGACACCTGACGCCATAGACATTGTGTTGTTTAAAGAACTCAACTGAACTAAAATATACCACACGACTTTTGTAACATTTTTGTGGGACACAACAGTAGAAAAAACGTTTGAATACCGGAACGTTCTTTTGACAACCACTATATGTGTCCTTCAGCCATGATGTTCCCTTCAGCTCATATTAGGATATCGCGCCTAATACAAAATACGATACTTGCAATCGCATAAGCATTTCTGATATGCACATCTCTTGCATTTAATGCCTGAATCTTGCATGAAAATTAATGAGAAGTTAGGATTATGTTTATGGTCTCAAAAAAAACCCCCGCATCTTCCCTTATTTTCTACGGCTGGTATATATTGGCCGCCAGTTTTTTACTCCTATTTTTCCAATCCGGTGCCCGGTTTTCTTTCGGGATCATGTTTAAGCCCATGATGGCCGAATTGGGCTGGAATCGGGCGTCGATCTCATCGGTGTTCTTTCTAAACATGATTTTCTTCGCGCTGACCCTCAGTGTCGCCGGCAGACTCTATGATCGCTACGGACCGAGATGGGTTATTTTTATTTCAACCCTACTGCTGGCAGCCGGCTATATGTGCACATCATTGGTTCGTTCCCTGTGGCAATTTCATCTTTTTTACGGGGTGTTGACAGCGATCGGAACCGGCGGTGCTTCCGTGCCGCTGATTGCCGCATTGATGAGCAAATGGTTTGAAAAACGAAGAGGCCTGGCCATCAGCCTGGCTCTTTCCGGTGCCTGTTTGGGTCAGTTTATCCTGGTGCCGGTTTTCAATCGGATTATTTTAACTTATAACTGGCGGGCCTCTTACCTTCTCATCGGTTTGATTATTCTGGGAGTCAATACCATTCTGGCATTTACGGTTATTAAAGGCGATCCCGAAGATCTGGGCTGTAAACCTTATGGACAGGCGGATGCCGAAAATAATACCGCGCCGATCGATACAGGCAATCTGGTAACCGGCGAAAAAGATTTGAATCTGCGGCAGGCCATGAAAACCTGTTCGTTCTGGCTTTTTCTGGCATTTATGTTTGTCTGCGGTGGCGGTGATTTTCTGGTTGCCACCCATCTGGTTCCATTTGTAACCGACTACGGCGTCTCCCCGACCACCGCCGCCAACATGCTGGCCCTTTTCGGCTTAATGAGTTTGGGCGGCATCCTGATTGCCGGACCGGCCTCGGACCTCATCGGAAACAAAATCCCCATCGCTGCCACTTTTGTGCTGCGTCTGCTGTTGTACGCTATGATCATAAAATATCGTAACCCGATCTCGTTTTATATTTTCGCCGGGGGCTTTGGATTTACCTTTCTGGTCACCGCCCCGTTGACTGCGACACTGGCCGGCAGGCTTTACGGATTCGCTCACGTGGGTCTGATTTCCGGATTTATTACGACGATACACCATTTAGGAGGGGGTTTCTGGGCCTATATGGGCGGGTTGCTCTTCGACAAAACCGGAAGTTATCAACTCATCTTTGTATTCTCGGCAATCCTGGTGGTCATCGCAATGTTCTGCACCATGGCCGTGAAGGAAAAGAGGCATATCATAACCTGAATCTTGCATGAAAATTAATAAGAAAGGTTTGTTTGCTGTGAAAAAGCCGCCTGTCCGGCCGAGATACCGACAGAATCAAAGTCCGTCGGGAAGAAATGATCGTTTTTTACTAATTTTTAAGCTTTTTGTCAGAGTCTTGCTGACGCCTTTTTTTCGCATTGAGGTTGCCGGTGTAGAGCATCTACCCGGCGACCGCGCATTTGTCCTTTTAACCAAACATCAGCGCTGGGAAGACATCCCCCTGATAAGCCTCGCCACACCGCGGCCGCTTTATTATATCGCCAAATATGAATTGTTCAAAAATGTACTCAGTAAGCGGTTTTTCAACTCTCTGGGGGGCATTCCCATAAACAGGCAGCGGCCACTTGAAAGCCGGCGCTTTCTGCAAGCGACAATTGAACTGCTTAAAAAAGGAGAAGGGGTTGTGATATTCCCGGAGGGCACCTATTATCGCAATAAAATGGGGCCCGGACAGATTGGCATGGTCCGATTTGTGCTCTCGCGTTTAACGCTGCCTTTTATTCCGGTCGGTATCAACTATGCGACCGGCGGATGGCGAATCCGGGTCCGCATACACTTCGGCAAAGCATTTCATGCAGAGCCTGCTTTACCCGCAAACATATTTGTTAATCGCATAATGAAACAAATCGCAGACCTATCAGGATTGGCGAGGAATTGAAATTTAATATGGCCTCAAAGCCGAAGATACCGATCATCGCCTGAGCGGTTCAAATTTTTGCGGACACTAACCTGACATTATCCCCCACTTGAAAAAACGTCTCGGAAGTGATCTGCCATTTTAAAGACAGCTTCTAAAAGATGAATGAAAATTAGTAAATAAGTCATTATTTCATTCACTAAAGAGCAATTCTATGAACTTAATTTTAATTTAAAAAATAAATTAAAAAAACTGTTGATTCGCCTAAAATACTACTATATGGAAATACTAGCGGACAAAGGCCCTCTACTCACCTGCTGAAAGTAGTAAATCCCACCGAGCGTTTTTATAGTCAAGAAACGAAGGAATTTAAATTTTAAAACGACTAACCTCTATCCAGATGGTGAGAAAATGGATAACAGATTTAAGCCGCTAGGCGATGCGCCTCTGGCAATAAAGTATTTTCATGACAATTGGGGAACACGGTCAGGCATTGATCGGCGGTATAAAAATGCCGTATATCTGGGACCCGAAAGAAGACGACGAACCGAACGCAGAAGTGGATTTGACCGCAGAAGGCTTTCTTTCGTACAGAGAAGAACGGTGTTTGACTTAAGAGAGGCCTACAGAGACTTATAAAGATAACGGCTTACAAATTCGAAGCTACACAAAAGGCAGGGTTTACATAAACTCTGCCTTTTGTTTTTACTTATCTTTACTTCATTTTACTACATTTTACTATACTTTACAGTATTTGACTTTATTTAGGAGCTTTTTCGTACTTCCCCAAAAGAAATATAGGGCCTGGCGATCATTTCTGCCCGGATTTTAAAACCGCTTCTATACGATCCAGGGCCCAGTCAATTTCGTCTTTGGTGATCACCAACGGCGGCGCAAAACGAATCGTATTTTCATGGGTTTCCTTGCAAAGCAATCCCCGCGCCATCAAAGCCTCGCAGTAGTTGCGGGCGCCCCCGGCATCGGGAGTCAGCTCAACCGCAAGCATAAGCCCTTTTCCTCGCACATCCTTAATGTGAGGCGTCTGGATTTGCGAAAGACTCGACAAAAAATAGTCCCCCATGGCCGCAGCGTTTTCAATCATATTTTCTTCAACCAGTACCTTAAGCGCCGTTCGGGCGATAGCGCAGGCCAGCGGGTTGCCTCCAAAGGTACTGCCGTGTTCACCGGGTCGCAGGACATCCATGACTTCTCTGTTTGAAAGCACCGCTGAAACAGGATAAAATCCCCCGGAAAGGGCTTTGCCGATGAGCGTCAGATCGGCCTCAATACCATCATGTTCCTCGGCCAGCAATTTGCCGGTGCGTCCCAGGCCGGTCTGAATCTCGTCCAAAATTAAGACGACATCGTTCTCCGTACAAATCGCCCTGGCCTTTTTCAGATAGCCTGCCGGAGGGATAATCACGCCGGCCTCGCCCTGAATGGGTTCGGCCATAAAGGCCACTGTGTTGGGCGTGATTGCAGCCTTAAGTGCATCCGCATCGCCATAGGGGATAATCTTAAAACCCGGAGAGAAAGGACCGAAGCCATCCCGCGAAGCCTCATCGGTACTGAATCCGACGATGGCGATGGTTCGGCCATGAAAATTGTTCTCGCAAACGATGATTTCAGCTTTATCCTTCGGAACCCCTTTGACCTGATAACCCCACTTGCGAACGGCTTTAATGACCGTCTCCACCGCTTCGGCGCCGCTGTTCATCGGTAATACTTTATGGGAGTTGGTCAGTTCACAAAGTTCTTTATAAAGCAGACCCAATTGATCATTGCGAAACGCCCGGGACGTGAGGGTCAGTATCTGTGCCTGTTCGATCATGGTCCCCATGATTTTCGGGTGGCAGTGGCCCTGATTGACAGCGGAATACGCCGCCAGGCAGTCCATATATTTGTTGCCCTCTACATCCCATACCCAGATACCCTCGCCGCGGTTTAAAACAACATCCAGCGGCTTATAATTATGGGCCCCCAACTCGTCTTCCAGGTTGATGTAGTCTTGCGATTTCATCGTATGTCCTCCTTATTGGCCTTCTCGCAATTGTGTATTATTTCATAATAATATTTGCGGGTCAATATCATGCCATGGCTGCATGAGGTATCATTGACGTAAAAGGCGGCAATGGTTTGGATCCCTTTTTACAACACAACGGTAACTTTTTTATTGTGGATTCATATCCGGAAGGTTAAGTTAGAATGGCTCGTGAAGAAAACATCAACGCAGATCAACTGCCGGCATCATAAGAAAGGAAATATTAGACTATGGCTGGCCGATTCGGAAAATACGGTGATGCGAAACGAAAGACCCATCTGCGCCGAAAAGGTAAAACGGGGAATACAATGCCAAAAACCAAAGAAGATCGGAGACAGCGCTCCCCTAAAAAGAATAGAAAGGATTTGGAGGAGAATCGAATGGGAGCTAAATCAGACATCACTGAAAATGAACGCAAGAGATTAGACAGGATGTTTCAGGAGAAGGGGTACACGGATTACAAATGGATTGATCCTCAAAAAATCATCGTTTCGCAGTGGGTCAGGATGAAGTGCATGTTCGGCTGCGGGGAGTATGGCAAAAATGCGTGTTGTCCACCAAATGTGCCTTCAGTTTCCGAATGTGAACGATTTTTTCACGAATATCAGGATGCCGTAATTTTCCGATTTGAAAAAGCATTCAACAAGCCCGAAGATCGCCACAAGTGGTCAAAAAAGGTAAATATTAAGCTCGCCAAACTGGAACGCGACGTTTTTCTAGCCGGTTATGAAAGAGCCTTTTTGCTGTTTATGGACAGTTGCTGTATTTGTGCGGACTGTACGGCAACCCGCGAAGGGTGCAAGGAACCAAGATCCGCCCGACCCTCGCCGGAATCTATGGCCGTGGATGTCTATTCAACCGCCAGGCAATTTGGATTCCCCATAGAGGTGCGCACAGAATATTCTCAGGAGATGAATCGCTATGCGTTTTTAATGATCCGATAGTGTGAAAGAATTGGCTTGAGCAAATTAAGCGACTCGCACGAGATTTACCTACCACCATTTTTTTATTCAGAGTGAGTTTGAGCTATTGAAAATTTAATCGCGGTGTCTTACAATAGATGAAAGTCGATGGCTTATAATTCAGGATCGATTCATGCCGAAGCGATCCGCAAATTCCAGAGTGAAGTTTTTTTTATTAAAAAAACTTGATTTTACTTAAAAGAAAGGGGCTCGTAGGAGTCCCTTTTTTTAGACTTCGATTCAAAGGAGATCTTTCAATGAATTTAAATAAAATCAGGATAGCAGGTAAGGTAGCTGTTGCATTGGCACTTATTCTGGTATCCGCTGTCGGTTTTGCCGCGGACAAAAAAGCCCCCGATGATAGGGTTGCCGTGGTCAACGGTACCATCATTACCCGAGGAGAATTTGATCGTGTGCTGGATAACGAACTCAGGCGGGCTGCTCAGAGTGGACAGCAGATTCCTGGTGCTCAAATGGCGAAAGTTGAAAATAGTATCCTGGATAACCTCATTGTTGATGAACTGCTCTTTCAGGAAAGTAAGAAAAAAGGGGCCCAGGTAAAACCCGGGACAGTCACAGAGCAGTTGACGATTCTCAAACAACGATTTCCGAGCGAGGCTGAATTTAAAAAAGCGCTCGAAGAAAACGATATGACAGAATCAAAAATAAGAGCGGATATCAAGCGCGGCATGGCCATCCAGCAGATGCTCGACAAAGAAGTTTATCAAAAAGTGCAGATCACCGATGAAGAAAGCAAAACTTTTTATGATAAAAATCCGCAGCTTTTCCAGCAGCCCGAACGGGTGAAGGCCAGCCATATCTTAATCAAAGTGGATGAAGGCGCACCCGAAGAAAAGAAGGCTGAAGCCCGGAAAAAAATCAAAGAGATCCAGCAAAAAGTACAGAATGGGGAAGATTTTGCGGCCCTTGCAAAAACCTATTCCGAGGGCCCCAGTGGCTCAAAAGGTGGGGACCTGGGCTCCTTCGGACGTGGACAGATGGTCAAACCTTTCGAAGATGCGGCCTTTAGTTTAAAGCCAAACGAGACCAGCGACATTGTCGAAACCAGATTCGGCTACCATCTGATTAAAGTAGTTGAAAAGCAGCCCGCAAAAAAGACAGCCTATGCAGACGCCAAAGACAGGATTAATAAACGTCTAAAAAATCAGAAGCTGAGGACCGAACGCCAACTTTACTTTGATAAGCTAAAAAAAGACGCCAAGATAGAAAAATTCCTGTAATCCTTTTTGAAAAAAAGGAGGATCAAAATGACAATTAAAATTACCTGGTACAGTCATGCGTGCTTTTTAATCGAAACCGATCAATCAAGATTGCTGATTGATCCTTTCCTCAGCGATAACCCCCTGTCAACGGTGAAAGCGGATGCAATTGAAACAGACTACATCCTTGTATCTCACGGGCATGGTGACCACCTGGGTGACACTGTGGACATCGCCAAACGAACCGGCGCAACCGTCATCTCAAATTATGAGATCCAAACCTGGCTGGTAAATCAGGGAATCGAAAAAGCGCACCCCCAGCATATCGGCGGCGGTTTTGATTACCCCTGGGGCCGGGTCAAGCTCACCATCGCCCAGCATGGGTCGGCTCTTCCGGACGGATCCTATGGCGGAAACCCCAGCGGATTTTTGCTCTACATCGAGGGCAAAAAAATCTATCACGCCTGTGACACCGGTCTTTTCTACGATATGAAGTTGATCGGTGAAGAAGGCATTGATCTGGCAATTTTGCCCATCGGTGATAATTTCACCATGGGCCCCGACGATGCGCTCAGGGCGGTTAAACTGATCGAACCCAAACAGGTGGTCCCGATACACTACGATACGTTTGATGTCATCAAACAGGATCCGCACGCCTGGGCCG
>JAUVTR010000075.1 GCA_030601425.1 Desulfobacterales bacterium
TTTTATGATTCCCTGCTGCCCGGTATCGTCGGCGAAGAAAAAATCGATTACATCTCCGGTCTGGGCTTTTCCATGGGTTATCTCGGCGGTGGTCTGCTGTTTCTGATCAATGTGCTCATGACGTTGATGCCGCAAAAATTCGGATTGCCCGACGCCGCAGCCGCCGTTCGGTTGTCATTCTTGTCCGTGGCTTTGTGGTGGGGTCTGTTTACATTTTTTACGATATTCTGGGTCCCGGAAAAAAAAGGAGCTTCGACCGATAAAAGCGGTGAAAGTATTGTGGTCGCCGGTTTGCGGCAATTCGCCGGGACATTTAAAAAAACCCGCCACCTCAAAGTGATTTTTCTCTTTCTGCTGGCATATTGGTTTTACATCGACGGGGTCGATACCATTATCCGGATGGCAGTGGATTACGGCCTTTCTCTCGGATTTGAATCCAACGATTTAATCGTTGCGCTTTTAATCGTTCAGTTTGTCGGGTTCCCTGCTGCGCTGGTTTTCGGTAAATTGGGCGAGCGCTGGGGCGTCCGCAAGTCCATCTTTCTGGCCATTGCCATCTACATGGGAATCACCATATGGGGTACGATGATGACCCAGAAAAATGAGTTTTATATTTTGGCCATGGTCATCGGCCTGGTGCAGGGCGGTATCCAGGCCCTCAGCCGTTCTTATTATTCGCGCCTGATCCCCAAAAATAAAGCGGCTGAATATTACGGATTTTATAACATGCTGGGCAAGTTCGCCGCCATTTTGGGACCGGTCCTGATGGGACTTGTCGGGCTGAGCGCCAAACGCATCCTCATGCCGCCTTCCCCCACACCCGAGCAGGTAATTGCCGTTGGTCAGCTAGCGTCCCGCTGGGGCATCGCTTCCATTTTAATTCTCTTTGTGATCGGGGCGATTCTTTTTTATTTTGTCGATGAAGAAAAAGGCAAGCAGCAGGCAGAGTTGTTGGCAGCAGATTAAAATCAGGAGCCAGTGTTCGGGTGTCAGTTACCGGCTTCTGGATTATCGGTGCACTTCCTCTATTTTGAATATCGAATATCGAATCACGCTAAAGACGTGATCTAAAGTCAGGAATTTCGAATGATGAAGTTTTCTTATCCTTCGATATTCTGCGGTTCTCTGTTTTTGGCATCTGTCTTCTGTCGTCTGACCTCTGTCCTCTGAAATCTGACACCTGAAACCTACTCATTTTCAAGCAGCTGATTAACAACCTTCTGAAGTTCTACGGCATTATCGGAAAAAATCCACTCCACGTCCCGATTGAGTTCCCGAAATAAGCAGTTTTTTGAGTTAACATAACCGGTCGCCATTTTTTGCTTGAAATCCCTATGTTTTCTCAGACGCGTCTTCGTCAGTAAAAAATAATGTCCGGCAAGCCCGGTGTAGTTTTGCCCTATTGCCAATTTGCTTAATTGGAAGAAATTAAAATGAGCAACGGGAAGAAATGTGGATTTGGGTACAAACTCAATCAGGTCAAACATCTTCGGTTTCATTGTCAAAAAGTGGTAATCTTCTTCGGGTTCGAGCGCTGAAAACAGATCTTTTAGAATGCGGCCCTGCCGAACCGGATCCGGATATACCTCCGCCTTTATTTCAATCATGAGATGAATTCGTTTGCCGTATCGCTGGATCATTTCAGCCAGCGATGGAACCAACGGACATTCGGATTTTAACTCCGCTAATGTGGTCTTCCGGATCTCAAGCTTAGAACCGAACACTCTCTGAAGATCGGCGTCATGGATGACAACCGGATAGAGGTCTCGGGTCCAGCGCAGATCAAACTCTATTCCCCAAACGCCCAAGGCTTTAGCGCGATCAAATGCGGAAAAGGTATTTTCAAATACAGTCAAATTGTCGTATTCTCCCCGATGCGAGATAATTTTGCACTGTTGCAGGCGATCTGTATTGGGAATCGATTGCGGCCAGCGGGCATAGAAATAGTCCAGAATTTGACGAGTTCGAACTTCAAGTATATGGGAAATTTTCATTTTAAAAGGAATTCTACCATTTTGATAGAAGACGGAGCGAAGCGACACCGATTTTAGCTGCCTATTTTTCACCACGAAGACACAAAGTTCACAAAGGGTTCAAAAATATTTCTGCAACCAGTATCTTTTTACCCTTCTTTGTGTTCTTTGTGCTCTTTGTGGTTAATATCCTTAACTTCAGGCACCTATGGTTTTCGTGTTTTAAACGTGATCTACCATTTTTGAGATAGCTTATCATATGTTTAAATAAGCTTAGATAGGATTGCAAGAGCAATTATGCAGGAACGATACCCAATAACCCATAACGCCGAATTGAATCTTAACTCAATTCGGCGAATCGATATTGGCCTATTCGTGCTCGTGCTTGTACTCAGCGCAGCGGTTCTCGTCGTCTGTTTGATGGACCATGACGAGTACGATTACGAGGACGACGATGAGGACGACGTCGATTGATAAAAACTCGTTTCTGTTTGCCGTTATTGTTGCGGGCTGCCTTTGGTGAGCTTTTTCAGGCTTTTGAGCTTGGTGGAGCTGGAGGTATCGGACACATTATTCTTTTTCTTTGTCAGTCGCTTGAGACTGACGAGTTTGGAGCCTGTGCCATCACCGTAGAGACTCGGTACAGGAACACGGCTGATTAAATGCCGCGATAGCTCATCAACTGTTTTTACTTTCTCTGCATCCGTCAAATTTAGCCCTGACCGAATGGAGATCATTGCCAAATCGGTAATCGCCAGTGGAATTCCGCCTTCGTGATGACGGGTAACGTGCTCATCAGACCAAAGTTTTTTGCCGGTTCGGGTATCCCAAATGCTAATAGACACTCCGACTGCCATTTGGGAATAGACACCTGCATATACGCGTTGAAACTCTGTTACTTCTCCCAGGACAATGGCATCGCTGCGCAGAATCCGACCCAGCCTTTTAACCGATACCTTACAAAGCTTATCATAATTCATCAAATTATAGCGCTTGAGCTTCCGATCCACTTCATGCAACTCAATATCTCGGTATGGATGCGGGGTTAAATGACTGTAAAAAGTCGTGCGCACAAATTCAGCGATGTCCTCGACCTCTGTCTTATTGCCAAACGGCAGAATCGCGATGGATTTGGGGGGATTGCTGAGTATCACCCTCTGGCTTGACTCATCGTTGTCTTTCATAAATGGGAGCGACCCACAACTGCTTAAAATTATAAGACAAATTACGGCTATCATCCATCTCACCGCTATCCCCAAAGAGTCACTGGCAGGCAAACCGCTAGAGGAAGTCACCTTCAAGTGCTTTACAAAACGATTGATTCGATAAACCCGTGAACTTTTGCCTGATTTTCTTCCGTCAGTTGAATCCACCAATGGTATGACCTCCTTTTTTCAGTAAACCATGGATCAAAGGGCCACCAGCCCCACCTCCGGCACCAAGAACCCACCCCCTAAAAATCGATAATAAACCCAGCATCGCACTCGAGCGCTAAAACAAAAAAGCCGGGCCACCTCTTCCAGGCAACCCGGCTATTTAAGAATCTCTCAGGCAACCCGGCGATCCGCCTGCGGCGGACCCGTGGCTTTCCGTCCCCCGATTACTCAGGGTTTGGCTTTTTCACGAATGAATTCTACTTTTCAATCTCTAATATTTCAGTAATCGACTCGAAAAATATGCAATAAACAGGCCCAAATGCGTTCGTATCTATATATTTAATTATTTCCGTTATTTATATAAATATAACGATTGAACTTCAACATCAGTATGCCGCATATTGTCAGATTTTGTGACAAAAATCGAAATAACCAAATAAATCCAAATGGACGGTTAGAATAAAATCACGAAATAATGCGTCATCTGATTAAAGCTACAGCGAAAAATGCCGATAAAAAACTTATATCTGGTACACAAAATTCACCCTAACCCCCATTCTATATTGCATAAGAAGAGGATTGCCAAAAATCGGTGAGGCCTATGTTTAAATTGATTCAAAAAACCAAACCTGAACAGTATTATGAAACTAAAAAAGAGAACTTTCTGGTTGGCAAGTCGAAGCAGTGTGAAATTGTGATTGTGGATCCTCATATTTCAGATGTTCAGGCCAAAGTGGGAACGAAAAACAACCAGTATTTCATTAAAAATCTGGGACAAAAGCCAATTTCCGTCAATGGCCACGAAACCGGGGGACAGTTTTTAAATAACGGAGACGAAATTGCATTGGGCAAAACCAAATTTCTCATCGAGCTTTCGAAGAAAGGACATCAACCTTCTAAAGAAACTCCGATGGAGGCCAAAACCATGGTGCTGGACTCACCGACAGAAGAAACGCTGGGGCCTCGATTGGTGTGTACCACATCATCCGGCAAAAGCAGGATCATCCCTCTTAAAATGCAAAAACTAATTATTGGACGATCCAACGAAGCCACTTTGAAGTTGATTCACCCTTCGATTTCGCGCAAACACTGCGTTATTGAAAAGCACAAGTACGGCTATATTGCCAGAAACATCAGCACCACGAATCCCCTTTATCTAAATGACCAAAATATAACCGAAAAACGCCTTTTTTCGGGAGATCAACTCCGGCTGGGTACGTTCTCAATCACCTTTATTTCCGATGAGAAGTCCGACACCCGTCAGGCGACGCAAAAAATCATCACAAAAAAAGTACGCTCGACCCGGGGTGTCTGGCTGGCGGCAATGCTGATCATCATTTTTTCAGGATATCTGCTCTATGTGCATGCCTATACGCCGTGGCAAGTTCAGCAGAAGCTTGACACGGTCGCCGGTCAGATTGAAATGGGTGATTATCAACCGGCCAAGGATACCCTAATGTATCTGCTGCACACCAATCTTTCGCCCGAAAATACCCAAGCTGCCAAAGACCTGCTTGCCCAAATAACTCTGGCGATTACCCAGGATAAAGCCCAAAATGGAAATATTGACAAAGCAAAAAAATACTTAAAAGCCTACCTGGCGGAGCATGGAAGCGGGAAAGAAGCAGAACCCCTTTGGGACCGCCTGGATTATTATCGGTTGACTCTCGGTGAACATCTAGAATCCTCAAATGAATACCAAACCGCGTTGCGAGAGTATTCGGCCATACGAGAAAACAGTCTCTATTTTGAAGAAGCCCAGAAGGCCATTCGCCGGATTTGGCTGGCCTATCAGCAAAAAAACCGTCAGCAACAAACTGTGGCGCAAATGCTCAAAGAGGCTGAAACGCACTTTCTCGCCAGACGTTACCTTACCCCGGTCAACAAAAATGCGTATGCAGCTTATCAGGCTGTCCTTGCGTTAAAACCCGATCATGCAAGGGCGCTTCAGCGCATCGAGCAAATAAAAACGTTCTATCGCGAACACGGAGAAGGCTATTTTGCCAAAGGCAACTGGTCCAAGGCGCTTTCTTATTTTGAACGTTACAGTATCATCGACCCTGAATCTCCGGACATTAAGGAAAAAATAAGTACCTGTCGCCAGAAATTGGTTGCCGCCAGAAAACAAGATCGCAATCCCGGCGGAACGGTCGCCGCCAATAAAAAGCAGAATGAAAAACGCGAAGAGATTCAACGCCTGCTGGAGGAATCCGGAACTGAAAGTTCCAGGATTATGAAATTTCTATTTGAGGAGCAAGAGGGTGAAAAAAAATCTGACACCCCCTGGTAAGTTTCTACGGCTCGAAATTTCTATAATATTTTGAAATCATGAAGTTTTTAACGACAGTTGTCTTTATGCCGTCTACATGGAATAATGGAATGTTGGAATTTTGGAATAATGGTCAAAACATAAAGGGCAGTGGCGTCTTGCCAAACCCTGAGCTTTTTAAAACCTCGGTTGATGTTTTTTCGAACCATGATGGGTTTATCTCATGAATCATGATATTTTTCAATGCGATGCAAAAAAGACCCAATATAGCGCTAAAGCTTCACTGCGTGCCCAGTATTCTATCTTTCCATCATTCCAATTGTGAGCGAAGCGAACTAAGTTTATACATACCGGATCCACACAAAATTTGCTAAATCCTATGAAAATGAAAAATGCAGTTATTTCAATATCGATAATTATCTGTTTGACAATGGGGGCGACCTCCTGTGCCATAAAAGATATGCTGTTACCGCCACCGGCTCCCACGGTGCTTGAGGAGCAGCAACTCCCGTACAAAGTGGCGATAATTCCGTTTGTCAACAAAACAACCAACCCCGAAGCCGGCCGCATCGTTCGCAAGATGTTTTACAATTTTTTTAGTTCCTTAAATTACCTGGATCTCGAACCGTTTGTAATTGACGACAACTTGAAGAGAAATAACCTGTACCAGTCAATTACGGCAGGCGAGGCGGTTTCGGCAACGCAGCTGGGGCAGCTCTTGGGCGTGGATGCCGTTATATTCGGAGAAGTTCTCGATTTAGGCAAGACCTATGCATTGGTGTATGCTGATAATTCTGCCGCCCTCAAAGCACAAATGGTTCGTAGCGACTCCGAGCAGGTTATCTGGGAACTCGAGCATAGTGTTCGCTTGCAAGAAGGCGAGGTGCCTTTAAGTCCTATCGGTCTGGCCGCGGCAATCGTCAAAACAGCCATCAGTCACCAGCAGGCTTCTCACCTTCAAGCAGCCGCCGAGCTGTGTATGCAAATGATCGCCACCATCCCAAATCCTGAAGGCGTGACCGAACCGCCACCCAGAATCCAGGCGCTGGTACACAACGGGAGCGCCAAACTGCTGCGACCCGGGGATCGGATAAAAGTGGTTTTGATCGGTGAAAAAAACCAAATTGCCAGCTGGAGTATCCCCCCGTTAATCAAAAATCTCCCCTTAAAAGAAAAAGAACCGGGGGTCTACATAGGCGCCTATCGTATCCGACCAAAAGACCGGCTACCGCATGGGCGCATCATCGGATATCTCCGATCCAAAAACAGTGCCGGCAGCCAATGGGTGGACATACTGGGTCCCATAAAAATAGGTGCACCGACATTGCTGCCCACCGTCATATCCAAAGATACGATATTAAATGCGACAAAGAGCCCCTACCTTGTAAAGGATGCATTGCTGGTTTTACCTGGCGCCAAACTCACCGTAATGCCCGGCACCGTCATCTGGTTTCTCAAACTTGGGCTGATCGTAAGAGGGGAACTGCAAATCATCGGCACGGAAGCTGAACCGGTTCGCTTTGCCAGTTTAGGTGATTCGAAATGGAAAGGCATTTTTTTAGATCAGAGTCACACCCAGAATAAAATTCAGTATGCGCAAATTTCCGATGCCGAATTTGGCCTGAGGGCCTCAGATTCGACGGTATTTTTACAAAACTGTATTTTTCAAAACAATGTCTGGGGAATCGTCTTGGAGGAAGGCACGGCCGAAATTTCTAAAAGTCTTATCCGAACATCCGGCAAAACTGGAATTGCCGCCCGTAAAGCTAAGCTTGCAGTAAAAGATTCCGTAATTACAGAAAATAACTCCGGCGGATTTATACTCGAAAATTCAAAGGTTCTTATTGAGCAAAATAATATCTTAAACAACGGCAACTGGGCTGTAAAAGTGATCGACAAAAAGGGAAAGGTTCAGGCCGCGAAAAATTGGTGGGGGGATGAAGACCCCGAATTGGCGGAAATTATCGGACAACTCCCTATTCAGCCGGTTTTGCAAAAGCCAATTGAGTTCAAGATATTTGAATAATCTTACCACTGCAACCAAACGGTCTGTCTGAAAAACCCTACAGCAGCAAACTCAAGTTTGACATTTGACCGGCTTTCTGTCATGGAAACACAATTTGTGTGTAACGAGCTGTTTTTATCCATATTTGATCACGAACCATGAAAAACCGGCCAATTCATATCAAAGCGGTCCTTTTTCACTTCTCGGGAACCATTGTTCAGCAAAGCCAGCAGACCGAAAAGAAGCTAAAGGCGGCCATCGGTTGCCCGTTGGAAACCGCCCTGATTGAATATATTCAAAACCTGCCAAAATCTGCTAAAAGAAAGCAGGTCCTCTCGGATCTTGAAGCTCAGGAATTAAAGGCGGTTGCAAAGTTAAATCCTGATGCTGCTTTTCTGGAAACCATCCAATTCTTAATTTCTAAAAATCTCCGGCTGGGAATTATTAGCACCATGAGCAAGAAATCCGCCCGGCACGTTCTCCAGCGTTTTAGATCCATCCCTTCGGCAGATATAGAGGTAATCATCAGCCGCGCTGAGGTCTTGCAGCTGGCGCCGGAAGCCAATTTAATCGACATCGCGGCAGAAAAGATGAACATAGCGGCTGAAAACCTTATGATCGTAACGACCAACGCCTCTGAAATTCAAGCCGGTCAAAGGGCCGGTGCCATAACCGTCCTTGTGGACCCACACCGGAAATCTAAACCCATAGCCTTAACCCGCGACTTTGGGATCCAAAATATCCAGGAGTTAAAAGACATCGTTCGCATGGGAACGCCGCTTCCGGCCGGAAAATTGCCGAATAACCTTTTGCGAGATTTTCTGAATCAGTTTATCTTCAGCGACCCTACAGTTCTGATCAACCCCGGCGTTGGAGAAGATATTGCGGCCGTTGATATTGAATCCAAAGAAGTTTTGGTTCTTAAGTCTGATCCGATTACACTTGCTACTGATTCCATCGGGCAATATGCCGTGTTGGTCAATGCCAATGATATTGCCACTTCCGGCGCTACTCCCAAATGGTTCTTGACCACGCTTTTTTTCCCGTGCGGCACTACGGCGTCTCAAATTCAGCATGTGGTCGACGATCTCAACGTATTTTGCCAGCGATTGGGTATTATTTTGTGTGGCGGTCACACCGAAATCACGGATGCCGTTGCCCGACCGGTCATTGCCGGGATGATGGCAGGCACCGTGTCCAAGCATGACTTGATTGATAAACGCAATATGGAAAAAGGCGACCGGATCTTTTTAACCAAAGGTGTTGCGGTAGAAGGAACTGCCATAATTGCCCGGGAATTTGGCGCGCGCTTAAAAAAAATGGGTATGACTGCAAAGGAAATAGACCAATGCAGCCGGTTTTTGGATAACATCAGTGTCATGGCCGAAGCGAGAATTGCCGCTGTAACCATGGGAACCAGTGCCATGCATGATGTAACTGAAGGCGGGTTGGCAACTGCGCTCGAAGAGTTGAGCATTGCCGGCAGCCACAAGATCAAGATCTACATAGACAAAATTCCAGTTTTTCCCGAAACTCGAAAAATAAGTGGCTTACTGGATATAGATCCATTAGGGCTTATTGGCTCCGGCAGTCTCTTGATATGCTGCCGCAAGGAGGGTTGTGACAAACTTATGGCAAGTATTCGTGATGCCGGCATTGAAATAGCCTGCATCGGAGAAGTAACGGATAGAGGTCACGGAGTTAATGCTTATAGAAAAAACAGGCTGGTAAGTTGGCCTGCCTTTGAAGTGGATGAAATTACAAAACTGTTTTAAGGTTGAGCCCGTTGGCCCGTTTTCCGGTAAAAAATAAAATTCGACTGTATTCCTTTTTTAACGGGTCCAACCGGCTCAACGGGCTCAACCGGCCAACCTGGTAAGTTTAGGTCTTTCTTAAACCGCGGGTAAATATTTCAAAGGCAACATCCAGGGTCTGTTTTAGATAATCCTTTTTCTCGTCGATAATTTTTTTACTGGTCAGCCACAAAACAACCCCGGAAAACAGAGACCAGAAGGTGTCGGCCAGAGCCAAGGGGTGGCGGTCAACAAATATCCCCTTATCTACGCCTTCTTTGAATATCTGAGCGATAGATCCAAGCGATCTGCGCGACAATTCCTTAATTTCTGACATGAGCTGCGGCGATAAATTCTTGAGGGTTTCACTCGATTGCAGATGAAACATATTGATGATGATTAACGGGTCGAATTCGTAAACATCGTACATGGCATCTACAAGAGACTTTAATTTTTCCTCAGGTCCAGAGTCTTCTTCTTCATTAACGTGTTCGACTCTGATTAGAAGATACTGGAGTATCCGAAGGGAAAGAGAGGCATAGAGTTCTTCTTTATTTTTAAAATATAGATAGAGTGTGCCCGGGCTGAGTTCGGCTTCCTGAGCAATGTCCTCCATAGTGGATTTATTAAATCCTCTGTCGGAAAAAACTCGTTTGGCGGCCACCATAATCTGTTGCCGCCGCCTTTCCTTTTCCCTTTCTTTCCTTTCCTGGATTCCCATAGCTCTGGTCTCCTGAATATTATTTATTTATAATATGAATTAATAATTATTATGTATTATTTAGTCAAGAAAAATATTTCGGGAATTAATACCATTTTCGTTATGTTGTATTTTACGCTGCAGGGAGGAAAAATGAAGGAGGAAAAATGAATGATGAATTAAAATCCAGCGCTCAAAAAGTTCAGAAAGCGTTGCAAGCCCAGGGCCTGAATTGTGAAATTGTGCAAATGCAGGAAACGACTCGAACCGCAAAAGATGCCGCCCAAGCGGTCGGGTGTGAAGTGGGGCAGATTGTAAAATCGCTGATTTTTAAAAGCAAACAGTCCCGCAAGCCCATTTTGGTGGTTGCCAGTGGTGCCAATCGCGTAAATGAAAAAGTACTCGGTCAGCAAATATCTGAACCCGTAAAAATGGCAAATGCAGAATTTGTCCGTGAGATGACCGGTTTTGCCATTGGCGGTGTCCCACCGGTCGGTCACCAGCACCCACTGACGATTTTTATCGATGAAGATCTGTTGCAGTATGAAGAAATCTGGGCAGCCGCCGGGACACCTCACGCCGTTTTCAAATTGACTCCGGACGAACTCAAAATGATCACCAGCGGAACGGTCATATCCGTCAAATAGTTAATAATAGAAGTTAATTTCCCGTTCATAAATGAGCAATTTTTTTGGTGGGTAAGGCCGCACAAGGGTTTCCGCCAAGGCGTACTTATAGTACGTTGCAGGCGAGAAACCCGCGGAGAACGCAGCCCAGCGAAAAAAGGGCCATTTAGAACGGGAAATTATCAGCCGATTGCGACTTGCAGTACATCCTTCATGGCATTAACCCGCTGAACGGTAATCTGTATTAAATCTTCCGGCTTTAATTCGATGCCGCTTGATATCGGCAGGTCGCACTCGAGCATGTACTGGGTTAAAAGGATCTGGTAATTTCTACGGGTCCGATTCAGTACGATGGCTTCTTCCTTTTGTCCAATTTGACTTTCAAGATATTTGAGCAGCCAATACCGATGCCGGGTGTATTGAAATCTGCCAACATGGCTCATCGGCAGTTCAAGGGATTGAATGATTTCATCGATCTGATCGCCTGTGTAAGCACTTTCCAGCCCCAGCGAGGCTCTAATCTGTCGCTGGGTGACCAAATCGGAATATTTCCGAATGGGTGACGTAGCGGTAACATATGCGTCCAGGCCCAGACCTGAATGCCATTCGGGTCTGGCGCTTAAAACGAAACGGCTCAATAACCGGCGTTGCATCCAGTTTTGAAACAGCGTGCCCTCATGATTTTTGTATAACCGTTCCCGGGGTCTGGGTTGCGATCTGAATATGGCGGGCATCTGGCGATCTTTTAGATATTTCGCCATCAACCAGTTCGCCATGATCATGAGCTCGGAAACCAGCATCCTGCCGGGGCTTTCGCGATTGATTTTATTGATGGACACTTCCCGATTTTCATTGACCCAGACACTAATTTCCGGGATCGTGATTTGAATGGCTCCGTCATCCAGTCTTTTCTTGCGAAATTTTTCGGCAATATCTCGCAGAATGCGCATATTTCGATTTTCATCGGCATTAATATTGACATCATAGTAGGTGAATTGGTGCTCGATTTTGATCAGGCTCTGAAAAATTTCATAATCCACAATCTCAGCCATCGGACTCAGATTAATCATAATACTGATGGCCGGTCGCAACTCTCCGGCTTTCAGGCTGCAGTGGCCTTCGGCCAGAACAGGCGGCAACATGGAAATCTTTTGATCCGGCATATAAATAGAACTGCCGCGCAAAAGGGCCTCCTGATCAACAACGTCGTTTTTTTGAATAAAGTGGCCCACATCGACAATATGGACACCCAGCCGAAATGAATCACCCATTTCCTCAATGCTAATGGCATCATCAAAATCTAAAGTCCCCTGACCATCTATGGTCATTAAAGGCATGTGGGTCAAGTCTTTGCGGGAGCCATCCACTGAGTCCGTTGAATTTGAGCTGACAATTTGCGCCGCAGTGGCCAGAACGTTTTCCGCAAAATCAGGGGACACATCGCAGCGACGCAATTCGATGTTTTCATCTTCATCAAATATGCCCAGTTTTACAAGGACCCGAAAAATATCCTGGGTACTTTCAACTCCGGCTCTGGCGGTCATGGTCCTGGCAATCTCATAATCTTTGCTATCTTTTTGAAAAAGGTAGTAAGATTTCAGAATTTCAATCGATTGGCGGATTTCATCGGGCAGCAATTGAAGATCAGCGGATCCGGCGGAATTCAGCATCCTTTTGAGCCAGGTGCCCCCGGTTTCAATGAGCTTGTTTTTACGTTCCCCCATTTCCCGCTGAGCGGCGAGCTGTTCCACCTGCTTTTCGGAATTGGGGAAGAATCCATCCGGATTGAATTTAAAATAAAGCCGATCATTAAATAATGCGCGCATTACAGCGGATTCATGATCCCCTGAAGGGCTGTCCGGAAAACAGAATTCGGTCATGGTCGCCAGGTCGATCCAATTCTGTTCTGAATTCAGGACTTCCCACAAATCCTTGATATCGATATTTTTGATCAATTCCTGACGCTTCTGAACAATCTGTTTAAGTGCATCGACCATCTGATCCCGGCCTAGAGTGAGATCAAGGCGTGTTTTATCTTTGTGCAACAAACGTCTGTGTGAAAGGTTGACCTCTCGATTGTTTTCAGTTAACAACCGTAGCCGCTGGTTCTTGACTTCAAGAACGACTGCACACATAATTTTCTGGCGGTCTATGTATTCAACAATACTTCCTGATTCCATAAAAATTACAATAACAACCGAACTCGGCGAAGTCAACGAAAGAAAGGATGTTGTATAT
>JAUVTR010000229.1 GCA_030601425.1 Desulfobacterales bacterium
TATGGTCTCGCTGCGCTCCATCGTTTATTGTAGATATGATCGTTCGACCGAGTCATTAGACCCTGAGGCTCTCGACGGGTAGAATTCCTCAACTTTAGGCATTTTAGCTCATTTTAGGCATTTTAGGCACTTCTAACTTTACAGCACCTTTGGAACTTTTTTATCTGTCTTCGAAGATGAATTGCTAATTTTGAGATAGCTTATCTGGCCGGCATTCGTTCAATATTGGCTTTAAGCTGAGCGATTTCAATGCCGAGGCTGACACACTGTTTGCCTTCCATGCAATTTTCAGCATCCCCATCTTCCAGGAAGGTTTTCAGCTCATGCTTGTCCTTTTTCAAAGCCACCACCCAGGTGTTTTGATCCTTATCAAATTCAACGTTGACATCGATACCACATTCGCCGATATCCGGATACAATGCGATAATCTTTTCGCAAAGTTCTTTTTTATCAATCATGATCATTTTCCTTTTATCACAACCTCATTACAGAAGGAATAGCTTTTTATTCTTGTAAATATTATAATGGTGTCAGGTGTCAGTGTTCGGGTGTCAGTAAACAGATGACCGGGGACGGATAACAGTAGTGAGATAGGATGATACATGCTACAGTTTTTACCATCTGTCTTCTGTCGTATGACCCCTGACACCTGACACCCGAAACCTGAAACCTATTTTACCAAGGTACCTACATGAATATATCACTAAAAGAACCATCATAATTGGGAGCACCATCAGTGACGACATCAACGTCTGATCCCGACGGCCCGGCGCATGCTTTCAAGCACCGGCCCGGCTATCGCCCGGGCCTTGTCAGCACCTTCGTTTAAAATACGGTCCAGGTGATTTTTATCATCCAGCAATTTAGTGTAGGTGTCTCTGCGGCTGCCGAAAAATTCATTAAGCAATTCATAAAGTTCCTGCTTGATTTCACTGTAGGCCAGTTCCCCGCTGAGATAGGCATTGCGCCTGGAATCGATGGTCTGCGGTGGAGCAAAATATTTGAATATGTTAAACACATTGCATTCATCCGGATTTTTCGGATCCTCCGGGCGCCTGGAATCCGTCACGATTCGCATCACCTGTTTTCGCAGGGCTTTCGCATCGGCAAAAATCGGAATGGTGTTATTGTAATTTTTGCTCATTTTGCGGCCATCGATACCGGGGATGGTCATCACCGTTTCCTGGATAAGCGGTTCGGGTACCGTCAACACCTCCCCGCAAGTATTGTTTACGGCAAGGGCAATATCGCGGGCAATTTCAACATGCTGTCTTTGATCCTGACCGACGGGCACGAAATGGGAGCCGTAGAGCAAAATGTCGGCGGCCATTAAAACCGGGTAATTATACAGACCCGCATTGACATCGGCATCCGGCTGTTTTCCGACGCTGAGATTGGCATCCGCCACAGCTTTGTAAGCATGCGCCCGGTTGAGCAATCCTTTTGCCGTGAAGCAGTTTAGAATCCAGGTAAATTCAAAGATCTCCGGGATATCAGATTGCCGGAAAAAGATTACCTTCTGAGGATCCAGCCCCAGCGCCAGCAAAGTAGCGACAACATCGTACACATTATGATTTAAGGTATCTTTGCCCTTAAGAGTTGTCAGGGCATGATAGTCGGCCACAAAGTACAGGGTTTGAAAATTTTCGATCAGGTCAAACGCGGGTTTGATCATCCCCAGATAATTTCCGATGTGCAGTGTGCCGGTCGGCTTAATTCCGCTTAACGCAATTTGTTTCACCGGTGCACCTCGCCTCAATTTGTTGGTATCTGAATCTTGCATGAAAATTAATGAGAATATGAAAGCCTCCGACTCGCCCTGTTGAATGCCGCTTCGCGGCCCCCGTAGGGGATTCAATAGGGCTCGTGCAAAATTCAGGTGGTAAAACACCCTTCAAGATAAATAAATTAAGACGGCAAGGCGGCTTTGACAAGGTTAAACGGCAAGGCCCATACGGTGAACAGGTTTTTTATAGATAAAATAAGGCCATTTGCAGGTATGGATAGACGGCAGGCTACCACGAAGGGATCTTCAGACCGAATAAACACAAAAAGAGGAAGGACCGTTTTAATCTGTCAGAGATGGAAGCCCACAATCCGTCGGAGACAAACTATTGGGCTTAGGTAGCGAGAACGAGGACGACGACGAGTACGAAGCGGGAGGAACGTATCCTAAACTCGTATTCGTCCTCGTACTCCTCCTCGTCCTCGACATTGGTCTTTTCGAGATGAAGTTCTAGAATAAATGGGCAACATGCTGGATAATCGTTTTTATTTCTTCTCCAATTCCGCTTAGCGTATCCGGATCCATTTCCAGAAATTTTGCCGAATCCAGTTCGTTGAAATCCACTTCATCCTCAAAAAGACTGTAACCGATAGTACGGGTCAGCATGTTAGCCAGATGGATAACCAGGATCTCTTTTTTGGTTTAAAGCGGCAAATGAATTGAGGCCTGAATAGCTCTAGCATAGCATTTTAACGCTAAGATATCTATAATATATGCGTGCCCGCTTACAAATCAAATAGGAATTGACACTCAAATGTCTTTTCCATATGATCGATTTGTAGCAAACGCATGATTATCTTCATTTTAAATGACAGTTCCATAGAAACTTTCATTGCTATAATTATACATAACGCCAAAAACAGTTACACATTATAAAAGTCCACCACGAAGATCACGAAGGGATAGAAAAACGCATACAAAAATTATCTGATCTTGGTTTATCTTCGTGTTCTTCGTGGTTAATGGAAAAAGGTAATGTGAGCATGGATCTAGCAGTTGCCTGGAATGCCGAATTCATCGAAGAGCAATACAAACGCTGGAAAGCCGATCCTACCAGTGTTTCCAGAGACTGGCGCTTTTTTTTCGAAGGCTTTGAGTTAGCGGCCTCCGGTGCACCTGAAGCTGTTGAAGGCTTTGATGAAGAACAGCTGTTAAGGCAATCCAGGGTTGAATCGCTTATTTATCGATACCGGGATCTTGGGCATCTGCTGGCCTGCCTGGATCCTTTGGCGGCTTGCCCCACCGAGCATTCCCTGCTATCGCTGGAGGCATTTAATTTAACCTCGCAAGATCTGGACCGCGAATTTTTTACCCGTCGCTTTGCAACCGACCGGCACGCCCCGCTAAAAGAAATTATTCAGGCGCTCAAAGAGACCTACTGCCGCTCCATCGGGGTGGAATTCATGCACCTGCAGGATCCATCCGAGCGCCGCTGGCTGCTGGACCGCATGGAACCGATTCGCAACCGGCCCACGTTAGAGCCGGCTGCCAAACAGCGCACATTAAACAGCCTTGTAAGAGCTGCTCTTTTTGAACAGTTTTTGAATAAAAAATACATCGGGGTAACGCGATTTTCCCTGGAAGGAGGCGATGCCCTGATTGCGGCGCTGGATTTTTTAATTGAAAATACGGCCCAACACGGCGGCCAAGAGATCATTTTAGGTATGGCTCACCGCGGCCGCCTAAATGTTCAGGCCAACATACTTCAGAGGCCCTATGAAGATATATTCAGCGAGTTTGAAAGCTGTTACAATCCCGAAGAGGTCGTTGGCGCCGGGGATGTAAAATACCACAACGGCTATTTAGCCGACCTCAAAACCGTTAATAATCAAGAGCTGCGCATGTATTTAATGAACAACCCGAGTCATCTCGAAGCGGTTGACCCGGTGGTGGAAGGATTTACCCGCGCCCGGCAGGAACTCATCGGAGATAACAGCGGTGCGCAGGTCCTGCCGCTTTTAATCCACGGCGATGCCGCTTTTGCCGGACAGGGTATTGTCGCTGAAACGTTAAACATGTCGCAGCTGGATGGATATAAAACCGGCGGCACGATTCATATCGTTATCAACAATCAAATCGGTTACACAACCCTTCCTGAACATGCGCGCTCCACCCGATACTCGACCGATATTGCCAAGATGCTGATGGTACCCATCTTTCATGTGCATGGGGAAAGCCCGGAAGCCGTCGTGCATGCTATCCAGCTGGCTGCCGACTACCGCCGGGAGTTTGCAAAGGACGTCGTGATCGATCTGGTCTGCTACCGCCGCTACGGGCATAATGAAGGCGATGAGCCCTATTTTACACAACCTCAGATGTATGACCGCATCCGCCAGAGGCCCTCGTTGCATCAGCTTTACGCAGATCAATTGATATCCGAAGGTATTGTCCGTCAGGATGAACTCGATAAGACAGCAGAAAACATCAACGCTCAATTGGAACAGGCCTACGCGAGTGTCCACGGCAGTGAATGCCCGTTTCCCGAGTCCAGTTTCTATGAAGAGTGGCAAGACGTTAGTGCAACTTACTCCCACGATCCGGTATCGTCGGGCGTTGCTAAAGATGTCCTGACTTCGCTGGCCAGACAATTAAATACGGTTACAAGCGATTTTGCCATTAACCCGAAATTGCAACGGTTATTAAAAAAACGTTTGGATGCAGTCGAACGTGGTGATGGAATTGACTGGGCCAATGCCGAAGCGCTGGCCTTTGCATCTCTGCTGAAAGAAGGTTTTTCCGTCCGTCTGAGTGGCCAGGATAGCGGCCGCGGTACGTTCAGCCAGCGCCATAGCACGCTGGTCGACATCCAGAATGAAAAACGCCACGTCCCCTTAAACACACTTAATGCCGAACAGGGCACTTTTTATGTTTATGACAGCCTTTTGTCTGAGGCCGGCGCACTCGGTTTTGAATACGGCTATTCTCTGGCTCAGCCCAACAGCCTGGTTCTCTGGGAGGCCCAGTTCGGCGATTTCGTCAATAATGCCCAGGCGGTGATTGACCTGTTTATTGCCAGCGGTGAAACCAAGTGGCAGCGTCTCAGCGGCCTGGTTTTGCTGCTGCCCCACGGTTATGAAGGCATGGGGCCTGAGCACTCCAGTGCCCGGTTTGAGCGGTTTTTGCTGTTGTGTGCCGATGACAACCTCCAGGTATGCAATCCGACCACACCGGCCCAATATTTTCATTTGTTGCGGCGCCAGGTCAAAACTAGCTTTCGCAAGCCCCTGGTGATCATGACGCCCAAAAGCCTGCTGCGCCACCCCCAGGCGGTTTCGAAAATTGAAGACCTATCTGCGGGCAATTTCCAGCCCATTCTGGATGATCCCGGTGGCTCCAAACAGGCGACAACTGTTTTGGTATGCAGCGGAAAGATCTTTTACGAACTGTTTCAAAGCCGCAACGAATCAAAAAAGACAGGTATTGCAATTGTTCGGCTGGAACAGTTCTATCCATTTCCGGAATCACAGGCAATAAAGCTCATCCAAAAATATCGCCAGGCCAAAAAATGGTTCTGGGTCCAGGAGGAACCGCAGAACATGGGTGGGTGGCAGTTTGTACAGCCGCGCTTAAACGCAGTTTCCGGCAAGTCGTTCGCCTATATCGGTAGAAAAGCGGCTTCCAGCCCGGCAACCGGCTTTCCCGGTTTAAGTAAATTAGAGCAACAGGCAATCGTGGAACAGGCCATCGGACCGCCTGCCATCAGCAAAGGCAAAGCCGCCGCCGGGTAATTCCGGCCTGTCGGCTACTGGCGTCTGGCTGCTGGTCACTGGCCTCTGGTTGCTGGCCTCAAATAGGTGTCAGGTGTTCCGCCGGAGGCGGATTCGGTGTCAGTCGGTTTTCGAGTACGAGGACGAGGACGATATTTTATTCTCCTCATTTTACTCGTCCTCGTCCTCGTTCTCGTACTCGGGTGCCGTCCAATAATACTTCTGACACCTGACACCCGAAACCTGAAACCTGATAGGCAGCGAGTAACCAGTGATTAGAAGCCAGACGCCAGCGGCGGATTCGATATTCGATATTCAATTAGATGTTCTTTACTTATTTATTAAACTACTTTAACTAAGGATATTTTAGGAAGTACTATGATAGTCGAGATAAAGGTTCCCAGCGTGGGCGAATCGGTAACAGAAGCTTTACTCGCCCAATGGTTCAAAAGCGATGGCGACAGGGTTCAAAAAGACGAGCCGCTTTTTGTCATCGAAACCGATAAAGTCACTTTAGAAGTGGTCTCCGAAG
>JAUVTR010000115.1 GCA_030601425.1 Desulfobacterales bacterium
GTTAGCGCATGTTTTCAAAGAAATGGGCGGTATGGTTTTTGTACTGTTGGGCAACCTCCCGGTTGTAGACAACAAACATATCCCCATCAATAGCGGTAATGTGTCTGTTCGGCCGGCTGAAGATCTGAAACGATCGATTAATAATTTCATCGGCCGATATGATGTGGTGGTTGTAGCCCAATACATAATGCAGATCGACCCGTCGCTTGTCCTTGCCCCACACCAGTGTTCTAAGATAATCTCTAATATCGTCGATCTTCTCTTTCATTACCCGCAGCGGCGTTCGGTTGAAGTTTTCATTAAAAGCCGAAAAATAAATATTGGCCGCGAATATGGGCTGCATCGCGAGCATGTTGTCAAATAGGTCTTCCGCATACTTGTGGGCGGCGCCTTTTATCTTCCGCCCCGCAAAGGTGTCTTTTAGATCAGAGGTCTCAATTTTGTTAGGTTCACCGAATTTTAGGGATAGGTTGGCCTTTCTTTTGTCACTGTAGAATTCTTTAACAATATAGCCCAGATCCTTTAAGTAGATGTCGCGCTTATTTTTTCCGTTTTCATAGAGCCGGGCCAACTCGGCAAAATGCTCATCTTCTAAAACGCGCTCATAGGCAATGTTCACCGGGACCACATAGACGTCGACATTGGAGTACAACGCTGCTTCGATATCTATTTGAAGGGGCAGGTGATGAAACCCGTCGATTTTTCCAGTATAGCTTCGGCCGGTTTTGGTACCGTCTTTTTTCAACAGTTCAAGTAAACCCAGTTTAATGGTGGAAAAACCCGGAAACGTGACATACATTTCCTTTTCCTTGACCAGGTGGTAGCGGTAGGCCCGGGTTAAAGAAATAATTTCTTTGCGTCCCATGTCTATTTCGCTGCCATCCGGTTGAGTGACTTTCTGCGGTTCGCGAAAGACTTTAAACGCGCCCCGGGTTGATAAATAGCGCGCAATACTCATTTGGTGTTTGTCGGCGAAGCTTTTAAGGTCCTCCAAAATATATCCGGGCAACAAGTCTCTGAAAATATCGATGTCGTCGATAAACAGATTTGAACCACCTTCTATCAGCACTTTCATCCCATTTTCTCTAAACAGGATAGCGAGCAGAATGAAGTCGGCTTCACTGAGATGATTGGGCTTGAGAGTAATTGCACATTCCGGATTGGCTTCTTTGAAACGTTTGAGGCCTTCAAGGCCGATGACCCGCATGTTAAAGGTGTTACCCCGGGCCAGTTGATAAATGACCAGTTCCAGCGGATCAATGTCCTGCCAGTCATGCTCGATCAGATGGAACATGGATTCCATTTTTTCGTATTGCTGTATTTTCATGGCTTAAAAATTATAGGGGCGGCTTTCAGATCGGCACCCGTAAAATCCTTCTATTTCTTCTCCGAGTTCTGCCAGATAATCGTTTAAGTCCTTTTCATTATCAAACGTCAGGGTTCCCACATGGCCGGTGCGATGAGCCTTTTCTGCATCCGGTTGTCCCTGACACACGGCGGCCAAAAATTCACCGGTTTGATTGTTGTAAGTTTCGGCCAGCTCCTGCTCGCTGATAATCTGCCGGGCGTGACCGTAGGGGTCGAAGTAGACGTAAAATTTCATTTGTATTGTTGTGGCTCGCACGGGCTATTCCCCGGGCGGACAGGCCGAAGTTTGAAAAACTCCCCGACCTCTCAAATATTTTCCAGGAGATTTCCGAGACTGTTTAAATGGGCTTTTTCATCATCGGCCATTATGAAAAAGACCTCCTTGACCCGGGGATCCTGACTTTTTTCGGCATAACGCATGTACAGATCCATACCCTGAGCCTCCAGCATCATTGCGAAGTTAAGCACTTCTGACGCATTTTTAAAGGTCCCCGTACTTTCTTCCAGCAGTTTGTCAGGGTCAAACCCGCCTTCCATTAGTTCGGAGCTGACGGTGTCTTCAAAGTTTTCGATGGCCGTATCAGCGGAATCAATGGTTTTATACAGGTCAAATAATTTTTGCTTATGTCGGACTTCAATTTCAGCCAGCTTGGAAAGGACCTTGATAACTTCAGCTTCGATGGCCATTTTGGTTGATGCGGCATAAAATTTCCGCAACCCTTCTTCCAGACCATAGGCCAGGCAGATGATATCCTGAGGGGTTTCATCGCCTTTTAAAAGCATCATCCCCATTTCTTCCGGTCCTGCGGCCGCCTGACCCTGCCAGGCAGCGATGCCGCCTTTTAAGTTGTATACCTGTTTGAACCCCCTGCCGGTTAAAATTTGCGCAGCGGCACGGCTGCGTCTGCCGGCCGCTCAATAGGCAATAACCGGTTTTTCAGGATCCAATTCCTGCAGTCGCTCGTTTAAGGTCGGAAGCGGCATCAACTGGCTTCCGGGGATCCGTGCGCTTTCATATTCTGAGGGCTGACGTACATCCAGCAATACAAAATTGCCCTCTTTGTTGGCGTTGATGAAGGATTGAAGCTGCTCTGTATTCATGTTGGTAAACGAAGAAAATATATCTCTTATACTCATGAAATTTCCCCCTCTTCTCCCAAAGCGGCTATCCGGTAGCGCCTGTTTTTGGATCGGATAAACAGCAAATCACCTTCTTCTTCCAAAAACGATGCGATCTTCATTAAACCCTGTTCGGCAAATTTAATGATCTCATCGCCTATGTGCATGTAAAGACTGTCATTTTCAATAAATAGCTTTCTCGGTTTTAACTTAATCCGCTTTTTGGTGTTCAACACCAGCATGATGTCGTTGCCCTCGATGACATCAAAAACAAACAGGGCTTTATCTTCATAATGAAAATAAACCTTTTCAATAGAGTTTTCATGGGCCTGGTACAGGTGGTAGCCCTGCTGGTCCCGTTTAATGCTGGAATGAAAGTAATCGATGATTTTTTTATGTTTGAATTTACCATCGGCGTTGTGCCAGCAGCCATTTCCATCCAGCCGGAAAACAGCCTCATCCGGGGGGATCTCAATTGTTTTAATTTTTTTTAGTCCTTCCTGTTAGCGCTTATGAGCCTATTCCCCGGGCCGGTGTCAACGCGCAGGGTGTTTTCGGACTCAATCCGGCCGAGATTTGGACGCTTTTGATCTCCCGCCGCCAGTTCCTCAATCGACAGTTCGTTTTTTTCTTCTCCGGAGGGGTTGGTGTACTCATCATTGAGTTTTTGGATATAAGCGTTGCTGTCTTCCACCACTTTTGCCAGGCCGGCCGCTGTGCGCCGTCCCCAGCCCGCCGGATTAGGAAAAAAAAGACTTCGCCACCAACGGCTGTTTTTGTGCAAAGCCCGTTGGTAGTTGGGAAGCAGATCCGGGTCTTTTATCTCTGCCAGCAATTTCTTTTTGACCTTGCCGGCCACCCAGCGCCGGATGCTAAAGTGCCCATATCCCGCTACGGCGATCAATATAGCCAGAGCACCCAATTTAGTATAATTGTTTCGCGTTACCAGATCCAACAACGGCAGGTTCAGCGACAGCCCCTCCCAGTAACCTCCCCAGATGGTCAGCGCCAGAAAGGCCGCCACCAGGCCGGCCAGAATCGCCCCTTCCAGCCAGAGCACCTTGCGTCGCCAGCGTTCGATAAACCGCTGCAGGAGGGAGACAACATCCTGCTTTAACATCTGCGCGGTTTGCTCCAGCATGCCCACAATCCGGTAGGCGCGTTCAACCCCCACCTGTTGAATGCGACTGTAAATGGCACCCGTGTCGGCTTGGCGCTTGCCCTCGAAGCGCACCCGTACATCTTCGTTTTCAAAGGGAATTGACGAATCCTTGCTGTAGATGGCGTAGGACTTGCCCGCCGTCAGACCATATTGGGCCAGAGCCCGTTGCCAGGCGGCAAACACTTCCTCCAGGTTGTCCTCATTGGCGGTCACATCGATCTGGTTCAGAATGTACAAAAACTTGTTGGAATCCCGCCGGTTAACCGTGGTCTTTACCAGGTGCTCAAGCGTATCGCGCATCGAACCGGTTTCCGGGTGCCGGGCATCGAAAAAAACCAGAACAAGGTCCGACAGATCAATGATGTGATCCGTAATTCGTAAGGTGGAGGTCCGCTGGGCATCGGCATCGAAGCCGGGGGAATCGATGAAGATCTTGCCTCGCAGCATTTCGCTGGGGCAGGTTTTTAGTTGCAGGTAAGCGTCAATATGCTCACCCGCGCCAACGGCAACTTCTTCTATGGCCCGGCTGATTTTATACAACGGGAAGCGTGGGTCGGCATCCAGCGCCAGACCAGGCAGCACCCGTTCCTTGTCGTCGTTGGTAAAACAAATCACGCTGAATTTGTCATCGACCGCCTGTATACCCACGTCCTGCAGATCGTACTGCAGGAAATTGTTAAGGAAGGTGGATTTGCCCGCTGAATAGATACCTAAAATTGAGATAAGCGGCCACCAGGGGGTCCGGGTGGCGTGGGATTCCTCGCGCTGCAAAAAGCCCAATTTGCGGCTGATTCGATCCAGTTCGCGAAAGTTTTGAACAACTTCAGAGAGGATCGGATTTTCATGTTTCAGGTGCTGTTCCAGTTTTTTTAATCGCTCTTTAATCTTGTTTTCTTTGAACATCATCCGTGCTCCAATCTTCCGGTTATTCGTCCACCACCGGGCGGAATAATTTTTCTCCCTGAGCAAAGCCGCAATCCACCACCCAAAATTTGTACAATATTACCATTTTTACAAAAATATTAAGGGTTTTCAACCTGTAATTTAAATAAAGTAAAAATGAAGTGTGAAAAATTGTAAAAATGGATGGACACTAGTTAGTCTGACAACAACTCTTTAACCGCCAGCCAAAGAGCGCCCATGGAAAGAATAAGGGCCGAGAAAAGCAGTGCCATGTATAGAATTTTAATCATCTTCAACTCCTACTTCCGTTCAATAAGTCAAACATGAACTGAGCGATTGCCCTGGTGAAAACTCTTATTTAATCATGCAAATAAACGGGCGGGGTTTATCCCCGCCCTCAAGGGCTTGAATCCTCCAGGCGGATCCGCCACCGGAGGATCGAAAAAAGCGCTCAATTTAGATTAAGGGCATGTTAATGGGTATAAAATGCAAAGTGGATGCCAACAACAATGGCAACCTTTTTAGTAAATATTTTCAGAGAGTTACATTCGAATTGCTAAAAACAGATCGTTAAACCGGCAGAATTATCCGTCAATCAGATGACAGCCGGCGGCAAATACGGCCGACAATATTAAATTTTCCGGCAGGCCTTTACAACCGGGGAAAAATTATTATTGTACAGGGATCAAAAAAATGTCGGAGGGGGGAGTAACAATTAAAATATTTTTAGCCATACATATCATGGCTTTCGGGCTGATTTTTGGAATTGCCTATGTCGCCACCGATGATCCGCATGGATCTCCGGTAAAATCAATCAAGACCAAAATTAATCGGCATCAAAGCCTGACAGATAGCAGGGCCCGGCAACCGAACCGTTCCCCGGGCGCAATTGACAGGCCGGACTTTGATACCGATCGCACCCGCCTGTTAAAACATAAAAGGTCAAGCAGTGATTTCGCAGCCGGAAAATGGGGTCAGCTGCACCGCCGTCAATCCATAAACGGGGTTGAAGAAAAATTTACGCTGGCGAATGGTTTGCGTGAGGTGACCGCTTACAATGTCGGCGATCCTGATCAGAACTACGGCGATCCCTGTGAATCGGCCAACGGTGAAGATATCTGTGCGGCCCTGGATACCGGATCGAAAAGATGCGCTGCGAACTTCGTACCGTTCGGGACTTTGCTTTATATCGCCCAGTATGGCGTCTGCACCGTCACCGACCGCATGAATAAGCGTTATACCGACCGGGTGGATATCGCCATGAAAAAGAATGAGAAAAAAAAGGCCCTGCGATTCGGCCTCAAGCGGCTGAAGGTTACCGTTCTAGTCACACGGGAAGGATGAATGTTATTTGTTAATAGTTAATTGTTATTTGTTGGAGAGAGATTGATTCGGAGATAAAATCCATTCGATTAACCAATAACAATTAACACCTAATCGAGCGCTTTTTGGCTCAATTAGGGTATTAACTTCCATTACTTGTCCAGTTCTTCCCTGACGGCAACCGCCATTTTTTCCATCAAATACGGCTTTTTGACATAGGCACCGGCGCCCAGTTTCTGGGCCTCCTTGACCCGTTCTGATTCTGAATAGCCACTGGCAATGATGGCCTTTTGGGCCGGATGAAGTTCAAGAATGCGCCTGTAGGTCTCAAGCCCGTCGATGCCGGGATCCATGATCATGTCCAAAATGAGAAGATCGGCCGTCCGGGTTTTCAGGTAGTCAACGGCCGCTTCTCCGCTGGAAACGGATTCTACCCGGTAGCCCAGCTTGGTTAGAATACCTGTGGCAATGTCCCGCTGATCTTTTATATCATCTACAATCAGCAAAAACTCTCCCTTGCCCCTGTAATCTTCTATGGAGCGCCGGGTCTCTTTACGGGTTAAAGGATGTCTGCAGGCCGGCAGGTAGATAAAGAATTTGGTTCCCTTTCCTTCCGTGCTTTGAACATCTATATATCCCAT
This sequence comes from Desulfobacterales bacterium, assembly GCA_030601425.1. GTDB lineage: Bacteria > Desulfobacterota > Desulfobacteria > Desulfobacterales > JAHEIW01 > JAHEIW01. The sequence continues at coordinate 6,517 of JAUVTR010000115.1, forward strand.
GTGGTCTTTGACCGTTCCCCATACAACCGCCATCCCCAGGCCGGTTCCGCTTCTTCCCATGGTCTTCTTGGTGTAAAACGGCTCAAAAATTCTCTCGATTTCTTGGGCCGCTATACCGATGCCGGTATCACTGACTGTCAGAGTGACGTAATCACCCTCTTGGATGTCGTCATAGCCGCTGATCGGTTTGTCGATATAGCGGTTCTCACTTGAGATAGAAATTCTCCCGCCATCGACCAGGGCTTCGGCAGCATTGGAGACCAGATTCATGACCGTTTTGGACAGGTGGACGGGAGATCCTGTGATTCCCAGAAGTTCGGGCTCAAGGCTGACTTCAAGCGTTAAATCGAAGTGGGTTTGTTTCAGTTTTTCATATTCAGGGCTTCTTAGATAGTCCGTGATTATATCATTGAGGTTGACCACCTCCGATACGGCCACTCCTCTGCGGGCCAGGGTTAACATGTCCTGGACAATATTGGCCGCTTTTTCTCCCGATTTTTTGATTGCCAGAATGGAGGACTTCAACGAGCTGTCGGCGGGAAGATCCATCAAAATCAACTCCGGGTACCTGATCAAGCCGGACAGCACATTGTTCAAATCGTGGGCCACGCCGCCGGCCAGCGTTCCGATCGCCTCCATCTTCTGGGCCTTGCGCAGCTGCTCTTCGAGCCTGGATTTATCGGTGGCGGCCTGCTTGCTTTCAGTAATGTTGCGTACAACCGCCATGATGGTTTCATCGGAGATGGCCACCATGCGACATTCAAAATAGGTCTTTTTGTCGTTGATGAGCAAATCATATTCGAAAATTTGAAGTTGCCTGGTTCTCAGGGCCTGTTCGGCTTTGGCATGCTGCAATTGGGCGAGATGCGCCGGCAATACATCATCGATTTTTTTGCCCAGAAAAGTATCCGGTGGCAGATGCAGATCCTGCTGGGTGCCGTGATATTTCAGAAAATAGCCCTTGCGATCCAGCTGAAACATCATGTCCGGCATGGCATCGAGCAGGGCACGGCTTTGGGCCTCACTTTCGCGGATTTTTTCTTCGGCATGTTTGCGTACGGTGACTTCGTCCTGCAGGGAGATTTCCCGGGCCTGGATATCAGCCGCCATTTCTTTAATTCGGCCGGCAATACCGGTAAGCTCGATGTGGTGAATCTCATCAAACCTGTAATCATAGTCTCCCTGGGCGACCCGATCGATGCCTTTTTGGAGAATGTTGAGTGGTTTGCGCATAAAAACGCGCAGCAGGATTGTGGCGGTAACAAAGATCACGATCAGGGATATGATCAGGATTAGAAGAATGGTGTTGCGCAGCCAGGCCAGGTCTTCATTAATTGCACCCAGGGAGAAGACCAGATCGGCATAGCCGATTAACTGATCCTTGTAAGTGATCGCCACACTGCGGCTGAGAAGCCCTTGGGCGTCCTGCCTGCCGGTGACCATGAAGAGCGTTTTGCCCCCTGCGTCTTTTATGTGAACCTCGTCGATCACATCGCTTTGCAGGAAGGATAGGCCGATTTTGCCGATCTGCTCATCATCGTAATCCCAGAGCGGCACCACCAGTACTTCGCTAAGTTTTTCCGCGTAATCGTCCGCCTTTTTTTCAAGCTCCTGCTGCAGAAATCGCGACTGCCGGCTGTAAACATAGGCCAGCAAAAGGCCCTCAAACAAAATTAAAAGCAGAATAAGACTGATCGCCAGTTCTTTGGAAAGTGACCGCCGTGCGAAAAGCCGTATCATCCTGCGGGATGTATGTTGGGTCGATTTTTCTACCATTTTTCCTTTGAATTCACCAAAGGGGGTATCCTCAAAATGGTGCTTTTTCTATGATATCGGGTATAATAACGGACCATTCGCATCTCTTTGCCATGTTGTTTATGCAACGTTGAGGTTTATTCGGTACACACCCGGTTATAAGTCCCGTCCTCTTTGATTTCATCCAGGATTTGCTGCCACAGGTTTACCAGGGAGTCAGCGCTCTGAATCGAAAAAGCGATGTAATTTTCAACTCGTTTAAAAGGAAAGATCAGCTTCAGCTGATCGGGGTCTATGCCGGCCTGTCTGGCCAGATACGGCATGTTGAAATTGGAACTGACCCACAGGTCGATGGTTCCGTCCATGATATGCCGGATGTTGCTGAGGTTTTTGTTGGTGCTGACCAAATTTCGAAATCCATTTGCCAGCAGGTACTGTTCCTTGGCATCTTTGTGATAGGTGCCGATGCGGGATACGGTTTTGGCATCTTCCAGGGAACTGATTTGAATAGCCGAATCTTTTCGGGCGTAAAAACCCCAGATCTGAGAATAAAGCGGCCCCACCCATTTGAACAATTTTTCGCGCTGCGGCAGGCGGGTGGTAGAAAACAACGCGACGTTTGATTGGGTCATTGCCAGGGTGTAGCCCCGGGCCCAGGGCACGGTCTGGATATTGTCCGGTAATTTGAGCCGGCGCAAGATCTCACGCACAATTTCAACCGACACCCCTTTTAATTTACCGTTGTCCAGGTAATTGGAAGGCGGGGAGTCCTCTGTGAATATCTTCAATTTTAAGGAGGCGATCGCGGATTTTGCCATCACGGGCCGAAATTTGGGAATGCTTTCCTCCGGCAGCCATTGTTGGCTGATCCTTTCAAAACTGCCCTCGCGCTTCATGTCATCCAGGGCAGCCTGCCATTTTTTTGCGACAGCTTGGGGCGTACCTTTGGAGATGGCGATATAAGCATACATATCCTTGAAAGGCAGGACGAGTTCCACATCGTTGGGGTCTATGCCGATCTGTCCGGCAACCGACGGGACCCCCAGGTTGCTGTAAAGCCATAAATCCACACGCCCGGACAACAATTTTTTCAAATTGCTGGCAGGTGATTTAGAGCTGTCCAGATTGGTAAATCCTAAAGATTTAAGAAGCTGCTCTCTGACATCATCCTTATAGGTGGCGATGGCGCCGACTTTTTTGGCGTCAGCAAGGCATGGCAGATACGGCCCGGATCCCTTTCTGGCATAGAAACCAAAGCGCACTTTGTAGATCGGTCCGACCCAGTGGAACAGATGCTCTCGTTCTTTAGTTCGAGCGGTCGAAAAAAGGACCACATTGGGTTGGGTCAGGGCCAGGTGGTAGGCCCGGGCCCAGGTCATTACCTGGATGTCGTCCTTATAGTCCAAGCGGTGTAGGATTTCGCGCACGACTTCGGTGGACGAACCGGTGAGAACCCCATCTTTGATGAAATTAAACGGCGGGCTGTCTTCGCTGATGATGGTAAGTTCCTGGGCCAGCCCGCTGGTGGCCGGCAGCAGAAAAAAAAGAAATATGCCGATGGCAAGTTTACGCTTCAAAATGACCTTTCCCTATCTGATTTTGGTGTTGGAAGTACAAATATGTATAATAACCTCAAATTTATTCCAAGGCAATACCTAACCCGGATCCACCGAAGGCGGAGAACCAAAAAGTTTTATAGCAATAAATTATTATGTTTTCTTGCCAAAAATTCGAAATCCGAATATCGCCTGATCTTAATAAAATGGGCCGAAACAAATCCGAATACTTAATGACAAAAATATCAAACAAAAAGGCATTTTCACCATATTTTGCTGTACAGATCAAGGCCATTTGAAGTTTCGAACATTGGAAATTTTGGATTTTGAATTTGTTTCGAGTTTCGGCCCATTTTATATGATTGGCGTGCTTCGGATTTAAGCTTTGTCCGGATTAGGGCTCTAATTTATAGTTTCGCTTAAGAGTGTTT
>JAUVTR010000056.1 GCA_030601425.1 Desulfobacterales bacterium
TGCCACTTTGCTGACCCTGATCATGGTTCCCGTGCTGTGTTCCCTGGCCCACAGCCTCCGCGGTCAGGCTTCAGAGCACAGAGGTCAGACGACAGAAGACAGATGATAAAAACTTGAAAACGAAACACCCTATCTGACTTCGACTCGGCTGCCTTCGACATGAGCTCAGGCCGAATGTAGCTCGTCGCAGGCTGTTTTCTGTCCTCTGTCATCTGTTTGCTGACACCTGAACACTGAAACCTGACACCTCTACCTTAAACCCTGAACCCGATGTAAATACAATTTGACCGAATGCACTTCCATAGGGTATAAGATCAACGTGCCGCTGGCCATTTGACCTGCCGCGCATTTCTGAAACGGACAACATCAAAAAACATGAGAAAATGAAAAAGAAAACCGTTTTCTTACTGGCGTTTGTTGCTTTCACCATCCTGGCAGTTTATACGGTCTGGCATTACAGCCCGCTGAGATATCTCACCAAATCCAGATCTCAATCCGGACAAACAAAGATCGCCGCCCTTGGGGCTAAAAACCAGCCCGTTATTGTCAGAAAAAAGATCCCCCTCCGTCCTGAAACAGCTGTGCAGGAAAAAGACATTCCCCAGCCTCTGATCGTATTAAAAGATAGGGTTCCCAAATCTGCGCCGGAATCCGATGAGCAAAAGAAGCTAACTGCAGATACCGCGGTAAAGAAGAATAAAGTGCTGGTGCTGCAACCCGATGGCACGCTGTCTCCCAAAAAAAAGCCCCGCAGCGTTCAGCCGGACGATGCTTCGAAAACAATCGCCCGCAAAACAGAACCTGCGTCGCTGGAAAAAAAATCAGGCCGGCCCTATTCCATTCTGCTGGCCAGCTGCCGTCTGCCGCAAAGCGCCCGCAAAGTTATATCGGATTATCAAAAGGTGGGTTTCGCCCCTTATGTCGCCAAAGTTCAATTTAAAAATGGAGAGGTGTGGTTGCGGGTATTTACGGGACATTACCAGACGCGCAAGCAGGCGCTTAAGGTGAAAAATGAGCATCACCTTTCAGGTGCCATTATCAAAAAAACCCCGTATGCAAACCTTATCGATACCTTTTCATCGGAAGACGAGATGAAGGACTCCCTGAAACGGCTTAAGGATTTGGGCTATTCCCCCTATGTCCTTAAAAACCCCGCAAACAAATTTCAGCTGGTGGTGGGCGCTTTTATTACCCGAGAAGGCGCTGAAAAACAAAAGTCAGAATTGCAATCCAAAGGCATTTCGAATCAAATAATTAAACGTTAGCCCGCCTTCTTTGAACCTTTTGATCATCAGACTGCCCAACCTCCTCCCCCAGGATTTTTTCCGTTCAAAATGACGTTCCCCGCAGTCCGCCAGAGGAAGACAATCAGGCATTGGAGGACGGGTGGCATCCATTTCCGAGCAAATCTGCAACCTGGAATCGACCACCGACAATTTTTTGACGTTATGTCATTTTTTCCCGGCAAACAGGCAACGGGCTAACTGGCTCAACCTGTGAACATTAACGGATTCCCCGCTTTTATATCGCCTGACCGGCACCCATGTTGGAACAATATTTGCATTTACCAAATGCGTTACCTGATGGCAATTGCTGCCGAAGCCATATTCAGTTAATCTGCTAAAATTACTCAATATTTTTCCTGAAAAAAAAGATAAAGGTTCGGAAAAATATTCCGATACTATACTCATGTTCCGCGTCTACAGGCTAACAGCGGTTATTCCGTACCAGCATACCCATTATAAACCCGCAAATCTCAATAGTTTATTAAGTTATAAAGCGAACAGGGAGGAAATCATCATGAAAAGATTAGCGTTTACCATTTTGACCCTATTATTTGCGCTCTCCTTTATGGGAGGATGCTCCTCGATGCCCAAGATTACGATACCCGATATCCCGCTGATTTCCAAGGAACCGGATGATGAGCTTTATCGGAAGGTTCCGGCTTCCATGCGCGCGGATGTCAAAGAAGCGCAGTATGACCTCAAGCGCGCCAAATCCAATGCAGCCCAAGCCGAAAAAAAATTGAAACTGGCCAAGCTGAAAAAAGAACGCGAGGTTCTTAGAAACAAATATGCCAGATATAACAGGGATTTCTCTGAAGTTCTGATAAAGAAAGCGAATATCGGGGTAGAAATTAAAAAAATGGAAGCCATTAACAACTCAAACCTGGGAGATAAGGCCGATAACATCAAAATGATCGCCAATATGAAAACCAAGAGGCTTGGCATTGAATCTGATGAAATCGAAATCAAAGCGGATATGGATACGACCCAACTGCGGATCAAAGAATTGACCAAACAGATCGGCTCCCAGGGAAAAAAGCTGAAAAATTAAGCACCCGGTAACATGGCAGAATACGTATCACGACCATCGACACCCGTGTTAAATAGAGAGGAGTAAACCATGCGTTTTAAAGCACATCTCTTAATTTTCATTGTGGCAATACCTTTCCTTTTTGGCGCCTGCTCCGCGAAAATATATGGCAAAGTCGAGCTGGTAAACCAGAAACTGCAGCCCATCCAGGACGAAAGCCCCCAGGGCACGGTGGTTCATATGATGAACACCACCGCAAACTTACAAACCGCTTCCATCTCAGCCATCGCAGATAAAAAGGGTAAGTTCGAATCTGAAAAGGATGCCCTGGCACCGGGAAAATATAGGGTTGAGGCCAGCCGCATCGGATATGAAACTCAAACCGAGACCGTGGAAATAAAGGGCAGCACCCGGAAAAAATTGGCATTTAAGCTCAAAAAAATTGACGAGGGCAAACGCAAATCGATTGAGAGCCTCACTTCCGATGCCGATAAAATTGTAAATCCAGGAGAAGTAAATATTCAGCCGCCCGGAATGTAGTCTCATGAATTTCTAAACCTCAGCGCTGAGGTTACCATCTCATGCTCATATCTGGGTATTTCGTATGGGGTGATGCAACATCCCACTGGGCGGGAGACATTTTAGGAGGTACACACAATGGTCAAGTCAACCATAAAAGTCGCTTTCATTATACTTTCTTCCATGCTGATCCTGGCCTGCAATGCCGTAAAGCAGGTTGATCTGGAAGTGGAGGTCAAGGTCACTCTGGATGGCAAACCGGCATCCCAGGCCCGAGTTATGCTTGACGGCAATGAAGTCGGATCCACCGACGCCGATGGGCGCTTTAACCAACGGATCAAAAAACAGCCCGGAGAAGAGGTCCGGGTGTCTGTTCACAAGGATGCTGAAGGATACCGCATAAAACCCTGGGAAAATACCTTTGTCACCAAACTTTCAAAAACCGGGGCTGTGGAAACCTATGCGTTTGACGTTGAGCTCGAAGCGACCAAGAATTTTACGGTTGTTGTTTTAGATGATGAGGATGGTGAGCTGCTTGATGACGTCACCATCAAAATTTCAGGTAAGCAGGCCGGCACCACCGACGCCAGCGGGGAGTATCTGCACGAGTATACGCGTATGCCCAAAAAAGGCCTTAAGATTCAAGTCGCTAAAAAAGGCTATGGTGTATGGAAAAAGTCGGTACGTGCCAAACCGGGACAACGCTTTGAAATTGCCCTGTCCAAGAAACGCAAACGCACAGTCGCCCAAACCTCGCCGACTCCACAGGCCCTCACACAATCCCAAACGCCGGCGGCCGCCGTTGCCCCGGTGCCGACAACCGGCAAAAAAACTGCCGGATCAAAGATACAGAAGGCAACCCTTTCCATTGCCGCCCTTACCGAATCCTACGGCGTTTCCAGAGGCATTGCCGGTGTCGCCGTCCGTATCAACGGTAAGGCAGTCGGCAAAACCAATGCCAAGGGTGTCTATACCTATTTATATAGGGGACAATCGCCGGCCGAAGTTAAGCTGACACTTTCGGCGCCCGGTTATATCCCGCAACAATGGGAGAAAACTGTCCGGCTGCAGAAACAATCCCACGTCCAGCGCTATTTTTATCCAGCGGATCAAAACCCGATAAAAGTGGGTATTTACGGATTTGTCAGCAATTCACCGGATGAAGATCTGTCGGATATCCTGACTCAGGTCGAGGATGCGGTCAGCACCAATTTGTTTATGTATGGGTGCTTTCGTGAGGTGCCCAAGTCCCAGCTTCGCCAGATGATGTTGCAAAACAGCCTTGATATGGAAACCGTTTCCACCAAAGGCTGGAAGCATACGCCCCTGATAAGATCTGTTGATATGATGATTTCAGGCAGTGTCACCAAGGCCGACGATGGGATGACCATCGAAACGACGGTCATCGCGGCAGACGGAAATATTATTTTCAGCCAGATCAACAAGGCCCGCAAGAAAAAGAATGTCGGCAACACCGCCAAACTGATCGCCAACAGCATCATCGATCAATTCCCTTTTGAAGGCACGATCGCCGCAATTGAAGATCAGGGTTACCGCATCAATTTAGGAAAATCAGACTACCGCATCCGACGCGGAAGTCGATTCCGATACCGGGTCGCGGATATGGACCGCTCCGGTCGCGTACAGGGATTCCGTGATGCCGGTACGCTCAGGATCGTCGAAACTGATGACGCTGCCTCATGGGCTGAGATTGTCGATTTAAATGAGAATACCGAAGTAAAAATCGGCGACCGGGTCATACGGCGCTTTTACCTGGATGAGAAAAGGGAAACCGAAAAGGCATCTATTCTGCTATCTGCCAAAGGCGGGCTGGCGCCTGATGACAATCCGCTCTGGGGTGTGAACGTCTATCTCAATAATACCTGGGTCGGAACAACCGGTTCAGATGGAAATGTCGACATCCCGCTCAATATGTATGAAGAATACGATATCCTGCTTTCGCGACACGGATATCAGCCCGTGCAGGATGTTATCAGCATCGATCAAAGCAAGCAGGCTAAAGAATTTGTCCTTGAGATTGCCAACGCGCTGTTCAAAGTCGAGTCGCAGCCATCCGGTGCCGATGTTTATGTCGACGGTGTCAAAATCGGACAAACGCCGATTCTGGATGGAAAACTGGTGAACTTTGGCTTCCGCAAGGTCAAGCTCTCGGCCGGCGGTGAGTACCGCGATTGGGAGCGCGTGGTGGAATTTAAAGAATCCGAAGTCGAGCTCATCGGCCCTCATAAAATTGTTTTTGTAAAGGATTACATGAAAATGGGCAAGATGGCCGAACAAAGCGGTGACATCGATGCCGCCATCCAGGCGTATTCGGGTACCGAAAAAGGCAATCCGGATTATTCCGACGCCCGCCATAGACTGGCCCAGCTGTACATGGATGAAAAGAATAATTTTGGCGCCGCCGTTGTCGAGTTTGAAAACGTGCTGGCCCTTCCTGAAAACCAGCAGATTATCTACAAGCAATTCGCCGTTACCTATACCAATCTGGGTCACGCCTATTATGAGAAGGGTATGGCGGTGCTGCTCAAAGATAAAAAAGCTGCGGCCGCCAATTTCGCAAAAGCGATCAAGAATCTAAATATCGCCAAGCAGAATACGCGCTTTTTTCCGAACCGTCAGTTCGACGAGGCCGTGCATGACACCTATTACTACCTGGCGCTCTCATACCATAAGCTTTACCTGGTATCCAAAAAACGGGCCCTGGTGGAAAAGGCCAATCTGGCATGGCGCGAATACTTTGATTTCTTCCCCAAAAATCTGGAGGCCCGTACCAATTTCATAAAGATTCGCAATTCAGCCCGAAAATACTGGGACCAGATAAAAGATCTATCGTAGCGGGAGGTTCGGAATTTGAGATTCAGGATGGTGATCCAGGCGTTCGGTTTGGCGCTGCTTGCATTCACGTTGAGTTGGGGCCCCGGCCTTGCGACCGATGACACCGATGCGGATTGGAGCCAGGTGACCTTTGACGACGATGTCAGCGTCGAAGAACTTCAATCCGACGAGGAGCAACCCGAACTTGGGGAGGTGGTCGAAACAGCAAAGGACGCACAGACGGCCGGCGGTCCGCAAGCAGCGGGTTTTCAATCCGCCGATGCCGAAAATGCGGCCGGGCAAAGCGACTTTGCTGTGGATGTGACCGATATAAGCTGGCCGGACCGGGTGGCACCGCCCGCTGAAATCGAACCGCTGTTTGTGAGGGCCTTTACCGATGTTATGGCGGGGCATAATGACTCCAATCCGATTTGGTCTCCGACAGGCGATCTGATTGCCTTTGAGCGCAGCATCGAAGACAAGCGCGAAATTATCATCTCCCGTTTTGACGGCACGGTATTGCAGAAAATTTACCACCGCATCCCCGAGGAAAATAACGAGATGGATTCGGTGTTTGCCGATATTCTCGAAGATGTCAGCTACAATGCCGGAATCAGTTGGTCGCCGGATGAAAACAAACTGGTCTTTATGAGCAATGGCGGCAGCGGCAACTATGATCTTTATCTGCTGCCGATCCTCGGTGAAGAGCGAACCATTCGGCTCACCGACCATGCTGAAAAAGACAGCCACCCGCATTGGAGCCCGGTGGCCGACCGTTTGGTTTTTGTGTCCGGTCGCGCCGGAAGTGCCGATATCTATTTAATGGATCTGGCGTCCGGGAATGTCATCAAATTAACCAACGGTCACAAGACCTATCTCTATCCCCAGTGGTCTCCGGACGGCAGCAAAATTGTCATGATCAACGGTAGTAATGAAAACCACGACATTTTTCTAATTGAAGACATTAACCGACCGCTGCAAACACTCAAAGCGCTGACGCGCTGGAGGTATGATGATTTAAGACCGGTGTGGTCACCGGATGGCAAAAAGATTGCCTTTTACTCAAATTATAACCTGGAAAATAACTCTAAAATCTGGTCCATCGTCGTCATTGCCGCCGATGGTTCCAGTCCGGCCGATGGCGAAGGCCTCGCGGCCCGGGTCGTGGCCGTAAATGTGATTCCGGATATCGAACGCGGACCGGCCTGGATGCCGGACAGCAAGCGCCTCGTTTATGTTAAAAACGACCACAAAACATACAATCCGATTTATATCGTTCAAATCGATGAGAAGAATAATCAACCCATAAATACGCAAACAAAAATGAACCACGACCTGGCGTGTTCAGCGGATGGAACGATTGCCTTTCGGGCCCAGGTCGAACAGTGGGATCACATTTATATCACCAGGCTGAAGGAGTAACTACTTCAGGGGTCGGGGAGTTTTTTATTCAAAGCTTGTCATTCCCGCGCAAGCGGGAATCCAGAAATGTTCTGCTGAAAAAGCTGGATGCCCGCCTGCGCGGGCATGACGGGAAAAACTCCCCGACTGCTCAACTACTTAGATTAAGTTGGACGAAATGATGTTTGGATCGAACCGCACGAATAATTTGAGCGCTACCTGCATGCCCAAAGCCGGATTCATATTGGCCATGATGGTTTTGCTGGCCCTGCCGTCGCATGCGGCCAAAGACCCGTTTAAACGCGGTCTGCAGCTTTACAAAAAGCATCATTATGAGGATGCCATCCAGCTGCTGTACAAACATCTGCCTTCAGAAGACAAATCAGATCGCCGGGGGAAAGCCTATTTAGCTCTGGGAATGATCTGCCTGGCCAATGCCGGTCTTTACCAGGATCTTTATCAGGCCTCAACGGCAACAAATCTGGATTATCTCAACCGCCTTTTATCCGCTAAAGGTCCTTCTAAAAGCCAACTGGTCAATCTTTACCTGGGCAAAGCGTTTCTTGAAACCGGCCGGCTTTCTAAAGCAGCGGCTTTTTTCAAAAAGTTTCTGGTCGCTGAAAATAGTAAATCCCGGGACAGGGACCTGGCAAAAATCGGTCTGGCAACCGCCTTTTATTTGCAGAACAAGCCGGCAGAGGCCCATGCCCTGTGGGCGCAGGTCAAAAAAACCCCGCCGGAACTGTCAATCTCGCTGGCAGCGGCCTACAGCCGGGTCGGGCTTACGGAAAAAAAACCGCTGGCCACGTGCAAAACCGCGCTTGACCTGTTGCGGCAGTCGGGTGATACGCCATCGATTCAAATCATCAATAATCTTATAGGTGTTTATTCCAGAAATGGTCGGATTGATGCCGGCTTTGAGCTGATCAACCGCGCGGATCTAAAGGCTTTTTTCCATGAAGAGGTTCCGGCACCCAATAAGGTGATCCGGTTTTATGATTCAGCGCTGCTCTCAAACCTGTCGTCTTTTTATGCAAAGGCGGCTTTGAAATTTCTCGAAAAAGCCTATGCATTGCCGGATAAAAAAAACAAAGGCCTGACCCAATATTATCTAGGCCAGGGCTATGGGCGGTTTGGCAACCCCGAGCAATCCATGCGCATCATGAATGAATTTATTTCAGCAGCCGGCGGCCCGCATCGGTTAAAAAACAGGGCCAGGGTCAGACAGGCCTTTAATCACTATCTGCTGGGCAGCAAAGAAACCACCACCTCGCAGTTAAATGCCCTTTTACAGTCAGAGCCCGAATCGGACCTGGTCGCCGAAATGCTTTTGTCTGCCGTTCGATATCAATTTGACGCCCCCCAGATTGTCATTCAGGCCTCGGCAATGGCGCAACGCGTTCAGGGCAGGTCTTTTTCACGGATCAATTTTGCGCTGGGCAAGTATTACCTGTGGAAGAAAAACTACCCCAAAGCGATTTCCTATATGGAAGCCGGACGGGATAAGAGCCATAAAAACCGGGTGGAATTCAACGATCCCCTGATGCTGGTCAATCTGGCACAGGCCTATTATCGATCCAGGCAATTTTCAGAGGCCCTGGAAATATTCTTTGAAATGAACAAGCACTTTGCGGCCGTGCGCCAGATACAGGATGCCCTGCAGGGGGTCTATATCATGGAACAAAAAAGTGCCGGTGATGTGAAGATATTCTAGTGCAGTTAGAACGAACTGGAACTAAACAAGTCAACATCTGAGGTTTTCTTAAATAAATTTCAGGTACTCTAATAGGTGCCTAAAATGCCTAAAATTCAAAGTGCCTAAAGTTAATGCATTCTATCTATTTTATACCGCTTTCCATAATAATGTTCCGAAATACGGAAGTGCGGCATAAATGGTTGTAGAAAAAAACGCCCGAATACCGGAACGTTTTTTTAACAACCACTATATAATGATAGGATTCCATAATTTTAGCTCACTTTAGTTCACTTTAGTTCATTTTAAACTTTTCGGGTAAATTGAACTAATATTTTTGCAAAAGCGAGTTAACTCAAAAGAAACAAAAATGAATGCAAATTTAACGATACCCGATTAACCTTGAGGAGGAAAATATGAAAAGGTTAGCTAGTGTTTTTTTAACGATCTTTTTTCTGGTATTGGTGATGATGCTGCCTCAGGCAGGCGCATTATCAAAAGAAGATGGCAGCCCCGACGGCGGTGCCTTAAATTACGGCGAATATGGCCGGCCGGCAACCCTGGACCCGATCACCAGCAATGATATGATCGCCCTGCGAGTCTGTGAGCTCATTTTTAACGGCCTGGTCGGCATCGATGAAAAACAGGAGATTGTGGATGATCTGGCCCAACGCTGGGATATCTCCGAAGATGGCCGCATATACACATTTTACCTGCGACAGGATGTGACCTGGCACGCCCTGGAGGGACAGGATCCTGTGCCGTTCACAGCGGACGATGTTATTATGACCTATAACGTCATGATGCACCCCCAAACCATCACGCCTTTGAAGGTCCGCTACGAGTTTATCGATACGGTCACCAAAATCGACGATTATACCGTCCGGTTTACCCTGAAACGACCCATCTTAAATGCGCTGGCCCGCTTCAGCTTTAAAATTATTCCCAAACACGGCCTGCAAAATTCGGAATTTATCACGCGCGAGGACCCCTTTGTTCAACACCCGATCGGAACCGGTCCGTATATGCTCAAAAACATTACCGCCGAGCGGGAGGTCATCCTGGTCGCCAATGAGAATTATTTTAAAGGACGTCCCCACGTCGACAAGTTTATCGCCCGACCGTTTGCGGATCAAAATATCATGGGCCAGGCCCTGATGTTCAATGCGATCGACATGATCGTATTGGTCAATCACCGCGACATTCCCCAGCTTCAAGGTGACAAACGCTTTGTCCTGCAGCCGTACAACGCGCTGTCGTATTCGTTTTTCGGCTTTAACATGCGCAATCCGCTGCTGGCCGACAAGCGGGTGCGCAAAGCATTTACCTATGCGGTCAATCGAAAGGAAATGCTGGATTCGTTTTTTCAGGGACAGGGAACCATTATCTCCGGGCCCTTTGCCCCCGGAAGCTGGGCCTATAACCTGGATGTTGCTCCGTTGCCCTACGATCCCGGCAAAGCACAGCAACTGCTAACCGAAGCGGGATTCACCCGGGGTGATAACGGAATTATGGAAAAAGACGGAAAGCCGCTGTCCCTAACGCTCAAAGTTCCCATCGCCAAAGAAAGCGAGGCGGTTAAACGCGTGATCCTGGCCTTTCGCAACTATCTTTCCAAAATTGGCGTTGAAATCAACGCCGAATTTCAGGAGTGGCTGGCCTGGAAAGAGGACATCTTTCTGAATCATGATTTCGACATCATGTTTGCTTCCTGGGTATTTGACGATTCGGCCGATATCTCTTCTCTTTTTCATTCCGCCGAAGCCGGTCCCTGGAAAAACAACTTCGGCGCCTTCTCCAATCCCGATGTGGACAGCCTGATCGTGGAAAGCAAACTAACTCTTGATCATGAAAAACGACGTACCATCAACCGCAAGCTGCACGATATTATCGCCGATGAGAACCCGTATACGTTTCTGTGGACCCTTACCAATTACGCCGCTTATAACAAAAAATTAAGACGCGTGGCCATTCATCCGTACAAGTTTTTCACCTTTGCAGATGGCTGGTTCATACCCAAATCCGAGCAGCGCTAGGTTTGTTTTGTTCATCTGAAGTTAACATTAATTGCAGGGTATCTCGTGAGATACCCTGCTTTTTTCAAAGCACGCTCCGCCATGAAACTCGCTTCCATCAGACCCATTACGGTATTGATCTCCAGGGAACTGGCGATCGCCGTCCTGTTGCTTTTGGGAGTCAGTTTTGTCGTCTTCCTGGTTCTGTTTTTATCCCCCGGTGACCCCTTCAGCAGTTTGCTCAAAGAGCAGATGACATCGGCTGCCGGGAGCCACCCGGGTGAATCCGCCCCCTGGTATTCCCAATATCTGTTGTGGCTTGCCAATATCACACGGGGAAATTTGGGCACATCGATCCGAACCGGCCTGCCCGTATTAAACGAAGTCATACGGGTGGGGATCAACACGCTTTACCTCACGCTGGGATCGTTGCTTGTCACTCTTTTGATTGCCGTTCCCATTGCCATTGTTTCAGCCAGGCACGGCCTTACACCGGTCAACTGGGTGCTGACCATGTTCACCTATGTGGCTTCGGCGCTGCCGGTCTTCTGGCTGGCCTATATCGTGATTTATATCTCCATGCACCGCTTTGGCCTGTTTCCCCTGGCATTCGGTTCCAGTACCCAAAAGTGGAACTGGTTACATTTCATGCTGCCGGTTTTGGTGCTGGGCTTGAGTAACGGCACCATGGGTGAGGTGGTCCGACATATGCGGGAGGAATTGAGCCGCGTATTTTCCGAAGAGTATATCTGCACCGCGCGGGCCAAAGGAGCATCGATCTGGAAGCATGCTTTCAAAGAAGGGTTTTTAATTCCGATAACCGAAATCATCGCCGCTAAAATTCCGTACATTCTGGGCGGCGCCGTCGTGGTGGAGCAGGTGTTCAACTGGCCGGGAATGGGCCGCATGGCCTGGCAGGCCGCCCAGGACAGAGATTATCCGCTGATTATGGCAATTACGCTGATGGCCGCCATATTCGTAAGATTGGGCAGTTTAATTCACCGCGCGGTGCATATTGTGGTCAATCCGCGCTCCTCGAGGGAATAACGAGGTGTCGGGTGTCAGGTGTCAGGAATAAATAGGTTTCAGGTGTCAGAAGACAGAAAACAGAGGACCGAGGACAGAAGACAGCATCTGATAATTCTCAACGTCTTTGGGTTCAAATTCCTGCCAGCCGAAACCTGACACCTGACACCTGAAACCTGAAACCTTTTATATTACTCTAAATGAAACGATATACCCAACATACCACCGAGTTCAGCGATTCTGCCGGAGTGCCGTTCTGGAAAAAGGCCGCTCCCGTCGATCGGGTTTATATCGGCTACGGGCTGTTCATCGTTTTGCTGGTGGTCATATCTTATATATTGGGCGCCACCCATTTTCTGCCTTTTGATCCCCAGGAAATAAACATGGACCTGCTGATGGCGCCGCCGCAGACCGAAGGCCATCTGCTGGGTACCGATTTTATGGGCCGCGACATCCTGTCACGGCTGATTATCGGCATTCAGGCCTATTTCCTGCCGGGCCTGCTGGCCATTGGAATTGCGCTGGTGCTGGGCACGTGCTTCGGGGTTCTGGCCGGTTATTGGGGCGGCGGTCTGGATATCGCCTCGACGTTTCTCAGCAACCTGCTCAACTCCTTTCCGCGTCTGGTCTTGATTCTGCTGATGGTGGCCGCTTTTAAGCCGAATATCTACCTTGTCATGGCGGTGGTCGGCATCACCAGCATCCCGACGGTGGCTTCGCTGATTAAAAGTAAAATTCAATTCCTCAAGCAAAAGAATTTCATTGAAGCCGCCACCGCGCTGGGTCTTAAAAACGCCGCCATCATATTTAAGCATATATTGTGGCACAATTGCCGTTCGGTGCTGATTATTCAGGCCACACTGGGCATGGCCGAAGCCATTCTGATTGAAACCAGTCTCAGTTACCTGGGATTCGGGGTTCAGGAGCCGACCCCATCCTGGGGAAATATGGTTCAGTCCGGCGCCAACTATTTTATGCAGGGCAACTTCTGGCCTTCAACCGCACCGGCACTGACGATTCTGCTGACCATTATGGGATTTCATCTGCTCGGTGACGGTTTGAACAACATACTGGAAAGAAAGAGGGACCAATGACCGCCGGGCCGGTTTTAAAAATAGAAAATCTGCGCACCTTTTTTTATTCCAGAAGCAAGCAGGCTTTTAGCCGCGCTGTGGACGGTGTCGACCTGGCGTTGGAGAAAGGCGAGACCCTCGGGATTGTCGGCGAAAGCGGCAGCGGCAAAAGTGTGACGGCCCTGTCCGTTATGGGTCTGGTCACGGCCGAGCCCGGAGTTGTCAGCGGCAAAATCGGGCTCAAAACCGACGGGATTCAAAAAAACCTGCTTCAGAATATTGAAGATTATGTCAACATGACCCAAAACAACGGCCGCATCATGCACGTATCCAAAGACAACCGCGGCTGGCAGAGACATGTCGACAGGCACTTGCGGGGCGTGCGCGGCAAAGAGATCGCCATGATTTTTCAAAACCCCAAAGCGTCCATGAATCCTTTCAGCAGCGTCGGCCGGCAAATCCAGGAAGCGGTTTTGCTGAACACATCGATTAAAAATCCCCGCGAAGCCAAAGAGCGGGCCTTGTACTGGCTGGAACAGGTAAAAATCGATTCGCCTCAACTTCGCTACGACAATAACCCCTTCGGCCTGTCCGGGGGCATGTGTCAACGCGCCATGATCGCGATGGCCCTTTCCTCGGAACCCTCGGTTCTGATTGCGGACGAGCCCACCACCGGACTGGACGCCACGATCCAGTCCAAAATTGTCAGCCTGCTTGCTGAGCTCAAATCCAGCGTCGGGGTAACAACCCTGCTCATCAGCCACGATATTGATGTCATCAAAACCCTGTCTGACAGGGTGGCCGTCATGTACGGCGGCAGAGTCCTGGAATACGGCCCCTCCCGGGACATCCTGTCGAAGGTGGATAATGAAAAACATCCCTATACGGCAGCATTGCTGGCCTCGATTCCAACCGCCCGGCAGATCAGAGAAAAATCCTATCTGCAGGCCATCAAAGGCGATGTGATCGATACGATTAATTTGCCCCGCGGGTGCCGCTTTTATCCACGCTGCCGCCAGGTAACCGATCAGATCAGGGAGCAATGCAAACAGCGTGAGCCGGATTTAAGGGAGATCGCTTCCAATCAAAGTGTGCGCTGCTGGCTTTATTTTGATGCATAAAAAGGGTTTAGCCGGCCGAAGGTCCCCGTAAAACGGGATTGAGCCGCTAAAAAGAAATATTTTAACCACAAAGAGCACGAAGAACACAAAGAATGATAAAAAGATGACAATTGAAAAAATAGTTTTAAAGCCCTTCGTGAACTTCGTGGTGATACATATATCGCTGCAAAAAGCCCAAAAATTAATTTAAAGGCTAATTAATGCGCAGGACCAGCACCATATTAGACGTCCAGAATCTGAAAAAGTATTATAAACCGCAGAGGGGCCTATTCTCGGCCTTCAAAGGCAAGCAGAATGTGATTCCGGCGGTGGATGACGTCAGCTTTTATATCAAGGAAAATGAGACCATGGGGTTAGTCGGCGAAACCGGCTGCGGCAAGACAACCATTGGCAGAACCCTGTTGAAATTGACACCGGCCACCGCGGGCACAATCACCTTCAACGGTACGGACATCACCCGGCTGTCTGCCGGCCAATTTCGCCCGTTTCGCAAACAGATGCAAATGATTTTTCAGGATCTGGACGCCGCCTTGAATCCCAAAATGCGCATCAAGGCGATTCTCAAAGAAGCGCTTACGGTGCACCGCCGTTTAAGCGATGAAGAGATAGACCGCCGAATCAGCGAACTTTTAGAAATGGTCAATCTCAAAAAAAGCAAGCTCAGCAACTTTTCCAATGAGCTTTCCGGCGGTGAAAAACGCAGGGTTGGAATCGCGCGCACGCTGGCCGTGGGTGCGCGTTTTATTGTGGCCGATGAACCCACCAGCGCCCTGGATGTGTCGATCCAGGCCCAGGTGGTGAATCTTTTAAGAGACTTACAAAGAGACTTAAGCTTATCCTATCTTTTTATTTCCCACGATTTAAGGCTTGTGGAGCTCATCAGCCACAAAGTGGCGGTCATGTACCTGGGCCAGATCGTAGAGATGGGAATGGCCGGCCGCATTGCCAACGCGCCGCGTCATCCCTATACGGCCGTTCTCTGGTCCTCACTGGTTGACAAGAAAAGTGATGAGTCCATCAAGACTTCGCACAACCTCAAAGATGGCGGCTGGGGCGTGTTTGATTTCGAACGCCCGCAAAACGGTTGCCGGTTTGCCCCGCGCTGCCCGGTCTACCTTGCCAACGGCCGTCCGCCGATCTGCACCGACCCGGCCTCATCGCCTCAGCTGCAAAAAATCGACGCGGCCCA
>JAUVTR010000253.1 GCA_030601425.1 Desulfobacterales bacterium
TACTATTTACCAATTGATACCTGGAGTATAGGAAATAAAGCATATTAGCGATATGATCGGCCGATTCCTTAAATGTGAGTACCAAATTATAATGGCTAATGAAGCTTTGATTCCTTATTCCTATTAAAGCCCTTCATAAAATCAAAATTATTTGGACGCCCTTCTTTGCCACATTTATTAGAAAGAAATGCATATTTTCATGTCCGTCCCTATTCATAACCTTTTCACCTCAAGACTTATATCCGATAAAGTAGAAATTGCGTGTAAATTAAGTGAGGGGCTGCTCTATCTGATGATGTTGATGTGTAAACCGCCGTGATGAAGTGGCTCCCGGCAGGCAGGTCTACGAGAAACGAGTATTCTCCATTATTCCAAGTAACATTATAGGTTGCTACGAGGGTTTCGTCCACATAGAGTTCAACATTTTCTGAATCGCCAGACATGCTGAATACTCCCAGAAAGGTATCGCTACTACCTGAAGAAAATTCAAACTGCATGATGCCGTTGGGCCCGCCTGTTTGAAAAGAGGGTGACTCAATACCGTAGTAAAGATCGTTGGAATTGTTAGCACCAGAAAAACAGGCTCTTTCGGGTAGTTGAGTCATGCTTGGATCTTGAAAATAGTTCGTGCAATTAAAAACGACATCCAGATTCCAAAAATCGCCTGGATAGGCAGCAACCGTTGCGTCCGGGTAAACGCCGCCGCCCCCGTGAAGCTCGACCCCCCACCACATGGCGGGTTTTAAGGATTCAAGCGCCTGAGAAGAAGAGAGAACCGAATTGACGGTTGCGGGTAGCGCCATGATGACCTGCTTAGCTCCTGGATACTTCTTGTAAGCATCGAAGGCTTTCTTTGCGGATATAAATTTAAACTTTCTCTTTTTTGGAATTTTCATCTTTGCTTTTGCGCGCAGTTTGTCTCGATCCCTTGGATAGGGCTTTTTGAGTTTGTCAACCTGATAAGTAATAATTCGATTTTCAAATTTCTTTTGCGACTTTCCGAAAGTGGCGCACGAAATAAACATAAAGGTGGTGATAGTTCCAATTACTATGAATTTAAAAATGTTTTCTTTGTACCGCAAATTTTGCATAGACACCTCCTTAGTTCACCATTTAACTTGATAGTTAAAGTAATTATTAGATCAGTGCATATTCTGCTAGTATCTCGAATTCTTGAATGACGGAGATACAAAATTGCAAATCAAAACCCCACCTCTCTTTTTGAGAAATGGGGGTTTTAGAATTCATTCCATGGCTACCTCTTTTTAGTGTCCATCCGTAGATGAGATAGTTTTTGCAAGTTCAAGCAAGGCGATAATTTTAACCACAGACATACATATAAGTATTTCGCGGATTACAATTTGAGCATGACACCGAAATTGTGAAAAATAGCCAGGTACGGGTGGAGCACTAGGTTGGGTTATCGCATATAGAATTATGTACGAGTTTTTAGCATAAAGTCTTTTCCGAAGTCAATAATTGTCGGTTCAAATATCAATATTTCACCATCGCTTTCCCCAAAGTTCATGTGTTCTTGCGGGAAGGATGTTTTTTAGAGGAAGTATTAATTATAATATGTAAATCACTATTCAAGATTTGAACCCCTTTTCCTTCAAAGATTCCACACTTCAGGGATGACCTCCGTCCTAATTTTACTTGCAATTCTGGAACGATTCCTCCACAATTCGTACCATTCCTAATGGGATACGCGAGATGCACATGATCCCCGGAGACTATAAAGCAAACAGAAAAAAGTGACTGGGCATCTTATGTCGAAAGGCAACGATATCGTCGTTTTTATCTCGACCAGAAACTCGACCTGCGGAGAATGCGGGTGGGAGCTCGGGCGCAGAGCCTGGATAACGTTGGAACGCAAGAAAAATGCCCTTTGCCTGTCCTGCGCGGATCTGGATCATCTGGAGTTTCTTCCCTCCGGCGATGCCGCGCTCACCCGCCGTTCCCGAAAGTACTCCGGGTTATCGGCAGTGGTTGTGCAATGGTCACGCGCCCGTAAGCGCTATGAACGGCAGGGTTTGCTTGTCGAAAACGAAGCGCTGGAGCGTGCAGAAAAAGAGTGTGCTGCCGACGAGAGTGCCAGAAAACTCGCCCGTGCAAGGGCGGCCGCGCGGCGGGCGGGACTGGATCTGGAATACGTTCGCAGCTTTGCAGGTCGTGTGCGCGAAATATATCCTTTTTGTCCCACCGCAAGAGAGCACCTGATTGCCGAGCATGCCTGCCGAAAATACAGTGGCCGCGTGGGCCGGAGTGCCGCAGCTAAGGCACTGGACGAAGAGGCGGTAAGGCTGGCCGTGACAGCGCATGTCCGGCATGCGGAAACGAATTATGACGATTTGCTGCTGAAAGGCATCGAGCGGCGGGACGCGCGTGAAAAGGTGTATCAAAAGGTTTTTCAAGTTCATGATCGCTGGAAGCACGGCGGATCGCAGGATTAAAGCGCCATAGTCCCCAATTGCGTCCTTTCTTGAACCTGATTTTAATCATATTCGCCGGTTAGCACCGCCCGACTTCAATTAGCCCATCATTGCTGTGGCCACATAGAAACTTATATTTTAATGGGCCCCATGACCCTCAATCAACGATAACTTACTATTTACCAATTGATACCTGGAGCATAAAAATTCAATAAAACATGAAACCCGATTGAAGTTTCACTTTATTTTTCCCCCTTTGCATACCCGATACCCGTCAAGGCCTCTTTAATCTCGTCCAGAATCGTGGGGTCGTCGATGGTTGCCGGAACTTTATACGGTGTATTATCGGCAATCTTCTGGATCGTACCTCGCAAAATTTTACCGGAGCGGGTTTTGGGAAGGCGCTTGACCACCGTTGCGGTCTTAAAAGATGCCACCGGACCGATGCGCTCTCTGACCATCTGGATGGTTTCCTCGATGATTTTATTCGAGTCACGACTGACCCCGGCATTCAGCACCATGAAACCGACAGGCACCTGCCCTTTCAGTTTGTCTGCAACCCCCAGCACTGCGCATTCGGCCACATCCGGATGGTCGCATAAGATCTCTTCCATAGCGCCGGTCGAAAGGCGATGACCGGCGACATTGATAATATCATCGGTGCGGCTCATAACAAAAACATAGCCCTCATCATCAATAAACCCGGCATCTGCCGTTTTGTAGTACCCCGGGAAGTCTTCCAGATAGGCAGCCAGAAAACCCGGATCATTGTTCCAAAGCGTGGTAAGCGTGCCCGGCGGAAGGGGCAGTTTGGCTACCAGCGAGCCGATTTCACCTGTCGTAACAGGGGTGCTATTCTCGTCAACCACCTGCAGGTTCCAACCCGGCGCCGCTTTGGTGGGCGAACCTTCTTTGACCGGAAAATGGTGCAGGCCCAGACAGTTGCCGGCAATCGCCCAGCCGGTTTCTGTCTGCCACCAGTGATCGATCACCGGAACATTCAGGTTGTTTTCGGCCCATTTGAGCGTGTCCGGATCCAGGCGTTCACCGGCCAGAAAAAGGGCTTTAAATTTAGACAGATCATAATTTTTCATCAGTTCGGCCTGGGGATCTTCGCGCTTGATCGCTCGAAACGCGGTGGGGGCGGTAAACATGACCTTGACGTTGTGTTCGGATATCACCCGCCAGAATACACCGGCATCGGGAGTCCCCACCGGTTTGCCTTCAAACAGAACGGTGGTACATCCTTTCAGCAGTGGACCGTAGACGATGTATGAATGACCCACCACCCAGCCGACATCAGAGGCCGCCCAGTAAACATCACCGGCATCCACATTGTAAACGGCTCCCATGGTCCATTTTAAAGCAACCATGTGCCCGCCGTTGTCGTGCACCACCCCTTTGGGTACACCGGTGGTTCCGGAGGTATACAGGATGTAGAGGGGATCGGTGGCAGCTACCGGAACGCAGTCATGGGGTTCGGCTTCCGCCGTAACCGCATCCCAATCCAGATCCCGGCCGTCAATCAAAACGGCAGTTTCCATGGGCCGCTGCTTGATAATGCAACGATCCGGTTTGGATTCAGCCATATCAATGGCCTCGTCAAGAAGCGGTTTGTAGGCGATAATTCGCGCCACCTCGATACCGCAGGATGCGGAGACGATCACCTTGGGCTTGGCATCATCAATGCGCAGCGCCAGTTCCTTGGGTGCAAATCCACCAAAGACCACAGAATGCACGGCTCCGATGCGCGCGCAGGCCAGCATGGCAATCACGGCTTCGGGGATCATGGGCATGTAGATTAAAACCCGATCGCCCTTGACCACGCCCTGAGCAGCAAGGGCTCCGGCAAAGCGGGCCACCTCATCGCGAAATTGTATATAGGTATATTTTTTTATCGTATCGGTGACCGGAGAGTCATAAATCAGCGCATTTTGCTCGCCACGGCCATTTTCGATGTGGTAGTCCAACGCATTGTAGCAGGTGTTCATCTCCCCACCGCTAAACCAGCGAAAAAACGGTTTGCCGGATTCATCCAGGACTTTGTCCCATTTTTTATACCAGTGGCAGTCTTCGGCTACCGCCCCCCAGAAACCGTTCGGGTCTTCGATAGATTGTTTGTGTGCGATTTCATAAGAGTTTGCCATGAGTATCCTCCTTGATATTCCTTCTAAGGTATAAAAAAGGGAAGGTCATGTTTTTATGCAATTTTTCCGAATAATGAAAAACGATGCATATGTTCATGACTGTTGCGTTCTCTACTTCTACACTCCGAGTACCTTGCAAATTATTTTCAGCCGGTCGCAGGCGATGGGAATGTGGCGGTTGACCGCTGGCTTGCCGTGGCTAATCTCGCCAGAACAAAGACGGGCGTGCCGCGGCATAGTCACGCTAAAAGCGTGACGACGCCGGGTCGTTTTCCGGCTTACCCGCCCCGTTAAATGCTTGCCCAGCCTGCCCTGTTAAATGCCTGCCCCGTTGAATGCCTGCCCAATGAAATCTGAAGGCTATTTCATCGGGGTTGCGCAGCAACCCCACTGAAAGTGGGATTCAACTGGGGTGTAACCTATTTCACCGGGGTTTCGAAGAAACCGAGCCTGTCCAGTTGAAATCTGCGTAGCAGACACCGACAGGTATTCAACCGGGGCGCAGCGGATTTAACTGGGGATCTGGCAAAGGCTTTTTTCCCGTTTTAAGGAAGATTCAGAAGATATTTATATATTTATCAACGTCC
>JAUVTR010000052.1 GCA_030601425.1 Desulfobacterales bacterium
CCCCAGGTCCGGGCTGATGCCTTTTTGGAAACTTACCGGACCTTGAGCCGGGCCATCGCCAAGGGAATGGTCGCCTCGGCCCATGCCATCTGCCGAGGAGGCCTGGGGGTACATCTGGCAATGGTTGCCATGGGTGGTAACCTGGGCATGCAGCTCCAACTGGACCAGGTGCCGGTGGATGATCTGGATCGTAATGATCAGGTGCTGTTTTCAGAGTCGGCCGGTCGTTTTATCGTGACTATCGATCCCCAAAACCGTGAAAGTTTTGAAAACTTTTTTAAAGCGTCGGCCTGCGCCTGCATCGGTACGGTAACCGCCGCAGCGCAATTTGAAATTAAGGGGCGCGATCAAGAAACCATCGTTGCGGTTGCAGTTAAGGATCTAAAATCGGCCTGGAAAAAACCTTTCGGGGACCTGATATAGAACAGATGTCAGAGGACAGATGTCAGAAGTCAGAAGACAGATGGCAGAAACAAGATTATAGATTCCATTCAACTCCATTCTGTCCTCTGTTCTCTGTCCTCTGTTCTCTGTTTTCTGACCTCTGTTATCTGAAGATAGCCGACATCGTCGGCTCTATATCAGATCTCCAAAAGGCTTTTTCCAGGCAGCTTTCAGTTCGTCAACCGAGACTGAAACGATGGTTTTTTGATCAAAACCGTTGATTTCAAATCGGGGTGTTTCGGTCACGGTTCCAATACAGGTGCAGGCCAATCCCTTAAACTGGGTTTCAAAAGCCTGACGGCTGTTTGGGTCAATCGTCACAATAAAACGACCGGCAGACTCTGAAAACATCACCGAATCCTCGCGATCCACACCATCCACCGGTACTTGATCCAGTTCGATCTGCATACCCAGATTGCCCCCCATTGCCACCATTGCCAGATGCACACCCAAACCACCGCGGTAAATACCGTGCGCAGACGCAACCATTCCCCGGGCAATTGACTGACTCAATCTGCGGTAATTTGCTAAAAATTCTGCGCTGCGAACCTGTGGCACATTCAATCCAACTTCGCCTAAATGGGCATAATACTCCGAGCCGCCAAGTTCATTACGGGTAAATCCCAAAACGTAAACCCGATCCCCCGGACATTTACTGTCCATGGATACACACCGGCGAATATCTTCAATGACCGATATGGCTGAAAATTGAAGCGTTTCTAAGGCCGAAACCTTATGTATCTCTCCATATTGATCCGGCAGGTAGCCATCTACATACATACTGTCTTTGCCGGAAAGCAGCGGTATTTCATAAGCCTGGCACATATCTCGTAAGGCCCAGCACGCCCGAACCAGTTGGGCGGCTTTTAACTTGCCATCCGGATTATTCGTGGGATGGTATTGAATATTGGGCCAGCAGAAATTATCAACCCCGCCAATGTGATCCGGATTGCCCCCCACTGCCAGCAGCCGCCGAACGGCTTCATCGATACTGCAACTGGCCATATGGTATGCATCAATGGCTGAATACGTCGGCAGCAAAGCCTGGGTAAATGCCAGGCCTTTTAAAGAGTGCAGCACCGGCCGAACGACAGTCGCATCGCTGTTGATATCCCTCTCAGCCCCCACCAGCGGCTTGATCACACTCGTACCCTGCACTTCATGATCATACTGCCGAATAATCCACTCGATGGAGCATATATTGGGACGCCCCAGCATATCCTTTATTAGCCGACCATAATCATCCGGCGCGTTAACCTGCGGCTCGACTAACCCCCTTTGACCGGGGGGAGTCCATTCGGCTTCAAATTCCCACTGGGGAAAACCGGATTGAAGCAAGTCCATATCCACATGCGCACAGGTTTTTTCCTCGTAGGTGATGTGGAGTTTGCCCGAATCCGTATACTGGCCGATAACCGTGCTTTCAACGGCATGTTTTTGTGAAAGGCGCATAAATTCATCCAGGTCTTCGGGCCGAATGGCCACCGTCATGCGCTCTTGGGATTCGGAAACCCAGATTTCCCATTGGTCAAGGCCTTCATATTTAAGCGGCACCTTTTCGAGCTCAATGTCACACCCGTTTGAAAATCGCGCCGACTCTCCAACAGACGATGACAAGCCACCGCCACCATTATCGGTAATAAACTGGATCAGCCCGCTATCCCGGGCTTCCAGTAAAAAATCATGCATTTTTTTCTGGGTATACGGATCTCCAATCTGCACATGTCCTGCAGGTGTGTTTTCCGAAAAGGTCTCAGAAGCTGCGGTGACCCCGTGAATACCGTCCTTGCCCACCCGGCCGCCACACATAATGACCAGTTCACCCGCAGAAGTCCTTTTTTCTTCGGCCGGCTCTCCGTTTATCTGTGCCGGCATGATACCGACCGCCGTTACAAATACCAAACATTTACCCAGATATCCCGGATCAAATACGACCTGACCAAATGCCGTCGGTATGCCGCTTTTATTGCCACCATCTCGCACGCCTTCGATCACCCCATCCAGGAGTCGGCGGGGGTGTAAATGCGGTTTTAGTTCCCCGTTATAATCCCGCAGTCCCACACAGTATCCGTAGCTGCCCATTACCAGCCGAGATCCTTTTCCGGTTCCCAACGGGTCGCGGTAAACGCCCACAATTCCAGTAATTGCGCCGCCGTAAGCTTCCATATTCGACGGAGAATTGTGAGTTTCACCGGTAATTACATAATAGTGATTATTATCGAAGCGCCCGGCTCCGGCATTATCCCATAATACGGAGACGACCCAGGATTTTTTCGCTTTAAGCGCCAGGGTCGGAGACTCGATGCAGGTTTTAAAGAGGTTGTCGACGATTTCGTCCTGACCGGTGGCAAGATCCCGATAATGGAACAAACCGCGAAACGTATTATGATTGCAGTGATCACTGCGCGCCTGGGAAATAAATTCCAGTTCGACGTCGGTCGGATCTGTAAGCCCAACCCGAGCGCGGTCGGCCTGAACCTCTTTATCCAAAAAATAGGCCCGGATGGTCGGAATATCATTTGGGTTTAAAGCCAGGTTGCGTTCATCGCTGATCTTTTTTAAAGTTTCATCACTGTCCACCGGTACGGTGCTAACCGTGGGAACGTGGTCAAGCTGAACCTTGGGAATGATAAAACCGACACCGTTTGTCGTATCCCAGTCTTTTGCGCAGACGATCTTCCATTGTTGAATGATGTCGTTTGCCAGCAGTTCACCGGCAATCTTATCAAGGTCTGCGGCAACCAGACCCGTGCCCTTGATGCAGTAACGTCTGGAAGTATAAATGGCTTCTTCCGGAGCCAGCCGGATTCCGAGCAGGTCTTCAACTGCTTCAACCGCCGTGCTGCCCGGGTTATCACGCACTCCCGGTCGGTATCCAACCCATATCGTCCAGTCAAAAGGGAATTTAAGCGGTTCAAACGAAGAGAGTTGCGTAACCGGATTGGTAAAAATTTCGGTCTGGATTTGCTTAAGCTGTTCAGGATTTAAATCAGCATCAATGGTAAGAATGTGAATCGAGCGCACCCGCAATAGCCGTATACCGAAGTAATCGAGTGCTTTCTGGCGGATCCCCTCCCCTTCGGCATCAGTCAAATGATCCTTCAATGCGATTTCGAGTCTGGCCGGCATAGTCTTCCACTCAATTCAAATAATTATGATCTAAGAAAAGAGTCTATGATAGACAGGGCTAACTAAAAATACCTTGGAAAAATTTTAGGATATCATCTTTATATCTGAAAATGTCATTATAAAAGACCAGGATGACAAGCAAAAGGATGATAAATAAACCAATTTGCTGGGCGACTTCACGTACTTTCAAGCTGACAGGATGTCCTTTAATCGCTTCTATAAAAAAGAATAGTAAGTGGCCCCCATCAAGGATGGGTATGGGTAGCAGATTGATAATGGCCAGATTGACACTGATCAAGGCGATAAAAAATATCAGGTTCCCGATCCCTGATTTGGCCTGATCGCCGGCCATCTTGGCAATCATGATCGGTCCGCCAATGGTGTCTGTGGATATATCGCCGGTGATCAGCTTGCCGATGATAACCACCATCAGCTCGGTGATATTGTAGGTCTGTTTCAGGCTTTCGGCAAATGCCTGAAAAGGATTTAGTTTTACTGTATAAAAATCCCCTGCACTGGAAATGCCGATGATATATCGCCGGATATCTTCACCGAATACATTTTTTGCTGGAATCGATTCCGGTGTAATTCGAAATACGCGATCGGAACCTTCCCGTTTAACTTTTATTTCCAACGGGTTGCCATTACTCGCACCGATGATTTCGGTCATGTCATTCCAGTTTGATACCGGTTTTTCATCGATAGCCGTAATCACATCTCCCTTTTTTATTCCCGTAACGAATGCCGGCGATCCGTCTCTAACTTCGCCCACCGAAGGCTTTAATATAAACAGGCCTGAAATTAAAAAAATGCCGAAAAAAATTAGGACGGCCAGCAAAATATTAAAAAATGGGCCGGCAGCCACAATGCACATCCGTTTGAGCACATGTTTGTGGGTAAAGGAAAACGGTCTATCGGCCGGTTCGATCTCGGCATCCGGTTCTTCGCCAACCATTTTAACGTAACCGCCAAGGGGGATAGCTGAAATGCGGTAATCGGTCCTGCCGATTTTCTTGCCAATCAAGCGAGGGCCAAAACCGAGTGAGAATTTGTCAACCCCGACCCCAAACAGCCGGGCAATCAAGAAATGGCCGAATTCATGAAAAAAAATGAGAACTCCCAATACAATGACAAATGATAATAATGTAGTACCCATTACAATTATAGTTCCTATAATTAGCTGTTAAGCTCATGAGCTAATAAGCTCACCGGCTGTTCTCCTTGCCCACTTATCGGCGGTGATTATATCTTCAAGGTTTGGATTCGAATGGACGTCATGGGCCTCCATGGTCTTGGAGACGACTTTCGCAATTTCAATAAAAGATATCTTTTTCTTTAAAAACGCATTTACCGCCACTTCATTGGCGGCATTTAAAACTGCCGGCATGGTTTTACCGACTTTACAGGCTTTAAACGCCAACGCCAGACAGGGAAACTTGTCTAGATCCGGCTTCTGGAATGTCAAGTCCTGTTCTCCAGAAAAATCCGGTATCGGTTGATTCAGCGCGAGACGCTCCGGGTATGACAGCGCATAGGCGATCGCACCTTTCATATCGGGTATTCCGAGCTGAGCTATGATTGAGCCATCTTTGTATGCCACCATGGAATGAATCACACTTTGGGGATGGATAACGACTTCGATCATGTCATCGGAGACACCGAAAAGGCTTTTGGCTTCCAAGACCTCCAGTCCCTTGTTCATCAGGGTAGCAGAATCAATGGTGATTTTCGGCCCCATTTCCCAATTGGGGTGGTTTAAGGCCTGGGCTTTGGTAATTTCTGAGAATTCAGCCAGGGGGCGGTTTAAAAAGGGACCGCCGGAGGCCGTTAATAGAATTTTAGCTAAATCCTCTTTTCGCTGTCCCTGAAGACATTGAAAGATGGCACTGTGTTCGCTGTCGATTGGAAGAATTTGAACCCCTTTCTGTGCGGCCTTCTTTACGACAATCTCACCGGCCATGACAAGAGTTTCTTTGTTGGCCAAAGCGATGGTCTTGCCGGCTTCAATGGCGGCCAGTGTCGGCATCAGACCGGCGGCGCCAACCACCGCGGTAATTGTCATATCGATGCCAGCGGTTGAAGCCGCGGTCAGGTAGCCATCCTGGCCGCAAAGGATGTCTACTTTGGTCCCCGGCGCAAGCTTATTTTTTAATTGGGTTGCATTGTCTTCGTCATAAACGACAGCAAGTTCAGGGGCAAACTGTTCAATCTGTTTTGCCAGGAGGCTAGTATTGGTTTTAGCCGCCAGCGCTTTTGCGCAAAACCGCTTGGGAAACATTTCGACAATCTTCAACGCATTGCAGCCGATTGAACCTGTAGATCCTAATATGGAAAGGTTTTTCATTAATATTTCTATCTATTATTTAAAAGACATATTCAATAAAAATATAAGCCACCGGCGAGGCAAATAAAAGGGCGTCGATCCGATCCAGGATACCACCATGGCCGGGTAAAATCCCGCCGGAATCTTTTATACCCGATGATCGCTTCAATTCAGATTCAAACAGATCTCCCACCTGACCGGCAATACCGACGGCAAGAAAGAATAATAAACTTAAGCCCCAGGGCAGTCCGGACAGGAAAAGGTATTTTGCAATACCGCCAAGAACCAGATTGACAGCCAGGCCGCCAATTGATCCCTCGATCGTTTTACCTGGACTGACCGCGGGACTCAACTTGTGTCGTCCCAAATAAGACCCGACATAATATGCACCGGTATCACCGGCAAAAATAACAGCCAGTAAAACAAATACCCAGATCATACCGGAACTGCCTTCCCGGATAAGAACCAAAAATGAGAGCAGAACCGGAATATAAATTATCCCCTGAAGCTGTTTGATAACCACGTCTAAAACCGTTTGGTCAGTTTTAAACTGAAACAGAGAAATGAGTGCGACGACGATAAGATTCAAACCGATAACGCTCACAGAGAGATTCGGTCCCACTAAAAAGGTTGACCAGATTATAGCAAAGTTGATCCCATAGCCCCATAAAAGAATGATGTTGGATATCGGCTTGTCCTCGCCGTTGAACACAAGGCGATAATACTCCCACAGGGCGACTAAACCGGCCATACTGATCAGGATTGTAAAAAGTACCCCGCCTTTGTAAACCAGGAAAATGAGAAACGGCAGCGCAATAAGTCCGGTTATCCAACGCTTAAGGTGCATTTGGCGACTCTTTCACCTTCAGGTCTCTTATAGTGGTTGTTAAAAAAAACGTTCCGGTATTCAAACGTTTTTTTTCTAAAACCACTTATGCCGCAATTCGGAACATTATGTTCTTCGTGATCTTCGTGGTGAACAGCAGAACATAAACTGCTAATAGACGAATCCCCGTGTGCAATCGATTAAACCGTTTTGAATAGCAGGATCGACTGCCGTTAGCTAATAATAGATTGATCGATTGAAGATTTGTCGAGCTTACGAAGCCCTGCCAAACCGGCGTTTCCGTCTTTGGTAGGCTATTATGATGTCCAGAAACTCATCTTTGCCGAAATCGGGCCAATAGGTCGGGGTCACATAGATTTCTGAATAGGCAACCTGCCACAATAAAAAATTGCTGATTCGCATCTCCCCACTGGTTCGGATCAATAGATCCGGATCCGGTATCCCTTTTGTATATAGATGCTCCGCCACGATATCGCCGTCAATGGCATCCGGATCAATCTCGCCGCTTTTGGACTTCTGGGCAATCTTCCGAGCCATACGGATGAGTTCTGCCCGACCGCCATAACTCAACGCCAGGTTTAACTGAAGGGCAGAATTGCTCCGGGTTAAATTCATGGTCTCGCGCAGCGCCTGTTGAACCTTTGCCGGCAACCGCTCCATTTGCCCGATGACCTGTAAGCGGATGTCGTTTTCTGCAAGTTCCTTCTGTTCAGATTTTAAGAATTTTACGAGTAGGGTCATGAGGGCATTGACCTCACTTCTAGGCCGCTGCCAATTTTCTGTGGAAAATGCGTAAAGCGTCAGATAAGCGATGCCTATTTCACGGCAAGCTCGCACAATGGCTCGAACCGCGTCCGAACCCTTTTCATGTCCTTTAATGCGGGATAATAGGTGCTTTTTCGCCCAGCGGCCGTTGCCATCCATAATAATGGCAACATGTTTGGGCAGCTTGTCTTTATCAAGGTCTCCTGAGCCGGCGGAAGATGTCCTAGAATTCAAGGATTTCTTTCTCTTTTTCGGAATAGCATTCATCGATGAGCTTAATATGCTCATCGGTTATTTTTTGGATCTCATCCTGGGACCGGAAAGCCTCATCCTCTGATATGTCACTATCTTTTTTTAGGCTTTTCAATAAATCGTTTGAATCGCGTCGGATATTGCGAGCCGTAACTTTATGCTCCTCGCATATTTTATGGATAACTTTAACCAGTTCTTTTCGTCGCTCTTCAGTAAGCGGGGGTATGGAGATCCGTAAAATCTTGCCATCATTGGAAGGCGTAAGGCCCAAATCTGATTTTAAAATTGCTTTTTCGATGTCTTTGATAGCCGATACATCCCAGGGTTGGATCGTAATCAGACGACTTTCCGGCACAGCAAGCGTGGCCATCTGATTAAGCGGTGTCGGGGTGCCGTAGTAATCCACTTTAATACTATCGAGAATGGATAGAGAAGCACGACCCGTCCGGATGCGTTGCAATTCACTTTTCAGAGACGCAACCGTCTTGGCCATACTTTCCTTGGTCTCTTGATATATATCTTTAATCATAAGAATCCACCTCGAGCCGGTATTTTTGATTATTTCAATTAATCTTTAGCTTATTGAATTATTATATCAAGAATTTATACCGTTTTCCATAATAATGTTCCGGGTCACCGACCACACGCAGAGCGGGTGGCTTGGATTTTTCCGCCATAGACGGGAAAATCCAAAGGCACGGCAGTGCCTTAATCGGTGCGGGTGTAACCGGGTGCTTTGCACCCGGTTTGAAAACACCCAATGAGGGAATTGCGGCATAAGGGGTTGTAGAAAAAAACGTTTGAATACCGAAACAGTAAGTGCGCTATCCGGCTATTCTTTTAGGAAATGCGCGTGCCGATGTCCTCTCCACAAATAACTTTCTTTATATTCCCCTTTTCCTTTAAATTAAAAACGGCCAGGGGAAGATTGTTATCCATAGCCAGGGAGATTGCGGTCATATCCATAACCTTAAGTTGCTTTTCTAAAACCTCCATGTAGCTGATTTTTTTAAATATTTTTGCACTTTTATTTTTAACCGGATCGGAATCATAGAGCCCATCAACTTTGGTGGCTTTTAGAAGGATATCGGCGTGAATCTCCTGTGCCCGTAAAACTGCGGCGGTGTCGGTCGTAAAATAAGGATTGCCGGTACCGGCACCAAAAATTACCACCCGTCCCCTTTCCAGGTGGCGGATTGCGCGGCGCAAAATATACGGCTCGGCTACTTCATGCATGGAAATTGCGGTCTGCACCCGTGTTTCAAGACCATTTTTCTCCAGAGCATCCTGCAAGGCCAGACTGTTTATGACCGTTGCCAGCATTCCCATATGATCTGCGGATGCTCTGTCCATTCCATAGGAGCTTGCGGCAATACCCCTAAAAATATTGCCGCCACCGACAACAATGGAGGTTTGCACACCAAGATCAACGCAGGATTGAACCTCCCCGGCCACGTACTTTATCATGTCCGGACTGATGCCGAAATCCTGGTCTCCAATGAGCGCCTCGCCGCTCAATTTTAGCACAACGCGTTTGTATTGTGGTTGACTCACGATTTAAGATTCTCCAATCTGGAAGCGAACAAATCGCTTTATGGTGATGTTTTCACCGATTTTAGCGATCAATTCATTCATCAGATCTGCAATCGAAATGTCCGGATCACGCACAAATGGCTGGTTCAACAGACAATTTTCTTGATAAAACTTCTTGAGTTTACCCTCGACAATTTTATCTAGGATGTTTTCAGGTTTTCCCATCTCAAGGGCCTGGGCCCGGTAAATACTTTTTTCATTTTCAATAATTGTTTCAGGAATATCTTCCGGTTTAATTCCCAGGGGATTGCTGGCGGCGATATGCATGGAAATATTTTTCGTAAATTCTTGAAAATCTTCATTTTTTGCCACAAAGTCCGTCTCACAATTCACCTCGACCAATACACCCAGCTTGCCGGTCATGTGGATATAGGATTGAATCGTGCCTTCGGTCATGGCACGACTGGCTCTCTTTTGGGCGGTGGCCAGACCTTTCTTTCTCAGGAACCCAACCGCTTTTTCCATATCGCCCTTTACTTCCAAAAGGGCTTTTTTACAATCCATCATTCCGGCACCTGTTTTTTCCCGGAGCTGTTTTACGATTGCTGCGTTAATCTCTGCCATTTTTATTCTCCCGCTATCTCTTCTTCAGAACGATCTTTTGGTTCCCCGGTTTCCAGTTCCGGATCCTCAACAGACTCATCTTCTTCAGATACAGCTTCCTGTACTGCTTCTGTCTTTCTGATGATTTCCACCACCGGCCCCTCTGTTCCATCCGAAATCACTCTGCGCTCACCCGCCTTCAGATCTGCGCTGGCGGCAACAATTTCGGATTCCGCCTCAACTTCTTTATCAGCTTCTGCCTGCATTTTTTCTTCATAACGTGCTTTTCCGGCTATGCAGGCATCGGCGACTCTCGCCGTTATCAGCCGGATGGCCCGAATGGCGTCATCGTTGCCCGGAATAATATAATCAACCTCATCGGGATCGCAATTCGAGTCGACAATGGCCACAATAGGGATATTTAGCCGTCTGCCTTCTCGAACCGCAATTGCCTCATTTTTCGGATCCACGACAAAAATCGCTCCGGGCAGACTGTTCATGGTTCGAATACCCCCAAGGTTATTATCCAGTTTCACCCGCTCCTTGCCCAGCTTCAGTCGCTCTTTTTTGGGAAACAGGTTAATGGATTCTTCATTTTGGATTTCATTGAGATAATTCAAGCGATTAATACCTTGTCGAATCGTTTGGAAATTCGTTAGCATGCCGCCCAGCCAACGATTATGCACATAAAACATTTCGCATCGATTGGCCTCTTCATAGATGGATTCCCGTGCCTGCTTTTTGGTGCCGACAAAAAGAACCGATTTGCCTTCAGCCACCGTGTCCTGAACGAAATTATAGGCTGTTTTGAACATGGAAACAGTTCTTTGCAGGTCAATGATGTAAATCCCGTTTCGAGCCCCAAAAATATAGGGCTTCATTTTAGGGTTCCAGCGTTTGGTCTGGTGACCAAAGTGAACCCCGGCCTCAAGAAGTTCTTTCATCGTAACATAAGCCATTTTTTTCTCCCTTCATTGCTCGGTTTTTCCTCCGCCGCCGTCAATCCTGCTTCTAACTTTCAATGAAAGCACCGGGAAGCAGATCCAGCGACGTGTGTGATAAAAAAATCCACTTCAGATAACAAATTCTATCTGGCTCCGCAACAGTTTTTTCTTTTAATTTTAATGCTTACCGATATCAGGCTTTTTTGTTCATCTGCAATATGCGATCATAACCGCTGTAATCTTGATAAAAGCTGACCCCCTCATATTCACCGCATTCGGCTATCATTTGCTTTAGAGAGGCTTTTTGATCATGTCCGATCTCCAGGATGAGCGCCCCCGCGGGTTTCAGAAAACGATACGCTGATTGAATAATGTGTCGCAAACAGTGCAAACCGTCTGCAGCGCCATCCAGCGCCAGAAGAGGCTCATAGGCATGAATTTCCGGCTGAAGTTGGGCCAGATCGCCGGATTTGATATAGGGTGGATTAGAAACGATCAAATCAAACACGCCCGTTTTAGAACCCAGTGGCGCAAACCAATCGCCGGCGATAAAATGAATCTTTCCATTAAGGTCATTCTGCATCGCATTTTGACGGGCAATCCTAATGGCGTTTATGGAAATATCGGTGGCCCAGTAAGAGTGCCGGGGATTTTCTGAGGCCAGGGCCAGAATTACCGCTCCGCAACCCGTTCCCAGTTCCAAAATGAGTTTGGATTTCATATTTGCGTCCACCGCCAGCATTCCCAGTGATTTTTCAACCAGGCATTCGGTTTCCGGACGGGGTATCAAAACGTCTCTCGTGATGTGCAGCCCCATCGACCAAAATTCCTTGCACCCCAGAATGTAGGCCACCGGCTCGCGATTCATCCTGCGCTTGATCAACACTTTAAACCGTTCCAGTTCATCTGGAGTTAGCGGCTGATCGTAACGTAAATATAGATCAATACGCCTGGTATTTAAGACATGGGATAGGAGGATTTCGGCAGTCGCCCGGGGACTGTCTATATCGTGGGTGTCAAAGTAGGTTGTCGCCCACTGAACCAGCTTAATGATCGTCCATTCATTAGGCCTGAGCCTGGTTTGATTCTGCATTTTGTAACGCCTGAGCCTGGAAATAGATGGTCA
Source organism: Desulfobacterales bacterium (assembly GCA_030601425.1). Classification (GTDB taxonomy): domain Bacteria; phylum Desulfobacterota; class Desulfobacteria; order Desulfobacterales; family JAHEIW01; genus JAHEIW01. The sequence continues at coordinate 11,967 of JAUVTR010000052.1, forward strand.
GCTCATTGATTAACTCGGAAAGATCTCCTTCCAGGATACCATCCAGTTTATAAAGGGTAAGGCCTATCCGGTGGTCGGTGACTCTTCCCTGGGGAAAATTGTAAGTCCGGATCCGGCCGCTGCGGTCCCCGCTTCCCACCTGGCTTTTACGCTCTTCGGACCGTTTTTCGTTCTGCTCCTGGGTTATTTTATCCAGCAGTCGTGCACGCAGCACCTTCAGGGCCTTGCTTTTATTTTTCAATTGCGATTTTTCATCCTGGCAGGTTACCACCAGACCGGTTGGAAGGTGCGTTATGCGAACCGCTGAGTCAGTTGTATTGACACTCTGTCCGCCAGGACCCGTGGAACGATAGACATCGATTTTAAGCTCGGAAGGGTCAATTTTCACATCCACATCTTCTGCTTCCGGTAAAACGGCAACCGTAACAGCTGAAGTATGAATTCGTCCCTGGGCCTCGGTGGTCGGAACCCGTTGAACCCGGTGGATACCGCTTTCATATTTAAATTTGCTATAGGCACCTTTGCCGTGAATCATCGCGATAATTTCTTTTATACCACCCACTCCGGTGGCATGATGCGTCATCACTTCCACTTTCCAATTGTGGTTTTCGGCATAGCGGCTGAACATTCTAAAAAGATCGCTGGCAAAGAGAGCTGCCTCCTCCCCGCCGGTACCGGCGCGGATTTCAACAATCACATTCTTCTCATCATTGGGGTCCTTGGGCAAAAGCAGTTTTTTGAGATCGTTTTCAATCCGGTTCTTGTTCAGGTTTAAATCAGCAAGCTCGTCCCGCGCCAAATTCTTTATTTCCGGATCCGAATCCTGCAGCAGTTCAGTACTTTCTTCAATCCCTTTAAGGATCTCTTTGAATTCAAGGTAAACTGCCACGATCTTATTCAGCTCAGCATGTTCCCGAATAAGGTTCTGGTAGGCCTGTCGATCATTTACAATCTCCGGGTCGCTTAAACGCTTCTCAATTTCGGAAAATCGTTTCTCAACCCCTTTTAATTTTTCAAACATGGTTTCTACAACCTAACCCGGATAAGCCGGAATTGACAATTGAATATTTGTGGATGTCGCTCGCGCAGCGCAGGCGCTTGCGCCTCGTGTCGCTTCGTCATTTTTATGATCGCTTTTTTATAAATGAAAGAATTCCTCTCCGAGCCGTAGGATCTACGAGCCGGAGGCTTAAATATTCAATATTCAATCGGAAATATTCAATTCCACGATTGCCCCAAATTATGATTTTACCGACGGCGGGTAAAATCATACTCGCGAAAGCACGAAACCCTGTTTCGCTGGTCTTTATTTTCGTGCCTTCCTATTAAGTTAATATTTTTTGGGAAATGTCCTGGTCTGTTGTCGTAATAATAGGACCAGAAAGGGCTTCTTATGCCGTTATACCGCTTTCCATAATAATGTTCCGGATGACGGAATTGCGGCATAAGGGGTTGTAGAAAAAAACGTTTGAATACCGGAACGTTTTTTTGACAACCACTATAAGCCGATGCGGACCGGTTTTAGGAATCTGCTAACAGCGCAGCATAATTGCAGGTGAGAGGCTACTGATTTGGTTTTTCTTTCTGTTGAAATTTTTCATATTTCTTGCGGAAACGCTCGATTCGACCCGCCGTATCAATTAATTTTTGTTTACCGGTAAAAAATGGATGGCATTGGGAGCAAATTTCAACGCGGATATCCTTTTTTGTGGATCCGACCTCCAACACGTTCCCACAGGCACAACGAATGCTGGTTTCATTATACTCAGGATGAATGTCAGTTTTCATTTTATTTCAACCCCCTAAAATTCATGGTTTTAAAAACCTTTTTTTATATACGCATAATTTGCTTTTGGCAACAATTAATTTGCATTGCGAATTGCAATAATAAGGCGAAATCCCCCTCTTCTGTTAAGTATTCATTGAATTTAAAAATTCTTTATTATCTTTGGTCCCGCTCATTTTTTCCAGCAAAAACTCCATGCTGTCAACCGAATTTAACGATGTGAGCAGCTTGCGCAATATCCATACCCGATTTAAGGCTTCCTCATCCAAAAGCAGCTCTTCCTTGCGCGTGCCGGAGCGTTTGATGTCAAATGCCGGATACACCCGTTTATCGGCCAGGCGACGGTCTAACTGAATCTCGGCATTGCCGGTGCCTTTAAATTCTTCAAAAATAACTTCATCCATGCGGCTGCCCGTATCAACCAGGGCGGTGGCAATTATGGTTAAACTGCCGCCTTCTTCGATATTTCGGGCGGCACCGAAAAATCGCTTGGGACGCTGCAGGGCATTTGAGTCCACGCCACCGGATAAAATCTTTCCGCTGGGCGGCACCACCGAATTATAAGCCCGGGCCAAGCGCGTGATACTATCCAACAGGATAACCACGTCTTTTTTATGCTCAACCAGCCGTTTGGCTTTGTCAATCACCATCTCGGCTACCTGAACATGCCGTTCGGCCGGCTCATCAAAGGTGGAACTGATGACTTCCGCATCGACGGTACGTTCCATATCGGTAACTTCTTCCGGTCGCTCATCAATCAGCAAGACAAAAGGCACCACATCTTTGTGACTGGCGATAATGGCGTTGGCAATACTTTGCAGCAGCATGGTTTTGCCGGATCGGGGCGGCGAAACAATCAGGCCTCGCTGGCCAAAGCCGGTGGGGATCATCATATCCATGATACGAGTGGAATAGTTTTCAGGATCGGTTTCAAGATTAATCTTGCGATCCGGATAAAGCGGTTTGAGATTATCAAAAAGAATCTTATCGCGGGCCACCTCCGGGTCTTCAAAATTCACAGCCTCAACCTTCAACAACGCAAAATACCGTTCAGATTCTTTCGGCTGGCGGATTTGTCCCGAAACAGTGTCCCCTGTTCTCAGATTAAACCGTCGAATCTGGGATGGCGACACATAAATATCATCCGGCCCCGGTAAATAATTTGAATCCGGCGATCTTAAAAACCCAAATCCGTCCGGTAAAATCTCCAGGGTTCCTTCGCCGAAAATGAAACCGTTTTTTTCAATCTGATGTTGAAGCAGGGCGAACATCAACTCTTGCTTGCGCATTCCAGCCGCGCCATCAACCTTGTATTGCTTGGCCATCTGAGTAAGTTCGCTGATGTTTTTCTCTTTCAGTTCAACTATATTCATTAAACATATTCCCCTTTAGGTTAGTATTCGGGTAGGCTTTTTCTGCCCCTGTCAGCAGTGTTGTTATATCCCAATTATCCGTAAGCTTTTAGTGATCGGCGCGTGCGCGCCATTCTTTATGCTTTATTAATGGACACTTTCCAGTACTTTCGCATGATGCTAAAGCTCAGGGCGGGTTGCCCTTAAAAGAAACCGTTTAGACGGTATTCGCACTTGGAAACGTTGAACATTTGAATAAATATAGGCGCCCCTACACCGCAGGCTTATGGATTGGATCCATGTCGGTTCTTAAGGAGGATTATGAGTGTTCAGTGATTTTAAATTAGAAGAATATAATTAGGAATCCTCACAATCTGGTGGGTTATGCCTTAGATTAGCTAGAGTTTAAAATTATATCATTATTCAAATCATGTCAAGCA
>JAUVTR010000228.1 GCA_030601425.1 Desulfobacterales bacterium
CTGGAGAGGGATATGGAACCATTAGAAATTGCACCAGGAGTTTATGACGTTGGCGTTACCGACTGGAATATCCGGGATTTTCACGGGTATTCGACTGATCTGGGGACAACCTATAATGCTTTTTTAATTGTTGATCAGAAAATAGCGCTGTTGGATACCGTTAAAAAAGCGTTCGCGGATCAGCTGCTCGACAATATTTCCGCAATTGTTGATCCCAAAAAGATCGACTATGTCATCAGCAACCACACGGAACTGGACCATTCCGGCAGCTTGGCCCGGGTGATGCATCGGATCGGTGAAGACAAACCGTTGGTTTGCTCAAAGATGGGGCACAAGAATCTGCCCCGTCATTTTTCCCACAACTGGAATTATCAGCCCGTCGAGACCGGCCAGGAACTGAGCCTGGGCAAAAAAACATTGAGTTTTATAGAAACTCGCATGGTCCACTGGCCCGACAGCATGTTCACCTATTTAAAAGAAGATAAAATTCTTTTTTCCAGCGATGGCTTCGGCCAGCATTTTGCAGGTCCCGAGCACTTTGACGATCAGATTGGAGAAGCGATCATGGTCCATGCCAAGAAATACTTTGCCAACATTTTGCTTCTGTACGCCCCGTTAATAAAAAAATACCTCAAAAATATCATTGACGCGGGCATGGAATTTAACATGATCTGCCCCGACCATGGAGTCATCTGGCGTGAGAATCCGGCGAAGATCGTTAATGCCTATGTCCAATGGTGTGAGCAGGTACCAGAAAAGAAAGCCGTGGTCATATACGATACCATGTGGCAGAGCACCGAAAAGATGGCCGAAGCCATCGCCGCAGGCATTAATAAAGAAGGGGTGCCGACCAAGCCTTTGCACCTGAGAAAATGGCATCGCAGCGAAGTGATGACCGAAGTCTTTGACGCCAAGGCAGTTATCGTGGGCGGACCGACGCTAAACAACGGGCTGTTTCCTTCTCTGGCGGATTTCCTATCCTATATGAAAGGGCTGAAACCGCTCAACAAAATCGGGGCTGCCTTTGGATCCTATGGATGGAGCGGGGAAGCGGTCAAGATGATTACCAAAGAGCTCGAATCGATGAAGTTTAATATTATCGATCCGGGCTTAAAAATTCAGTATGTACCAGACAAAGAAGGGCTCGATAGTTGCTATGCTTATGGCCGCAAAATCGGAAAAGCGGTTAACGAATGAAATGAAAGTTCCGATTGTTGAACTCAGTGAATGTATCGTATGCGGGGTGTGTGTGGAAACATGTCCACAGGTATTTCGATTAAATGATGCCGGTTATATCGAAGTCATTGAATTGGTGGTTTATCCTGAAACCGACGTGAATGACGCTATAAAATATTGTCCCGTAGATTGCATTCACTGGGAAACTTAATATATTTAAAATTTATATTAAACGGCCTAAGCCATTGCGCACGATTGTCATTCTTTGATCTATTAGGTTATCATATTCACCACAAAGAACACGAAGATGCACGAAGATTAGCGTAAAATCTTTTAAATTCTTACTTCGTGTCCTTCGTGGGCTTCGTGGTAAGATCTATATAAGGCAAACATCCTGGTATGTTTTTTATATCATGAGCCGTCATCAAACGAGCAGCCGGCAGCTTAAAAAAAAGATTCAGAAGCTTCTTCTTCAGAAAAACCTTGAAAGCGGGTTGGCAGAAATAGGCCGCCTACCGGCCAGAAAGGCCATTAACCCTCTTTTTTCATTTTTGTGCAGCCTGGATGAATTACTGAAATGGCGGGCGGTAACGGCCATGGGGGAAGTTGTCGACAGGTTGGCCGATGAGGACATCGAGTCTGCCCGGGTGATCATGCGCCGGTACATGTGGAACCTCAACGATGAATCCGGCGGTATCGGCTGGGGGTGTTCGGAGGCCATGGGAGAAATCATGGCCCGAAATGAAAATCTGGCGCAGGAGTTCTGGGGTATTCTGATTTCCTATATTCGATCCGATGGGAACTTCCTTGAACACGAAATCCTTCAACGAGGGGTTTTATGGGGGATAGGCCGGCTCGCTCATGCGCGGCCACAGCTTTTAAAAGATTCGGTCGACTACCTGCACCCTTACATGCAGGCCGATGATCCATATTTGCGTGGGTTGGCAGCCTGGGCATCTGGACCCCTGCGAAACAAAAACACAGAAAGCGTACTTAAACGCTTAAAGGAAGACGAAGCGAAGTTAAACGTTTTCTTCAAAGGGCATCTAAAGAAGTGTTCGGTCGCTGAACTGGCGGTAAAAGCATTGGCGCGATCATAAAACTCCCGCCTGCAGCCAGTATACGACCAAATGTGCCTGATAGATTTAACCGCCCTCTAATCTCCGGGTTACCACCATTTGGTCTTCGTCTTTACCATTTACCGGTTCTGGAATTACCCGGCATTGCAGACCATTACCCTCCGCTTGCAAAATAAAAATGGATTATTATATTGAATCTCAACTGCACGTTAGAGCGTGTCAGAGAGTACCAGGTCGTTTATATAAAGGAATATTAAATGAAATGGATGCCGGAAGCTGAAGAAGCGATTAAAAAAGTTCCCTTTTTTGTCCGAAAACGGGTAAGGGCACGAGTCGAGAAGGAGGCCAACGAAACCGGCAAACCGGCGGTGTCGCTGGCAGACGTCAAGGCAACCCAGGCCCGCTATCTGACCCGCATGAGTTCAGAGATCAAAGGATACCAGATTGAGACCTGTTTCGGGCCCAGCGGATGTCCCAACCGTGCGATCATCAGCGATGAGTTGATCAATCAGATTGAAGCGGATGTTAAGAAAGAAGATTTGCTCGGTTTTCTGAAACAAAGCGTACAAGGCAATCTGAAGTTTCACCATGAATTTCGAATTACGCTGGCGGACTGCCCGAATGCATGCTCCCAGCCGCAAATAAAAGACATCGGGATCATCGGTGCCTGTGCGCCTGTGGTAACCGATGAACCCTGCTCGCTGTGTGAAGCCTGCGTTGAGGCTTGCAAGGAAGACGCAATTTTGATAGATCCCGAAAAAGAGGTCCCGGTAATTGATGACAGCCTCTGTCTGAAATGCGGCAAGTGCATTCCGGTATGCCCCACCGGAACCCTTATGGAAGGCCAAAAAGGATACCGGGTACAGCTGGGGGGTAAACTCGGCCGGCATCCCCAATTAGCAAAAGAGCTGCCCGGCATTTATGATGAGAATAGGGTTATGGAAATTGTCAAAGACTGTCTGCGCTTTTACAAAGATAACAGCAAACAGGGTGAACGGTTCGGGCAAATTCTAACGCCTGCTGATTTTGAAGCATTTGCGGCACGATATAAAACCTAAAATGAGGCGGATCTTCGACCTCGACAATCGCTCAATTTAGGTAAGAGTTAATCATCGGAATATGATTACGTCCTTCTTAAAGGATGGCGCAGCAAACTATTTTTTACTGGTGAATCTTTCGATCACCGTCAACAATTCGTTCATCAGTTCATCGCTGTTTTCATCGTGGATTAACGCATCTCGAATACAGCCCTGGATGTGATCTTTAAGAATAATGGAAGCGGCGCTCTGGGTAGCCGCAACGACAGCTGAAAGCTGGTTGAGTACATCCACACAATATTTCTCTGCCTCAACCATTCGCTGGATCCCTTTCAACTGCCCTTCCAATTTCCTCAGCCGTACCAGTATTTCCTTTTTGTCCTTTAAATATGACGGCATTCTTCTTTCTCCATTATGACATATGCCTATAGGGGGTATATTTAAGTTTTTATATACATTATTATAAAAATTGTCAATTTATTTAAAACTAGTACTTGACATTAAAAATAAGGACATATACATTAAATTAAAATACCATATAGGGGTATAGGGTATATGTCGTTAAAAGCCGCCGTCTTTAATTTTGGACCAAAACCTGACAACGAAGAAAAGCGGTATGATGAAGCAGACACAAATAGAATTTGGCTGAAAGTATGATGATAACGATTAAAAACTTTTAGACTACCGACCCCCTTGATTTCGCATGGCAACCATTTTAGAACAGCAATTTGACATAACCTGATTGTGTCTAATTATTATGACAACCCAAAATAGCACCCATTAAAGCGCCGGTTTTAGAATTAAAAAACAGCAGGAGGAACATCAAATGGAGAAAAAAACATTTTCTATCCCCAATATTTCATGCGGTCACTGTGTCAATGCCATCAAAACCGAATTAAACGAGCTCGATGGGGTTTCAAAGGTGGAAGGAGACATCGAAGGCAAAAGTGTTGAAGTGGAATGGGACGCTCCGGTCACCGAAGATAACATTAAAAACAAGTTGACCGAAATTAACTATCCGGCCACCTAATCCGGACAAGCCTGAACCAGATGGATTTCGCCTTTTACAGTTTAACTTGTCCGGTGAATTCGAAATCCGAAGCACGAAATCCGAAACAAATCCTAAATCCGAATGTTCTAATCACCAAAACACAAGCAATATCTAACCGTATTCATATCATAATTTTATTTAGAGCATTTGAATTTTGGTAATTCGATATTGTTTCGAATTTCGATATTCGATATTCGGATTTAATCTTATTTAGACTGTTATGAATTACAAAACGTATACCATAAAAGCAATTCAGGCGGCCATTGCCGCCGGCAATGCCATTAACGAGGTGTACCGCTTGGAGGATTTCGCGGTGGAATACAAGACCGACAAATCCCCGTTAACGATTGCCGACCAAAAATCCCATGAAATCATAACAAACGCTCTGCGAGGATACGATATTCCGATCCTGAGCGAAGAAGGCAAAGACACGCCTTTTGCACAACGCAAAAACTGGCGGCGCTTTTGGATTGTAGATCCGTTAGATGGAACTAAAGAATTTATTAAGCGCAACGGCGAGTTTACGGTTAATATTGCCTTGATTGAAAACAGCACCCCGGTTCTGGGCATTATTTTTGTTCCGGATAGAAACACCCTCTATTTCGCAGGGCAAAATTTTGGCGCCTATAAGCTGGAAAATGGCCCTTTCAGCGAATTGCTGGAATCCCGGCCAGATTCAAAGGAAAAAACCAGCGCTTTGCTGGATCAAATCATGGGTCAATCGACACGACTGCCTGTTATAGATCCACAGCGTGCATCGCTGACAATTGTCGGTAGCCGCTCGCATAAAAATGCAGAACTCGAAGCCTATGTAGAAGAGAAACGCAAATCGTTCGGCGATGTCGAGTTTATCTCGGCGGGCAGTTCATTGAAGATCTGTCTGGTTGCAGAGGGCAAAGCAGATTTATATCCCCGATTGGGCCCCACCATGGAGTGGGATACAGCCGCCGGGCAGGCAATAGCGGAAAATGCCGGCGCTGGTGTCTACCAATACGATAGCCAGAAACCGCTGATTTATAATAAAGAAGATTTGCACAATCCCTGGTTTATCGTCAAAAGATAAGCATCGGGTGGGTTAACCTGTGTTCCAGGATTTGGTTTTTCGATATCTTCATTTTGGTGATTCAAATTCGAAATCCGAATATCGCCTGATTTAATAAGATTGGTCGAAACAAATCCAAAATACGAATATCAAATATTCGAAACACAAAACCCGCTCATTTGAATATTCAAAATTTTAGAATTTTGGATTTTGAACATTCGAATTTGTTTCGAATTTCGGATTTAGTGCTTCGGATTTAGTGTTAGCTTGTGAGAAAATTCTATTTTTAAAAAGCTTTAAATTGATAAACCGACCCATATAATTTCTCTGGATAGAATATGTCTAATGATAAAATCACCTTGCCGGTAACGGGTATGACGTGTGCCAACTGTGCCATGAACATCGAGCGCACGGTTAAAAAACTAAACGGCATATCCGATGCACAGGTCAACTTTGCCGCCGAACAGGCCGCCATCTCCTTTGACGCAGCTCAGCTGAACGTTAAAGATGTGGTCGCAAAAATCAATAGTTCCGGCTATTCGGTGCCGACCAACAAGGTGGAATTTCCGGTTACCGGCATGACCTGCGCGAACTGTGCCGCCAACATTGAACGCGCTTTAAACAAAAAGGTTTCGGGCCTGGTCAGC
>JAUVTR010000180.1 GCA_030601425.1 Desulfobacterales bacterium
AGATAACTCCTCCCCACCTTAATCGACTTGGCGGTTTTGGTAATATTGTTCTCGTTTTGCAATAGTTTTCTTTTAATAAATTCTTTTTCAAACGCTCTGCGGGCTTCTTTGAAATTGCCTATCTTCATAAATTGAGAGCCCGTCGAATACGTCTCATCACGGTAAGCACCCGGTTGATATGAATCCGGGATATCGGCCGCATCAATAACAACCTTATCGACCATGATCGCCAGACGTTCTACAAGATTTCTGAGCTCCCTGACATTGCCGGGCCAAGCATAACGGCTCAACATGCTGATCGCAGCCGGACTCATTGTTTTGCGCTTGCTTCGATTCTGAACGGCAAACTCCTCTAAAAATACTTCGACCAGAATGGGAAGATCTTCAATTCGTTCTCTTAATGGCGCAACTTCAATTGGAATCACATTTAAACGATAATACAGATCTTCTCTGAACGCTCTCCTTTCGATTTCTTTTTCGAGATTTTTATTTGTGGTAGCGATTACTCTTACATTGACATGGGTCGGTCGGTTTCCGCCAACCCTTTGAATCTTTTGTTCCTGGAGCACCCGTAGTATTTTTGCCTGTGAGCTTAAGCTCATATCTCCGATTTCATCCAGAAATATCGTCCCGTTGTCGGCCAATTCAAATTTGCCAGCTTTTTGGGTAGTGGCACCGGGAAAAGAGCCCTTTTCATGTCCGAACATTTCGCTCTCGATGTGTTCGTCCGGTATTGCAGCACAGCTGACATCAATAAGCGGTTGATCCGCCCGGGGACTAAGCTGGTGGATCGTATGCGCCACTAGTTCCTTGCCGGTACCGTTTTCTCCGCTAATGAGTATCCAGGTATCCGACGGAGCCGCAATTTCAATATTCTTTCTGAGTTCCTTGGTCCTTTCAGAATTTCCGTCGATGGAATTTTTTTCTAGAGTTTTGGTACGAAGATATTTGTTTTCTTCTTCAAGACGTCTGAAATTCAACGCATTGTTAATGGCTAAAATAATCTTATCAATGGAAAGCGGCTTTTCGACCAAATCAAAAGCACCCAGCTTGGTGGCCTTAACCGCCGTTTCGATTGTTCCGTGGCCGGTGATAATGATGACCTGAATATGGGGGTTGTATTTTTTGATCTCCTTAAGGGTTTCAATCCCATCCAGTCCCGGCATCCAGATGTCAAGTAAAACTAGATCCGGTGAATCCGAATCAATGACTTTTAACGCTTCATGCCCATTGACGGCAGTTGAAACCTTATAGCCCTCATCAGAAAGCAGTCCGCTTAAAGACTGAACTATCGACGGCTCATCATCAACAATTAAAACAGATGGAAACATAAGTGGTTCCTTTTAATACCTGCTCTAGTGTATCATCAAGAATCATTTATTAATATACGGAGTGCTTACCTTGAATGTCCGTTGTTAGTTGTGTGTCGTCCGTTGGATAGTCGCCCTTATAGATTGTGGATATATTCAATATACTTCAAGGTTTTTAGACGAATTTATATTTAAATTTAATTAGATCCCAGAACCAATTCACAACAGACAACGGACAACTTACAACTGACTTAATCTACACCGGCAACTCAATGACAAATTTAGCGCCGCGGGGGGTGTTATCCTGTACATTAATCATTCCGTTGTGATCAGCAATAATGGTGTTTACAATCGTAAGCCCAAGACCCATTCCAGCTTTTTTTGTAGAAAAATTCGGCTGAAACAACCGGGTCTTATCTTCATTGGAAATACCCGGGCCGTCATCGGCAATCTCCATACGAACTTTTTTTAAAATAGGATCATGGGCCACATCGATCGTTATGTTACCGGTACCTTTAATGGCACCAATGGCATTGTCAATCAGGTTTATCAGTGCCTGCTTCATCTGCTGTCGATCAAGGTTAAGGATCGGGATATCGCTGGTATTGTTAATTTTAAAATTGATGCCTGCGTGGCCTTCGCGATAGAGCGCTAGTGTTTCTTCAATGACCGGTATCAAATGACAGGGTACCGGATTTGCGCTTGGAAACCGGGCAAAGGAAGAAAATTCATTCACCAGATTGCGAATCAGTTCCACCTGACTGATAATGGTCTCGGTGCACTCTTCAAAAATCGTATCATCCACGAACTGAGCGTATTTTCTTTTCAACCGCTGGGCGGAAAGGGCTATGGGGGTTAGCGGATTTTTAACCTCATGGGCGATGCGACGGGCGACTTCACGCCAGGCGGCCATACGCTGTCCTTTTTCCAGTTCGGATAGATCATCAAACACCATAAGCGTTCCCATGTGTTGTCCGGCGTCGTCTTTGAGTGCATTTACGGAAATCAGAAAACTTCGCGGCCTTCCTTCGATGGTGAGCTTTAGGGGTAATTCAATGGTGTCTCCACGCGATACAGACAGGCTATCCATAATGTCATTCGCCAGCCCCAAAAACTGGCCGGTTAACAGTTGCTTAAAGCTTTTGTTCAATATTTGCTCGGATTTTAGATTGAGCATCTTTTCAGCCGATTTGTTCATGGTCGAAATGATGCCATTTGCATTCAAAGTAACGACACCGGCAGAAACACTTTTTAGCACGATTTCCATAAACTGCCGCTTTTCTTCGATTTCAATATTCTGATTGCGGAGCATGCGGGCGGAAAGCTCCAGTTGTTCACGGCTGGTGCGAAGGTCCTTTGTCATTTGGTTAAAGGATTTAACCAGGCTCCCAAATTCATCATCGCCCATTGGATTGATAGAATAGCTGAGATCACCATCGGCCACCCGGCGGGTTCCTTCGACCAGCTCCTTAATCGGAAGGCTGATCGATCTGGCCATAAAAAACCCAAACCACACAGCGCAAAACAAAACCAGCAGGGCAACAATAGAGAGCGATATATAATACGTAATCTGAATCGGTTTTTTGAGCAGCTTAATTTGCTGGTATTCGGCATAGCCTCTTCGAATAAATTGCAAGTTTTCTGAAAGATCCGGTGCAATCAGAATCGTGGCAACGACAAAGCCCATGGCCTCCCCGGGTTGGACCGCAAACGGAACAGCCCCGATGGTTTTGACAAATTCGCCCGACGGAATCGTCTGCGAAATGGATCGGACCCCGTCCGATGGAAATTCTTTCTGAAAAGCCTCTGCGGAAATAATCCCAAAATATTCGTTTTCAAGTTCGGGAGCCAGAGCAAAGGTCAGGCGCTCGGCAGTCGGGGCATACACCTCCACCGCATCCAGATTAAATTCCCTTTGCACAATTCGAATATAATGCGACAGGGCTTCCCGGTTTTTGGGGTCCAGTAGATTCTTTGCCTTTAGCTGGTATGATATCCTTTCCAGGAAAAAACGGTTGTGCTCCTCTGCACGGGTATATAACTGCCCGCCGACCCGCAACGAATTTTCGAGTGCTTGTTCGACCGGCACATTAAACCAGAATTCAATACTGGAGGTAATAAAATTAATTGAAAAGAAAAATAAGACGATGGTCGGCAAAAGTGTGAGCGATACAAAGGCAATGACAAGCTTGGTCCTGATTTTTGAGCCCAGCACATTTCGTCTGCGATCATAGATGAGTTTTACCAGGTTTCGAAAAACAAGGTAGATCATTAAAACGAGCAACAGCAGATTGACGTTGATCAAAATAAACATCAAAACGGTGTTGGAAACGGCAATATCAGCTCCGAAATTGATGATCCGGCTCTCAACAAAGGTCATAAGGGCAACAACCACCAGAATTACAAAAATGAGAATGAATTCGCGTTTGCGCCTTTTTCTCTCTTTTTCCGAGAGCCAAGATTTTTGTTTAAGTCTGGATCGTATCATGACATCCGTGGTGGGCTGATAACCGACAGGCCGTTATCAATATATGAAATCGATGGCATACCAATCAGTTTCAAAGTCCCATAGAGATACAAAAAACAGGATGTAGTGCAGATATAAAGGGAGGGTTTTTTTGCTAACTTCGGCCTTAATTCTGAGTTGGTATTGCACGTCTTTTTCCAGCCTGTTTAACGGAATTATTTTTAAACTATTGACTTCTGTCATCCATTTTTTGGCTTCTGCAAATGATTTGGTGACTTCGGGATTGTCCTCTTTCCAGGAGCGTTCAACCGTGAACTCCTTTTTGAGATTATCGTATTTAATGGTGTGGGCAACCTCTATATCGGCGACATCTTTGTCAAACCAAAAATTTCGAACTCGATTCAATTTGGCAAAATATAAAAATGTAGCAGGCACGCCACTTAAAATGGCCTTTTGCATTTCTTCCCTGAAGGCCCCTTCAAGATTTAAATACAGCAGCAGGTCATCACGGGTGTTGGAGACGGTGATATTGGTCAGGGTGGCATCCTGTGCTGAACCCGCATTCGCAATAACTAAAAGCATGAACAGAAAGGCGACGGTTTTTGCCCGTTTTATTAGCGAAATCATGTTATAAAGTAACCGATAACTTGGACTCAGCCTGTTGTCTTTTTAGCCGTTAATATAACGTCGCGGAAAAAGAAAAAACACTGTCGAAATGCGATCCGGCATTTCAATCGGTACATCGTGGTCGATCCGTATGCAACCTTTCAGTTTATTAAATAGCCGAAACCTTTATAAATGGCAAGTAATTTTGGTCCCTTTCGGGGGGATTTGTCTTTGTCTGCCAGGGTTTGAATCCACCTGGGATCTTTTTGAGTAAAGAATTTTCCCCAAAACCCCTCTTTTAACCTGTGACCGGCTTGCCTCAGATTGGATTCAAAGATCTGTGAACCGCATTAACTTGCAGTAAATTTTGTTTTCATAACAATATCAATTTGTTATAGAAGATTGTGACGCCGATCAATGGATCTCCCTGCAGTCCGCCGGCGGACAGGGCATTCAGGCGAAGGCGAATAAAAAGATTGTCGCCAAAACATGGATTTGTTATAGCTCTTAGCGGACCACACCGAATTTTTTGGCTAAACGGACCAACGCGCTAACGTGTTAATCGAATGCAAAGGAGAAAGCCATGCTCGCCAAAGTCCTCAGCAGTGCCGTTCTGGGAATCGATGCCTATCAGGTTGAAGTGGAGGTGGACATCACCTCCGGGCTGCCCACGTTCACCACTGTCGGGCTTCCGGAAACCGCGGTTAAAGAAAGCAAAGAGCGCGTTAAATCGGCGGTTAATAACTCTGGCTATCGCTTTCCGGACGACAGAATCACAGTTAATCTGGCTCCGGCAGATATAAAAAAAGAAGGAACCGGATTTGACCTGCCCATCGCCCTGGGTATTCTCGCGGCCACTGGAATTATCCCTAAGGACGCACTTTCCGAATATTTAATACTGGGGGAACTTTCGCTGGACGGCCGCATCAAAGCCGTCAAAGGATCGCTACCCATGGCTCTGGCTGCAAAAGAAGCCGGTTATCCGGCGATAATCGTGCCGTTTGATAATAGACGCGAAGCATCGGTGGTCCGGGATATCGCTGTTTTACCAGCGAAAACGCTCTCCCAGATCGTGGGGTTTTTAAGGGGCTTTTCACGCATAGAGCCGGAACATACCGATATCTCTGAATTATTTTCAACAGACGGTCATTATGAAATCGATTATGCCGAGGTTATGGGACAGGAACATGCCAAACGCGCTCTGGAAATCGCGGCTGCCGGTGGTCATAACCTGGTCATGATCGGTCCTCCCGGTTCCGGAAAGACCATGCTAGCCAAACGTCTGCCGACCATCCTGCCGCCCATCAGCTTTGAAGAAGCCATGCAGACCACCAAGATATTCAGCGTCATCGGACTGCTGTCCGGTGGTCAGGCACTGGTCACTTCAAGGCCGTTTCGCTCGCCCCATCACACCATATCCGATGCCGGTTTAATCGGCGGCGGCCATATCCCCAGACCCGGCGAAGTGAGCCTGGCCCATAATGGTGTGCTGTTTTTAGATGAGTTGCCCGAATTTAAAAAACACGTCCTGGAGGTTTTGCGTCAGCCCATAGAGGATTTAAAGGTGACCATTTCCCGGGCCAGATCCACCCTGACATATCCTTCCAATTTTATGCTGGTGGCCGCCATGAACCCCTGTCCGTGCGGTTATTTTTCAGACGCCAAGCACGAATGCCGCTGCACCCATCAGCAGATCCGTCGTTACCGCTCCAAGATTTCCGGACCGCTGCTGGATCGCATCGATATGCATGTGGATGTGCCGGCCGTGCCCTATAAAGACCTGATGCAGGACCACGTTGCGGAAAGTTCCGAAATCATTCGCAAACGAGTGGCCGATGCTCGCGAAATCCAGTCCCAAAGATTATCCCGCACCAAAATTTTCTGCAACGCCCGCATGAGCAGCCGCCACATCAAAAAACACTGTAAAGTCGATGACGCCTCCTGCCGCCTGCTGGAATCCGCTATCGACAAGTTGGGGTTGTCCGCCCGGGCCTACAATCGCATCTTAAAAATCGCCCGCACGATTGCCGATTTAGAGCAATCAACGGATATCAACGCCGACTACATCTCCGAAGCCATCCAGTACCGCAACCTTGATCGAGGCAGTCAGTTTAAATAAGACCATTAGGGTAGATATTTACTTATTTAAGGACGTCCCGGTAATCCCTTGGCAGATAGCGGTGAAACCTTCAGTGTCAAACTTATCGCCTATGTCCTTATGCCAAATCACTTTCATCTGCTTGTTCAAACCGCACATGCCAATTTGAGCGAGTTTATGCGGCGTTTTCTGGTCACCTACACCGTAAGGTCTAATCGCCGCAATCAACGCAGCGGGCATGTTTTTCAAGGCCGCTTTAAGTCTTTGCTGGTCGAAGAAGATGAATATCTTTTGCCGTTGAGCCGCTATATTCATTTAAACCCAATTCGCACTCGCCAGTTTAAAGATGTGGCTATTCAAAGCAAATCAGATTACCTTAAAAAGTACCCATGGAGCACTTACCCAGGGTATTGTTATCTT
This sequence comes from Desulfobacterales bacterium, assembly GCA_030601425.1. Lineage (GTDB taxonomy): Bacteria > Desulfobacterota > Desulfobacteria > Desulfobacterales > JAHEIW01 > JAHEIW01. The sequence continues at coordinate 6,902 of JAUVTR010000180.1, forward strand.
AGCCAAAAAAATAAGAACATCGATTGCCGCTGGTTGTTAAACACTTACTTCAGCCAAGACAATGCACAAGACCGGCGCCGGTATCGCGAATATTTGCATCAGGGAATTGAAGGTGAAATTGAAAATCCTTTTGAGCAGGTGCTACACCAATCGATTCTTGGAACCCAGAACTTTGTTAAATGGGTGAAAAAAAAGCTTCCCCGCAAGCAGCAGCGTGAGATTCCATCGCTTACAAAATTACAGCACCATATTTCTGTTGAGCACATCATAGAACAAGTTGCTCAAGGGGGTCAAACTCAAGCTGAAGACCTGTTGGACCGTAAAACCAAGCTCAAAGAATTACGCCAGATGGCCATGGAGCTAAGTTACCGCTACAGCAACTATAAGCAAAAACAAATCGGTGCCATTTTTGGCGTAGATTACAGCACTGTCAGCCAGAGCCGAGCGCGTCTGAAAGCCAAAATAAAAACCAGTCGCAAACTAAATAAACAGTTTAACCAAATCAAGGAGCAGATCATCAATTTGGTCGCGGTAGGAATGCCGGTCCCCCGGCACCCCCCGCACAGATCCCAGCGTGCGCTGCTAACGCACTGGGCTCCTGCCTCAGGTAGTGACGCGCAGACGCCTTGATGGATAATC
>JAUVTR010000185.1 GCA_030601425.1 Desulfobacterales bacterium
CAGGAGATCGGGGGCCGGATCAGCGTTCAAAGCGAGCCCGGTACGGGAACCCATTTTAATATCCGGTTACCGCTTAAGATGCCGCGAAAGGACCAAAAGGGCGCCGGCGAATAGGATCACGACGCTTGACCCGCCCGGGCATCAAAAAAAATGGAGTATTGTATGGGTGCTAAGTTAGAAACCGTCGCTGAGACCGGTCTCCAATTTTTCGGCAAAATGACGGCATCGATATCCCACGAAATTAAAAATGTACTGGCGATCATCAATGAAAATGCCGGGCTTCTCGAGGACCTTGTGCACATGTTAGACCAAGGGGCGGAGATCGAACCGCAGCGGCTGAAAAATATGTCCCGGACGGTTATGAAACAGGTTAGCCGGGCGGACGCCATCTTGAAAAACATGAACCGCCTGGCTCACAGCGTTGATGAATCGATCAAAACCATTGATTTAAATGAAATCCTCGAACTGGTCGTGTCCCTATCGCATCGATTCGCAGCCATGCGAGACGTTAGCGTTGATCCGAAACTTGGTGAAAGCCCGATGATGGTAAGGACATCCCCGTTTCTGTTGATGAATCTGCTCTGGTTATGCCTGGATTTTGCCATGGACACGGCGGGTGACGATAAAGTTGTTGAACTGGTTACCCAAAAAACAGAAGCCGGGATCCAGGTTTTTTTCAAACGTCTTGGAGGTCTGGCTGGAACCCCATTGAAACCATTTCCGGCTGAACATGAAAAGGGCCTCTGCGACCTGCTCAGGGCTGAGCTGGAAGTTAGCGCCGAGAACCAGGAAATTGTTGTCACAATTGGCGAAGACATTGACAGAGATTAATACCTAACCCGGACGAGCCGGAACCCAAAATGATTAATCACGAAAACACGAAATTTTTTTTTCTTTCGTGTTTTCTTCCTTTCGTGCTTTCGTGATAAAAAAGTTTTTTCATAAAATGCAAAGAATTCACAACTAAGACTCTATAAAATACTTTTCGCAAGGAAGACTAGACATGAAAACGCGAGTATTGTTAGTTGATGACGAGGAACAATTTATTGACGCTCTATCTGAACGATTGGCCCTTCGCGATTATGAAATTACAACATCCTTAAATGGCGAAGATGCTCTCGAGAAGATCAGACAATACAATTATGATGTGGTTATCCTTGACGTGGCCATGCCGGGTACTGACGGAATAGAGGTTCTTCGTGAAATCAAAAAATTAAAACCATTGACCGAGGTCATCATGTTAACCGGGCACGGAGCGGTGGAAACTGCTATCGAAGGCATGAAACTTGGTGCTTTTGATTTCCTCATGAAACCCTGTGATACTGAAGAATTGGACATCAAGATCAAGAAAGCTTTTGCGCGAAAAGACGAGCAGGAAGAGCGCATACGAACAGCAATGGTAAGTGATAGCATCTCCTCTCCCAGGTCGGTCCTAGAGAATGATTAATTGCCGAGGTGTATCGTATGTCAGAAAAGGTATTGATCGTTGACGATGAAAAGGATTTTTTGGATATTATCGCAGAGCGGATACGTGCGCGCGGAATGGATGTTTCAACAACCACTTCGGCCGAGGATGCCATCCATATGGTTGAAGAAAAATCTTATGACGTAATCATCATGGATTTCATGATGCCCGGCATGAATGGCTTTCAGACGCTTAAAGCAATAAAAGAAAAAAAACCCGAAGTGCAAATCATCCTGCTCACCGGTAACGTACTTGAGGAAAATCGCATCGAGGCCAAGAAACTCGGAGCCTTGGATGTGATCGAAAAACCGCCCGACCTGAAAGACCTTATTCAAAAGATAAAAAAAGCGAAAAAGGCTCAAAGAACGGTTCGTGGGAAAAAGAGTGCGAAGAGAAAATAAGGTAAGGAGATTTCAGTATTTAGCTTATTTAGGTCTTTGAACATTAATTTTTTTTGAATTTTTTCTATACTTCACTTTAAAACTGTATTTTTGAGGAACTGAAAGACATCGGCACCTTCAATGGCAGCTTTTTGTTTGCCGGCAGCGACCTGTTGGACAAGCTCTATTTTGGTTTTATCGAAACTGCTGATCTGTTCTTCGATGAGCTTGAGGGTGCCGTGAATCAGGCTGTAAATAATCATCGGGCCATATAAGACTTCACCGCCGGCTTTGGGTGTCAGCTCCCCGATAATTTTATGACGACTGAGCTGAAATGCTTTCGGTGCCGGCTTGTAATCCAGCAGTTCGGCAAACAGTCCCAGGCATTCGATCACCCCATCGGTGTAATCCCTTTCAAATGATGCCTGTCCGTCTGCGGCAATTTCATTAATATCGGATTCGTTATAAGAAAGATCCAGTCGGTCGATGCACTCGCTCTGAATCGCTTTAACCGATTCTTGCTTGCGGCTGAGCTTCACATCGGAGTCCTTGAGTATTTTAATGATGTTGCGGATATTGGCCATTTCTTTGATTAACGGGCTTTTGCGCATGGCGACGTCGTCAATGGTCGTTTGGTAAATGGGCAGTTCGTTGTCGAGGACCAGAATCTTTTTCTGCTTCTCATCAATCCCTTCGACGTACAGATCCAGGTCCCGCGCTTTTTGGTACTGATAGGGACTCATTTCCAGCAAACTGCGCATGGTCTCTTTGTCTATTTTGCGGCCGCTTTCCGCAGGTCCGATGGAATCAATTACTTTGGCAGCCAATCCGTTAATTTTTATTTTGGCAAGCAGGTTTTCTTTAAAAGACATGCATTGCTCCCAACCAATTAATCATCTATATCTGAAAGAATAAGCCGAATTTCAGGTTCCAGTTTAGGCAAATCTTCAGTTGCAGTTTTCCATACGACTTCTAAATTGACGCCAAAGTAGTCATGAATCAGCTTATCTCGAATACCTGCCATTTCCCGCCAAGATATATCGGGGTTGCTCTTTCTCACGTGTTCTGGGATGTGTTTTGTTGCCTCTCCGATGATTTCCAATGCCCGAATGACTGCATATGCAGTTTTGTCATCCCTTGAAAATTGGTCAAACGTCATTCCTTCTATAAAATTTGCTATTTTTGAAATTGCATCAAGAATATCCTCTAAATAATCTGCATATTCGCGATCTGAGCTCATACCGATACGACCTCTCGTAAAATCCTTTGACCGATCCTTGGTTTCAGCGCATCTTGCATCACCAGGTCGACCTTAATCTTTAAAATATCAGTTAGGTAGTTTTCTAACTCGATAAATTTAAATAAACTGGGTATTTCCTTAAAGGCTACCAATATATCTATATCGCTGTCTACGCTCTGCTCATGACGCACATAAGAGCCGAACACTCCTAATGATTTGACCTTATAGCGCTTTGAAAGAAACGGAAACTCCTGATGAAGTTTTTCTTTTATTTCTGATAGGGCTGTATGAGCACTCATTGCTTCAACCTCTTAATTTTGGTTATCATCACGAACTATCAAAAGCCAGCATGCGTTTCTATTTTAAACATCTATCACAGAGCAGAGGACAAGTAAACTATCCTCTTCATTAGCTAAGTTGCTTAAATCATTGGCTGCTTGACCTTCGCCTGCTATTAATATAAAGAATGCGGATATCACAATTGGTCAGATATCATTTGAGATTAGCTTGAATTACGAAAATCAAATCCTGAACTAAATGATAAGGATGTGCCATGACTGGATTTATTAAGTTAATTTACGGAGACCAGGAATTCAAACTTCCGGTATTCGAGGGTTCGGAAGGGGAGAAGGCGATTGATATCTCCCGGCTGCGGGAAATAACCGGGCTTATCACGCTGGACCCCGGGTATGCCAATACCGGCAGTTGTGCCAGTGACATTACTTTTATGGACGGTGAGAAGGGTATATTGAGATATCGCGGAATTCCGGTTGAAGAGCTGGCCGAGAAGGCCACCTTTAAAGAGACCGCTTATCTTTTGATCAATGGAAGACTGCCCAACCGTGATGAGCTGACGAGTTTTTCTGTTTTGCTCAATGACAATTCTCTGGTGCATGAAGATCTGCGCGTATTCTATGAAAGCTTCCCACGTTCTTCCCACCCCATGGGGATTCTTTCTTCGATGGTGAATGCCCTGAGAAGCTTTTATCCGGAGCTTCAGGATCTTGAAGAAGAAATTAACATGACGGTGACCCGTTTGCTTTCCAAGATTCGAACGCTGGCGGCGATGTCGTATAAAATTTCAAGGGGTCATAAGGTGGTATACCCCAGACCCGATCTGGCCTATTGTGCCAACTTTTTAAACATGATGTTTGATTCACCGGTTAAACCTTATGAGATTGATGAAGATGTCGTCAACGCGTTGCGGGTATTCTGGATTCTGCATGCCGACCATGAGCAAAATTGCTCCACGTCGGCTGTGCGGCTGGTGGGCAGCGCCCGGGTAACACTTTATGCCGCAATTTCCGCCGGCATTGCCGCTCTATGGGGACCGTTGCACGGAGGGGCCAACCAGGCGGTTATTGAAATGCTCAGTGATATTGCAGAAAATAAGAATATGGCCAGGGTCGTTGAACGGGCCAAGGACAAAAAGGATCCGTTCCGCTTGATGGGATTTGGTCACCGTGTTTATAAAACTTACGATCCACGGGCCAAAATTATGAAGAAAATGTGTGATTCGCTGTTAAACAAACTGAAAATATCAGACCCGCTGCTGGATATCGCCGAGGAACTTGAAGCGTTGGCGTTAAAAGATGATTATTTCATTGAACACAATCTGTATCCGAATGTCGATTTTTACAGCGGAATCGTTTTGCGGGCCATCGGCATACCCGCCAACATGTTTACCGTGATGTTTGCCATCGGCAGATTGCCGGGCTGGATCGCCCAATGGAAAGAAAGTATGGATGATCCCAACTGGAAGCTCGGCCGACCACGACAGATCTATACCGGCCCGACCCAAACAAAACTTGTTCCGATTGATAGAAGGTAGGTGTTGTTATTTAATGAAATGTGGAATTTCGAGTAATTGAAGATTGGTTATGGATTAAAAGATGTCTTTTTTTGAAATTACTAAAAATTCTAAAACGGCCATATCATCGGGATGAAAAGAGAACCCATAACCAGGACGAGCAAATTCAGCGGCATGCCCAGCTTCAAGTAATCGCTGAAGCGATAGCCCCCGGGACCATATACCAGCAAATTCGTTTGATAGCCGATCGGTGTTGCAAAGCAGGCGCTGGCACCAAAGCAAACCGCAATAATAAAGGGCTTGGGGTTGACGCCCAACCCCACGGCTGCCGAAATCGCAATGGGCAACAGCAGGATAGCAGTGGCGTTGTTACTGAGTATGTGCGTACTGATGCTGGTTAAAATTATAACACCGCTTAAGACATAAATCGGATTTAGCCCGCTGAACAGGCTTAGAAATGCCCTGGCATAAAATTCCGAGGCACCCGTTTTTTCCAGTGCGGCACTCAATGCAAACATTGCGATAATGATTAAAAGCACCCGGCCTTCCATGGCCCGGTAGGCATCCCTTAGCTGAAGACATCCGCTGATAATCATCATAAAGGCAGCCGCCAGGGCACACACCATGATACCGGCCATCCCCGTACTGGCAGTTACCACCAGACCTCCAAATATCAGGAACGCACGGCGTGCCAGTCTTTTGTGGATAATTTCATGATGGACGTCTTCCACGATGATATAATCCGTTTCCCCGCGCAGTCTATCCAGCGCTGATTCCGGACAGCGAATCAGAAGAATATCGCCGATTTTCAATCGAATATCCTTGATTTTTTGTTCGGTGTAATGCAGCTCCTGGCGTTTAATTGCGATGATATGAATATCGGGATCACGCTGCAGGCGACTTTCGATCAACCTTACGCCCAGCAGGGATGACTGCGGCGGTATGATCAGCTCCACAATTAAAGATTTCTTTTGTTCAGCGCCGAAATTGATGCCCTGCTCCCCAAGGGGCAATTCCACAATATTTTCATGCAGAATTTCAACCAGATCATTGGCCGAGCCTTTCACCAGCAGTAGATCATCAGGCGCCATTTTGACCGCATCCCTGTCAGGGTAGAAAATATGCGAATAGCGGATCAGTTCGAGTACTTCCGTGTCCGGATATTTTTGCGCAAAGTATGAATCCGGATCCTCACCGATGATACGGCTTCCGCGCGGAACCTGAAGTTCAGCCAGATAGCGCCGATGCGCATCATTTTTCAGCTCACAAACCGGGTTATGCATGCTGGGCATGAGCCTGGGGGCGGCAAAAATGAGAAAAGCAATTCCGATCAGAGCAATGGGCACCCCGAGCCGCGATAGTTCAAACATCCCCAGAGCTCCAAAGCCATACATGGCACTCAAATCGCTGATAATAATATTGGTGGAGGTCCCGATCAGCGTACAGGTGCCGGCTAAAATGGAAGCATACGAAATCGGGATTAAAAATTTTGAGGGGCTGAAATTTAGTTCACAGCTGAGACCCAGGATAATGGGGATAAAAAGGACCACCACCGGCGTGTTGTTGATAAAGGCCGAAGCCAGCCCGACGATGGCTAAAATCAAAACCACTGCCAGTTTGGGCCGCCCCCGGGAATATTGGAGTACTTTCTGGCTGATAAACCCGACCGCGCCGGTGCGGATCATGCCTTTGCTGATCAGAAACATGGAACCCACGGTGATGACGGCCGGACTTGCAAAGCCCGCAATGCCTTCCTTGGGCGTTAATATTCCGCTGAGAATCAGTGCTACCATGATACCGATCGATGTCAGATCCACCGGCAGCCTCTCGGTTATCAATAAAAGCATTGCAATCACTAAAATAAGGGTCACCAGCCAGATGGCCATATCATCACCTCAGCTAAGTTTTTGATTTTTGCAGAAGCGCATTGTGACTCTACTTAGGTCATGGGGATCTCAAAGTTTGGATAAAAGCATTACCCCATAAGATTTCCCCTGGGCTGCTTTTTTGCGCTTTACCATGATTAAGCATTAATCTTTATTCAAAAACATGATTGTCAAGTTTCAGTCCTCCGGATTTGCCTGTTCACGCCCTCTGAAATGGATTGATAATTTTTTTGAAATTTTATCGGGTAGGCTCGAAACAAAATCTAGCATAGCGGACAGTACGATATGGGGTAGGTTGGCGGCATATATTGGATAGCGCACCTTGCGATCAGGCATGCAAACGCCGTATCGGCGATACGACGGGATCTCTTGGTGTACTGCAGGGCCTGCCGGCCGTCAGGAGCCAGGAGGAAAAGCGCGATTTCCTCCTGCCCCTGACCGCCGTAAAAGGGAAAAAGAATGAAGTTCGTTACCGGTATTAGTCTATTGGGTGACGTGGAAAACCGGCATCACATCACAGATTAATACAATTCGAAATTGGGGGTGGAATCCGTTTGACAACAATCTTCTTGGTTCCAAGGATATTCGCTTAGCAGTC
>JAUVTR010000145.1 GCA_030601425.1 Desulfobacterales bacterium
AATTTTATGAGGGCAAATCTATTCACTGTGCTTTTAGGTCCGGGTCATTTTTGGAGGATATCTTGCATTTTTTTTCTGTATTCTCTCTTTTGTCACTGTTGCATTTGCTGATCAGATCCTTGTAATGACCCCAAAAAGTAAACTGGTGGTAATTGATCGTCAAAGAACTTGTTTGCGGTTCAATCTTGTCCAAAGGGGTATGGTTCGATTAGTACCTTAGTAATTATTTTTGTGCATTTTGTGGCAAGATCTTTTTGTGTAAAAATCAAGTTCCCTAAAGAAATGCCTAAAATTGCAAAATGCCTAAAATGCCTTAAAGTTGATGTATGCTACCCGTCGAGAGCCTCCCGTCGAGAGCCTCTGGGTCGAACGACTGGGTCGAACGATCGATTTTATTGAAAGAAAAAAGCAAGGCATGCTATTATATTCATTTACTGATTTCTGATTTTTCATGCTGAAAATACCGAGCGTTTATAAAAAAGACGGAGCGAAGCGACACCACAATTTTAGGCATTTTAGCTCACTTTAGGCATTTTCCGGTTTATCCGGGTTAGGTATTAACACCCAAAATGGACCCGGCTTCCGCCGGAGAAGCAGGCGATTCGCCGAGCTCTTTCAGCAGTCGCACGGCTTTTTCAACCAGCTGGGCGTTATTTTCAGCCAGTACGCCGCGCTCTAAATACAGGTTGTCTTCCATTCCGACTCTCAAATGTCCGCCCAGAAGAACCGCTGCCATTGTTATCCTGAAGTGATTTTTGCCCCCTATTCCGGTTACATGCCAGTTTGCATCGGGTGGAAGACTGTCGACCAGGAAAATAAGTTCCCTCACACCGGCCGGTGTCACTTCCCCGGGGATGCCCATCACAATATTAACAAAAATCGGGTGTTCAAAGATCCCGATGCGGTCAAGTGCATTTAAATTATTAATCATTCCGGCGTGATATATTTCAATCTCAGGTTTGGTGCCATGGTTCCGAAAGAATACGGCGGTTGTTTCCATCTCTTTGTAAGAAGGAAAAAGGGGGACAAATCGATCACGGAGCCATTCCCTGTTGTCATGATCATAGCGCCCCAGCAAACACCCGGAGCCCAGACTGAACGAAGCGATCTGGGGGGTAAGTTCCGGAATTATTCTAAGCCGTTCCTTTAGAGAAAGACCGGCCACCGCGCCTCCCGTGGTCAGATTCAAGATAGCGTCACAACCCGCTGATCTCAGTCCGTCGACGATCTCCTTAAAAACCGTGACGTCACCGGTCGGTTTTCCGTCTTTGTCCCTGGCGTGAATATGTAAAATGGCCGCACCGGCCCGCCAGGCTGCCAATCCCTGTTCAATTATTTCAGGTGGCTGTTCAGGGAGATTGGGATTTGCTTCCTTGCCCTGCTGGGCGCCTGTCAAGGCGCATGTAATTATTACGCTGCCCATATTCCATCATCCCATGATTGAGGCAAAAACTCAGGCCTCAAAAAATATCCTGTATTTTAATTGAGGGGTCGGGGAGTTTTTTTATCCGCTTTATTCGACAAGCCCGCCTGGGGCCCTCTGACTTTATTTGAAGATGCCTGTGCCGGCCGCAATATGGGTTTCAGGGAAAAACTCCCCGACCCCTCATTTTAATTAAGTTGTAGAAATTCCGAAAAGTTAAGCTACTCTCCGGAAAACTCGGCTTTTCGTTTCTTCAGAAAAGCCCCCATACCTTCCTTTTGATCTTTGGTCATCCAATTCAAAGCGACGGTGTTGATTGAAAAATCGATGGCCGCTTCTATATTGGTTGTCATCCACTGGTGAATAATCTCTTTTTGAGTCATCAGTGCCATTGGACTGCGGGTTTCAAGTCGGTTCAACCATTTTTCGGTTCGAGTTTCCAGATCTTCCTCGGTACAGACCTCATTTATCAGTCCTCGGGCCAGCGCTTTTTGAGCGTCCCAATTCCATCCGGAATAACACAGTTCGCGCGTATTCATAATACCGATCGCCTGGGGCAAGACAGCAGCTTCGACAATCGCCGGAATGCCCACATTGATGTTCGGCAATCCGAATTTGGATTTTTCGGTGGCTACAATTAGGTCACAGGAGACGGCAAGCTCCAATCCCGCTCCCAGGCAAAGACCATTCACGACCACGAAAATGACCTTGGACAACGTCCGACATAAATAGAAAACATCATGAAGCCTGACGCCAATATTTCTAGACTCTAAAGGACTCATGTCCTTTACATATTCAACGTCGATCCCGGCGCAAAAAGCTTTTCCCCCGGCCGCTTGCAACAAAATCACCCGGATCTCCGGGTCCTTGTTACAGTCGTTTAACACTGTTTCAAGTTCATCAAGGACTTGCCCGTTAATGGCATTCAAAACATCCGGACGGTCCAAGGTGATCACGGCCCGATTGGCTTTCTTTTCAAATAGAATCGTTTTCAGTTTCATATCTGTTCTTTTCCTATATTTCAGATATCGTTTATTAGTTGAATGGTTTATTCGTTAACTGGTTGAAAATATGGATATATTCCTTTATTTAACTATTAAACGAGGTCTTTGTTTACAATTACTGAGGAAGAATTTCAGACGATGTATCAGCGGCCCTTAAAATCAGGGTCTCGTTTTTCCGCAAAGGCCCGGGGTCCTTCCTTGGCATCTTCCGACTGCCTGAGCGGTTCCGCCAGAAATTGTTCCAGGCGCAACCCCTCGGAAAGAGACAGGTCCAACCCCCGGTAAATGGCCTCCTTGGCCGCCCGGACTGCCAGAGGCGCATTACGGCATATTCTTTTAGCCATCTTGAGTGCTTCCGGCAGCGCCTCTTTTGCCGGCACAACACGACTAACCAGACCGATACGCATGGCCTCCCGGGCATCAATCCGATCGGCTGTGAGGATCATCTCCAGGCTCTTGGCCAGAGAGGTGAGCCGGGGCAGCCGCTGGGTGCCTCCTGCTCCCGGTATGATCCCCCAGCTTACCTCGGTGAGCCCGAAAGTGGCGTTTTCCGCTGCGATCCGGATGTCGCAGGCCAGTGCTATCTCCAGCCCGCCGGCCAGGCAATGGCCGTTGATGGCGGCGACGATTGGTTTCCATATGTCGAGGTTGCGGGTAATGCCGCCTACCCCCGGTTCCTTTTCGGCCTTCTCCCTCCTCTGGATCGGCGTCATACTGCGGTAGTATCGGTTTAGATTTTTAAGATCCCCCCCAGCGCAAAAGGCCTTGTCCCCTGCACCGGTAACAATAGCGACCCATAAATCAGGGTCATCTCGAAAATCGATCCAGGCCTTGTTCAGCTGTTCAAGCGTCTCGCCGTCAAGGGAATTCATAGCATCGGGGCGATTGATCGTGATAATCGCAATCCTTTCCTTTTTTTCAAACAGGACCCCCACGGGCTTCTCCTTTGCTTTCTTGTTTTTATTTAAGCCATTTCAAAGTGGTTAATATCCAAAATGTGGCCTATTCTTTTTTTCGAAAAGACCGCCCGGACCCTCCTGCCGGGCTGAAGTTGCGCCACGTCAGTTTCCGCCAGAAGATGAACGAGGGATGTGTCGGCGCCATCGAGCCGGATTATCCCGTAGGCCAGGGGCGCATCTTTTGGATGATGGCTTTCCTTGCGGTATACCACGGTGAAAGTAATCAGGGTCCCTTCCGGCCCCACCTCCACCCAATCATCTGTCTTGGTAAAGCATTCCTTACAGAACAACTGTGCAGGTACGATGACTCTGTTGCACCTTGGACATCTCTTGCCCATTATGCGCTGATGATCTCTTAACTCGATAAAGAACCGGCTGGCTGTTCTGCCCGCCGAATAGCTGAAAGGCAGATCCAGCTTGCCTTCAAGGACCATCCCTTTAAAACGATCGCTCATCTATTTTTCTCCTGCCTCAATTGTCGAAAAATGCTCAATTGAGGTCTTATCTCTGTGGCGACTTAATCCCTGAATTTTGCATGAAAATTAATGAGAATATGAAAGCCTCCGACTCGTGCAAAATTCAGGTAATCGTTTTGAAGAAGAGAATATCTCCGATATTGCCCTCTCTCTTTTCTTTCAAGACCGCCTCAACCCGCATCCCGATGTAGAGTTTTTCCGGGTCTCCCTCCTCGAGGATGTGGTTGATGGTGGAAAAGGCTCCGTCGAGTTGAATGAGGCCCGATCCATAGGGGCTCGGCCGCGGTTTTCCGGTTGATCCGTCAATAAATTTGATGTAGATGGATGTATAGGCCTTCACTGTGCCCTTTGGGCCGACAGGCACCCAATCCCCTGTTTTTACAAAGCACTCGCCGCATACAGGACGCGGGGGGACAAGAACTCTGCCGCATTGCGTGCACTTTACCCCCATAATTTTTCCACTGTCCTTCATCTCCCTGAAAAACCGGGTATAGTGAGTCCCGGCAGGGAAGCGATAATGAAGCTTCATATGGACAGGGATGCGAAGAAGCTCTTCCAGTTGGTTATCTTTTTTCATCGTGTACCTCTTAATCCGGCCTGCCGGACAATATCATAACATCGCTCCAGCAATAGACCCCGTAGCCGGTTACCAGTACCAGATTCACGTCCGGAACCTGTCGCTTGCCGCCTTTTCCATGAATCTGCAACGCCCCCTCGGCCACACGGATTGTTCCGGAAGCCCCGACGGGGTTGGTTGAGATGACTCCCCCCGAGGGATTGACCGGAAGTTCGCCATCCATCCGGGTGAGGCCGTCATCGATCAGACGTCCACCCTCTCTGTCCTTACAGAACCCCAGGGCCTCATACCAGGCGATCTCCGCATAGGTCAAAGGATCGTAAATCTCGGCCACATCGAATTCCTTCAGGGGTTCTTTTATGCCCACCATTTTGTAGGCCACCCGGGCAGCTTCCTTCAAACTCCTTATGGTACTCAGACGGTTTTTCACTTCCCCTAAATAGATATGGTCATGTCGCGTGACCGCCGCCCGCACCCATGCGGGTCTGGAACACTTCTTTTTTGCGAGCTCTTCACCGGCATAAATAATGGCGCAGGCCCCGTCGGATTGAGGACACATCTCCAAACGATGAACAGGGTAGGCCAACATAGGAGATTCAAGCACCTCTTTAACCGTAAGGTCGGGCATCTGCAGGTGAGCATGGGGGTTATTGCAGGCATTGCGTCGCGCCTTTACGGCCACCTTGGCCGACTGCTCCTCGGTAACACCCCGGTCTGCCATATACTCCGAGACGGAGAGGGCAAAATTGCCGATGGCCGCTGCAGCGATGTGACGATCCCAGAAGGGATCAGTCAGGGCCATGCCGGCTGAAGTATTGCCGTCAGAGTGTTTCTCAAAGCCGACTACCATCGCCGTATTAAAAAGCCCGGAGGCCACATGATAGTACCCTGAAATGGCCCCGGAGGTACCCGAAGTGCCTCCCGTGGAGATTTTAAATGCGTGTTTCATGAAAGCACCGGCCCCTTCCCCACACCACATGTCGGGAAGCGCTCGGCCCTCAAACAACTCCATGTTGGCCAGTACCACCGCGTCAATGTCTTTTACGGTCATTTCCGCATCCTTTAGGGCTGCAGTTGCGGCTTCGTAAACCAGCTCCATCTGATTGACATCCTCACGCTTGCTGCAATGTCTGGTCTGGCCGGTTCCTATAATGGCTGTCCTTCTTCCCAAATATGTCTCCCTTCAAAAGATTAGGGGCTCTCCCCAATTGTAATGTTCCACTATAGCGCTAAAGCTTCACTTCGTGCCCATTATTCCATGAGTGAGGCATAAACGCAGACCTCAAATAATAGCCAATATTTACATCAAGCTATAGAAATTCCAAGACGTTTAATTTCCCACGATCATCACATACTGACCTTGACCACAGCATCCGGTGGTTCCGTGGGCCAGCGCCATCTTGGCGTTTTGCACCTGCCGGGCTTCAGCTTTTCCGCGAACCTGCAACACGGCCTCCACAAGACGGGTCAAGCCCGCCACCGTAACGGGATTGCCTGCTATCATTCCGCCCGAAGGATTAACCGGAAGTGCTCCTTCCGCGGATGTCATTCCCTGCTCGAGAAACTTTATCCCGTTCCCCCTGCCGCAGAAACCCATGAGTTCCGTCCACAAAAGCTCCTGATAGGAGAATTCGGCAGAGACTTCAGCTAGATCCAGTTCCTTGACAGGATCGTGAATCCCTGCCATTTCGTAAGCCTTTTTCGATGCCTTCGCCAACGCCTCTCCTTCGGTGAGATCGCGGTCCCCCAGGTAGTGAGCCTCCACGCAGCACCCGGCTCCAAGTATCCACACCGGATTTTTGGAAAGCGCCTTGGCTTTCTTTTGCGAAGCCAACACAATAGCGCATGCCCCGTCCGATACAGGTGCTGCATCCATTTCCTTGATCGGGTAAGCCCACATGGGGGAATGCATGACATCATCGGTTGTGGTCTCCTTGGCCACCTGGGCCTGGGGATTATTTTGAGCGTCATTGAGATTCTTGACCACAACCCGCGCACAGTCTTCTTGGGTAATTTCGAATCGTTTCATATAATGGTTGGCCTGAAGCGCAGCTGCTGAAAGGTAGTCCAGTCCCAACGGCTGCTGAAAAATCGGGTCAAAGACCCAGTTGCTGATTCCATAAGGGTCCCCCATGGAACCGCGGCACTGCGAAACCACTAAGGTAAGATCCGATGCACCGCAGAGAATGGTCATCATGCCCTGAAAGGTTGCACCCAGACCATCCCCGGCAACCCGGCTTTCAGACTTCATGATCGCTCCGACGACATCGGTCAGCATTTGATTGGAAGCGGTCCGGCCATCCCACAGGTCCACACTGGATGTGACAATGCTGTCCACATCTTCCCGACTTACGCCCGCATCAGCCATAGCCTCCTGAACGACCTCGAAAACCGTATCCGTTATGGCCTGGTAGCTTTTATTCGTCTCATATTTTGTCTGACTGACGCCAATAATGCCAACCCGCAGGTTCATCGCAAATTTTTCTCCCTTCGCATTAACATTTCAGGATAACTGATCGGTTCCAGGTTCAGGGTTCAAAGGTTACAACCGATGGGCACTGCTCACCATATTGATCAAGATCCGCAATACCCGACATACCCCATTGGGTGAAACGGCTTTATAAACACGATGAAGACAGAATCAATTTAATATTTGCGGCTTGGGGGTTTTTCAACCCGGAACGTTGAACCCTGAACCGCTCAACCTAGGTTATAATATTTTAATGGGTGGTGAAGTCACCCATATGATTTCTGAGTCCCCGGGAGCAATGCCATAAATCGCGTGCGGAAGTGTGGACTTAAAGTAAATTGTGTCCCCTTCGTTTAGAACATAGCTCTCATCGCCGACTTCAACCTGAATTTGACCTTTCAGAACCAGCCCGAACTCCTCGCCTTCATGGGTGTACTTTTCCGGCGGGGTTTCAAAACGTTTTACCGTTGCAAACACAATCTCCATCTTTTTGTTGCGCAGGGAGGGATTGAGGAGTTCGAAAAAGATTTTTTTGTCATTGCTTGTCCAGAATTTGCGATCCTTTTTGTGGCAGACCGTAGCGCTTTTTTTCTTCTCGGGATTTTCTAAAAAGAAGCCGGTATCTGTACCTAGATAATTCGCGAGTTTGATGAGGGTAGAAAGTGATGGTGAGGTATTGTTGTTCTCGACCTGGGAGATGAGGCTGATGGAAAGACCTGTTTCTTTGGCGAGGTCCTTAAGTTTTAGCCCCTTTTGCAATCTAATCTCTTTGATTTTAGGGCCGATATCTATTTTCGGTGTCATTTAGCACCCTTAGAACTATTAAAGAGAAAAATTCCCCTTTTTGATTACATAAATATTAAAATTTGTCAATAAAAATTTTAATATTATTAAAATAATTAGGTGTTATTCGGTTCAATCAGTCTATTACAGGGAAGAATACTACTCTAGTGGAATGATAGGATTTAAGTTTTATTGAAGTTTTTTCAATACCCCGACCGCTTGCGGCGGGGTGGTTTAATCGAGGCGGTCAGCAAGATGAGCGGCAAGACCGCGCGCTGGCTGGGAATCGCGCAAGGAGGCGAAATCAGACCCGGATATTTTACCGAGATCGTCCTTTTCAATCCCGATACCATTGCCGACAATACGTCTGTTTCTGAAATCCGGTTCTTGCTGTGCGCTCCCTTTCGGATTCGGTTTTAACTTATCTGGTGTGGGTTCGCTATTGTTTCTCGTTGCGTTTACCCGCCATTTCAGTCAACATTTCTCCCAGTAGGTTAAGCTCCCGGCCATATCCGGCCCAGTCGCCTTCAGCCAGATAGGTCTTGGCGCGGTCATAATGTTCCAGCGCCCGTTGCGCGGTGCCGGAGCCTTCAAGCGACGGGGGCATGGATGCTCGGATCGATCCGGTGGGTGCATCCTGTTTGCTCAGCACGCTGAACAGGGCGGCATCGAGATTCTTTTCCATCGTCAGGCGTTTGCTGAAAGAGACAATGACCCGTTTCAATTCCGGAAGCGCGGCACTGGCGGGCCCTTCAGTCCTGGAAGTGCGACCGGCGCCCTGCTTACGGGCTCCGGAGCGGGCGGACTGCTGGGCAGCAGGGTCGGTCTCCGACGGCTTGGCTTCCAGGTAGACGGGCTCAACATAGATAAATGTATCGTCGATGGGAATGGCGAGAAGATTTCCCCGGATGACCGTGGAACCCCTCTGACCCCATAAGGTTAATTCCTGGGAGATATCGGTTTGCTGATCGATTCGTGCCTCAATCTGCATGGGGCCGAAAACCAGCTTTTCTTTGGGCAGTTTGTATACGATCAGGCTGCCGTAGCTGGGCATGTCATTTCGGGCCG
This sequence comes from Desulfobacterales bacterium, assembly GCA_030601425.1. Taxonomy (GTDB): domain Bacteria; phylum Desulfobacterota; class Desulfobacteria; order Desulfobacterales; family JAHEIW01; genus JAHEIW01. The sequence goes on from JAUVTR010000145.1 coordinate 8,761, forward strand.
CAAGCCAGGAAATCATGTTGTCTTTGCCGGAAGGCGTAAAGGGCAGCATCAAAAGAAATTCTTCG
>JAUVTR010000114.1 GCA_030601425.1 Desulfobacterales bacterium
TTTACTTTCAAGATTCCAAAAATATGGAAGCCCTTCCATCCGGCTCGGTGGATCTGGTCGTCACATCACCGCCCTACCCCATGATAAAAATGTGGGATTCCATGTTCGCCGGCCAGAACGCTGAGATAGGCAAGGCCCTTAAAAAAGGTGACGGGTTCAGGTCCTTTGAAATGATGCACAGGGAATTGGATGCCGTGTGGCAGGAGGTTTGGCGGATATTAAAGGAAGGCGGCATCGCCTGCATTAATATCGGTGACGCTGTCCGCACGATCGACAGCCGTTTCATGCTGTATCCCAATCATTCCAGAATTTTAAATCAGTTTTTGGAGCTGGGCTTTCAGGCCCTGCCCGCGATCCTATGGCGCAAGCAGACCAACGCTCCCAATAAGTTTATGGGATCCGGCATGCTGCCGCCCGGCGCCTATGTAACGCTGGAGCATGAGTATATCCTGATTTTGCGCAAAGGTCCAAAACGCGAGTTTAAACTGGATGCTGAAAAACAAAATCGCCGTGAAAGCGCCTTTTTCTGGGAAGAACGCAATGCCTGGTTTTCGGATGTGTGGATGGATGTTAAAGGTACCTCCCAGCACCTGGGCGACCGCGCCGCCCGGCTGCGCAGCGCCGCCTTTCCTTTTGAGGTCCCCTACCGTTTGATCAATATGTTTTCCGTCAAGGGCGATGCAGTGGTGGATCCGTTTTTCGGCATTGGAACCACCATGTGGGCAGCGATGACCGCCGGACGGAACTGCATCGGATATGAAATTGAAGGGGGACTCCGAGATGAGATCGATGTCATAAAGCATACAATATTGCCCTTTGCCAACGAAAAAATTAAAAATCGGATTAGAAACCATTTGGGTTATCTCGATGCGAATATAAACTCCAAAGGCGGGTTCAAATATAAAAATGCGTATTATAACTTTGCGGTCAAGACGCGCCAGGAGACAGAGCTTCTTTTAAATCCCTTAATGACGATAGAAACAATTGCTAAAAATTCTTTCGAAGTTACCTATTCTGATAAACCCCATCGTTTACGGGTCATTGACAAACATAAACCCGATAATTCTCAAGGTGAATCATCTGGTCCACGGAAGGAAACACCGTCTAAAAAGATGCGTCGATCCGTCCAACGAAATTTATGGTAGCTAGCGTTGCAGCAACCTTTTTAAGCGTCTTCGGGCTCGAATGATGCCAATGCGCCCTTTCAAATTAAACGCCACCAGCGCCAGGGGCAGTACTTTTTCGATTGTCGGCGTCAGGTAGCACAGCCGGATCAATTCCAGATACAGTTGATGGATACTGGCGCTGCAAATCCGGATTTGCGATCCGGCCTGCTCAAATTTCCAGCGACGGGCCAGTCTGGCGGCCTCCGCTTCTCCGTCCCGCATAGTCACCCGCGCATTAAACGGTCCGACCGGTTCATAGGGTTTGGCTTTATGATTGGCCAGGGATTTAACTGCCTCCTGTGCCAGGGCTGACCGCCATATGCGGGCGTCAAAGTTTTCAGGGCCCCGGGATTTATCAATCGGAAAGCAATTGATGTTTTCAATTACAACTTCTGCCTGTTTACAGGCCACCGGACAGCCCGAAAAAAAGACAGGGCGGATTCCCCACGGAGCCAAAGACCCGGCAAATAACTCGATTTCGGCCAAAAATCTGTGGTTGACCTCCAGACGGGCAATGCGGGAGGTTAAGGTATGGGCCAGAAACCCGTCCGATCCTGAAGCCGCGTGCATTCCCAGAAACATAACCGCTTGAGCATTGTTTGGATTTCCGATACCGGGAACGGGACCCCGCCGGTATCCGGATATAAGGGTCGCTCTGGAATCGATCATCTCCGGGAACAAATTGTAGCCGGTGCGATGAAAATCTTTGATCGTAATGGTTTTTACTCCAGCCTTAAAAAGTGCGCTGACGACCGCGCTGACGTCGCGGCTCATTTCAAGACAGGCCCGACACCATTCGTCGGTTAAAAATGAAGACGCCCTATATCTCCAGCAGCCGGAGCTTCCTTCCAGATCTGCCAGTATCAAAATATGGGTCAATCGATTGCCCATTTTTTTTCGCTCCTTTGTGCCACTATAGCCCTAAGAAAATAGGACACAGATTATCACAGATTTCCACAGATTTTGAAAACAAGACTGCTTATGCCATTATAGCATGCTAAAAAATATTAATTAATCTGCGTAATCCGTGTTCATCCGTGTCCCATTTGGAAAAAGCTAAAATTATGCCGACCCCCTTATGCGGCGTTGGCAATAAACCGCTGTGTATCAGTTTGACAGTGATTGAATGCGTTTCAACACCGGCGGATGAGAATAATTTAAAAACACATAAAACGGATGAGGAGTCAGATTCGATAGATTGTGAACCGAGAGCTTTTTTAATGCATCCACCATCGAGAGGGGATCCTTTGTGGTTTCAGCTGCAAATTGATCGGCGGTGGTCTCGTTTTTGCGTGACAATACCTGCATGAATATCCCGACAAAGAAATCAATCGGCGCGTATAACATGGCAAAGAAGATCATACCGGCATAGACAGACTGTTGCGGCATATAAAAGGCGTTAAACAGACCCTGATAGGCGATGAAATGCGACAATAGAAACAGCATCAGACCCGTTTGCAGGATCCCCAGAATAAGAGATTGTCGTATGTGCTTTTTTTTGTAATGCCCCATTTCATGGGCCAATACCGCCACCAGTTCGTTGACCGAGTGCCGCTTTATCAAGGTGTCAAACAAGACAATTCGTTTATGTTTGCCGAAACCGGTAAAAAAGGCATTTGATTTTGTGGATCGCCGCGATCCATCCATCTGATAGACATTTTCCAGAGGAAAATTGATCGAATTCGCATAGGATAAAATCGCCGATTTGAGTTCCCCTTCTTCCAGGGGTGTGAATTTATTAAACAGCGGCATGATCCATGTGGGGGCAATAAACTGAACCACCAGCATATAAAGTGTCACGCCAATCCAGCAATACCACCAGGCATTGGGGCCGGCATATTGAAAAAATGCCAGAATAGCGGCCAGCAGCGGTGTTCCCAGTAAAAGCGCCAACACCAGACCTTTTAATAAATCCATTAATAAGGTCTTCCAGGTAGTTGTGTTGAAGCCGAAGCGCTCTTCAATGACAAAGGTCGCATAAAGACTAAAAGGAAGCGATAGAACAGCTTTGAACAGCATCAGGATGCCCATATAAATCAGTCCGGTAAGAACCGGTCCCCGTTCAAAAGAGCGCACCCATTGGTCCAGCAGAGGAAATCCTTTTGCGAACCAGAATACAAGAATCACGCTGAGGCTAAATGCGGATGTGATCCATCCAAATTGGGTATTGACTTTCAGGTATTGCTGGGATTTACGATAGCGTTCCGCGTCGTAGACTCCCTGAAACGTTTGCGGCAGTTCGCTTCTGAGGTGTTTTAGGTTGAATCCGTCCGCCACCAGGTTTAAGATAAAATCAACACAGATGGTACAGAGAATGATGATGGCAATGAAGTTCATTGGCAGTCCTTAGAAGTGGTTTCAAAACCCCATCTGAGGCCCAATGGCTGCGTTGTCCCGCAAATTGAAATACTCACGTACTTACGTGTACGCTCCGTTTTCAATTCGCGGGACGCCTTGCCCTTGAACCTGATCTGAGGTTTTGAAACCACTTCAAGAGCAGGATTCGACGCGCCTTTAATGCTGCAGGCCGGTTAATGATTTCATACCCGCCGCTTGATCCCATGTTGCCACATAAAATTCGCCAGAATGTTGTATGGTTGGGCGCCAACCAGCGATTGGCCCTCCATTAAAAAAGTTGGTACGGCTGTCACCTTTGATTCATGAGCGCGGGACCAATCGGCGTCAACAGCTGCCTTAAAGGTTCTGGCGGCAAGCACTTCGCGGGCCTCATTGGCATTGAGGCCGGCTGAATTGGCGATATCACTTAAAGTGTTATTATCAGCGATATTACGCCCGTCTGCAAAATACGCTCTGAAAACGGCATCATGAAAGGCATCGCCGTATTCCTTTTTTTCCGCCCATTTTCCCAGCTCCTGAGCCAGTCGACTATTGTAAGTCATCTTCCGATCCCCAAAAGGCAAGCCCGCGTCCCTGGCGGTCTGCTTTAATTTTGTTAGCATTTGAGGGATGTTGATATTGCGTCCGGAAAACAGTTCTTCCAGTGTGCGGCCCTCCGGCGGAGTGTCCGGATGGAGGGGAAAGGCAATCCATTGGATTTTAATCTCAAATTCACTCCGCAATCTTTCAATACGCCCGGTAATGAAGTAACACCAGGGTCAGATATAATCTGAGAATATCTCTAACACGGGGGTCTTTGACATTTCGAATTAATTTTTCTCAAAAAAAAGGTGACCCATGGGGAATGGGCCACCTTGGATAGAGGAAAGTGTTAAGGGTTAAGTTGAAAAGTTAACCGATTAACAACTTCGCAGCTTGTGCTGCATGCTTATACTATAATACCACAATGTATCATGTCAAGCGGTAATTAAATCTCATCAGGCGCCGCCTATATTTTTCTTGCCAATCGCTGGAACTCCACCCCAAATCCGCTACGGTTGGACCAGATCACCTTGCCGTTGCGCTTGATAACATTACCTCTTTTTCTGTTGAGAACCGCCAATTTGAAGCGCTGCCCGACATCGATGCTGTCATTTTGATGGGTCCTAAGAAAGACGCCACCCAGACTTATATTTCTGACTTCTCCTGGAAAGATTTGCTTTTGAATCGCGTATTTTACATCCAGAGAACACAACTTTCGCGGATGTTTACGGGACTCTATTCCCCTTTCGATGGGTCTGTCCAACGGATCGGTTTTCAGGAAACGAACCCCATAACCATAGTAAAAAGAGGATTTCTTCAGAGGCTTTCGCCATTTTATTAGGGTATGGTAGCGCTCATAAATGTCGGGATCAGGCGCGTAGGGGGAGTTGGGGATTCCGACATAAATATCGGTTTCGGGGGCAAGAAAGTGATCGGTTTCAAAATACAACCCGAAGTCGCTGTAATTGAACATTCGGGCACCCTGAAGAACACCAAACTTGGCATCCTCCAGTACAATCGGAGCCTGGTAATCGAATCGGGTATTGTCTCTTTTTTCAGGATTTGAGCTCATCTGACCACCCCTGGAAGAATATTTACCATCTGGAGATGGCAAAAAGCAAGCATTTATGACGATTAATTTACGGATTCCTTATATTTATCAAGGAGGTCCAGGATCGCTTCTTCCAGAAGATCGTTTTGACGTTTTTCCTCCTGTGCCGCTAATATCCTGATCTCCTTGATCAGATCCGCATCCAGAGTGGTATTGTACATCTTTCTTTTAGCCATATTGAATCTTTTCGCTCATTTTTAACGGTTATCGGTTTCATTCCGCTTGGTTGTCGAAATGTCTGCTTTCCTTCCCTATCATCATGGATCGCACCGATAGGCGGTGGCAGACGAACCAATCCGATAATCATATGCCCAGACGATATGGGTGGCCCCCAAGTTGGCAGCCCGTTGCAAAATCTCATCCTGGTGATCCGTGGGGCGATAATTATCTAAAATCCTACCCGGATCCGTGGTTTCAGAAATTGTTGCAATGAACTCACAGTCCTGCACCATGGGTTCTTCGGCAATTTTCACCGCCGGAAGTGTTTTTACACATGCCGTAAAAAATATTGCACTGATGAGCCAAAGCAGTTTTCTCATGACATCAGAAGCTCCCTATTCATTATAGATCGTAAAGATCGCTATCATTTTTGCTTTCCGGATTTATTAATTATTGTAATATAAATAGCAGTTTATGTCAAAATTCTGCGTGCAAAAAAAAGTAGCCGCCGCTTCAATCTAAAGTAATTTGAAATAGTTAGCCCGAAATTGGTGAGTTTATACCGATGGGCTCTTATTGAGGTTTCAGACACGAAACAGAGGTTGCCTTAAGAGAACTGGAATGATGGGCACGAAGTGAAGCTATAGCGCTATACTGGGCACGCAGTGAAGCTTTAGCGTTATATTGGGTCTGTATTGCATCGCATTGAAAAATTTTGTACGGATTGCAACGAAATACACCGCCAGTGAAACAAAAAAATTATGTAAAACTTAAGGATTTGTCTATAAGCTATTAAAATCTCTTCAAAAATTCACCAATCGCTTTATGGACCTTCTGAGCACCATCACCCAGCAAAATACCGTGGCGCTCAAAATTAAACAGCAAATATTCCTTGTCAATTGAACCGATAAGCTCAAATATTTTGCGGGATCCCTTCGGATCCACCACGGGATCTCCCCGGGATTGAACGACAAGAGACGGTACCTTCAATTCAGATAATTTGGGCTCTAAGTCAACCATGAGCCGATCGAGTTCAACCACGCCGGAGATCGGATTGCGCATATAGTTGATATGGGGATTTTCGGGTCTATTCTCCACAAATTCTTTTTTGGCACCCACCTGCCGTGCGCGTTCCATTAAGCGATTCCACATGTCCACCGCAGGTGCAAACCGTGAAGAAAAATCTTTCAGCCGCATAGGAGCGGCTACGGCAAAAACACCGGCCACTGCTTCCACTCGAACGGCAAGATCCAGTGCCAAACCGGCTCCGGTTGAAAAGCCGCCGGCCACCACGCGTTTGCAGATGTTGCTGATTATCGCATATCCCTGATCGACGGAATCCCTCCAATCCAGATAGGAGCGAGTGGCCAGATCTTCCGGTGACGTTCCGTGCCCCTTTAATCGCGGGGCATATACCCAAAAACCCAACCGGCCTAAATGTTCAGCCAGTTCTCTAACTTCTAATGGCGCTGCCATGTAACCGTGGGAAAGAACGACGCCAATATCTTTGGATCTTCCCTTGATCAGAAACGGCATGCCCACCGAGGCGGGCTTTGTTTCGCCTTCCAGAAAAAATGCTTCATAGTCTTTTTTAAATTCCTCATCGGCTTGTTCTCTCAGGTAATTGGCAACGTTTCTTTTGATCCAAAACCTGGGTTGAGAGGCAAGCCGGCTGACGGTACGTTGCAAAGTGCTTAGCGGTTCCACCGCATTGGCCATCACCTCTATCGGGTTATCAATCCGAGCCCGATGAAAATCATAAGGCGAGGAAAACTTCGAGGGATCTTTAATCAGTGACCTGCCTTTTGTCGTAATTATTCCCGTATCAAGGGCAACGGCCATAAAATCTTTGACTTTATGGTAACGATCGTCGGTTAGTAAATGCACCTGGTTCTCTTGCAGACTGCGGTGCAGGCATATTTCGGTTTTTTGGGGAATATGGGTGGCCGCCAGAAAAGCCCGCCTTCTCAAATCCATTTCGTCAATTTTTTTTGATCGCATCGAATGAAGCATCGACGCAAAAAGATGATCATGATTAACGGTGGTCATGCTGTAAATGGCGGTCATATAACGTTCCATGAGTTTCAAAGCTTCGATGCGCATTCGGGTTCGCGAAGGTATTGGATCATCAAAGTTGATTCGGCGTTTTGCTGAAATGTCCATTTCAATTGGAGCGCACTGTAAACACTCAAATATCTCAATCGGTTCTCCAAAACGGATATCGATATCCACGCCGGAAAGAAGCATGGAACCTTCCGTCATAAGCTCTTCGATAAGGCGTTGCGGCAAATCATCGACCAGGCGAAGCGCCAAATTGCTTAATATGTTTTCCCGCGCTCTTATCGGGTAGTACGTCAGGTTGACAGGAACGATATGTGTATTTTGAGACAATACGGATTCAAGGTTCTCTATTTGAAACAAATCCAACAGATACTTAACTTCATCTGGGTGTTCCTCGGACAGCTTTCGCAGGCGTTGTCGGTAAAACTCGGTCCGCAGTGCCAGGGTCGCGGCGCCAGAGTGCGGTGGATGCTTGCCGCCGGCTGCTGAAATCATGAAACGTCCTTTTTCAATTATTTTCTTATTTTTAACCATGCGGCCTTCGGGAAATATGACCCAATTGGCCTCACCCGTGAGCAAGGATTTAACGATCAATCGATCACGGTCCGGATTTTTGGTGGAAACGGCACCAACTTTTTCCAGATAACTCCCAAATGCGCCCTTAAACAGTTCGTAAGAGGCTAATGACCAGACCGGAATTTTGGTTAACCGGAAAATAATGTAAGGCATTAGAAAGGTTTCAAGCCGGGTAAAATGATTGAGGACAAAGATATTGGGTCCATCGGGTATATTTTTTTCACCGTGAAGCGAAATTCTGGCCTTTGATAGATTGGTAATCGTTTTAATGGCCAGCCCCGTTGTCCGATATGCAAAACGATTCAGCATACAACAGCCTTTAAATTCTACCCTAATTGATCGTAAACAAAATGAAAAACAAGGGGTAAAGTTTTAAAATAGTGGTCATTTTTGCTATATTTTTCAAAATTCAATATGTCTTCTCTTGAAGCGCTATAACTTTTAAGAAAATCTTTTCATTTTGTTTACCCTTCGGGAAAGCCGATGCCACCCCATCTTCTGCGTTGCCAAGGGCTCGCGGTCCCGCCCAGGCGGGACAGTTTCGGCCTTGGACGCCTTGAAGCTGGGGCACCCTCGACTTTCGCTCAATTAGCGTTCTAAGCTTTATATTTGAAAGCCAAAAATGGGCTCTTTTCAAAATAATATGAGAAAAAAGATTTAAAATCAATAATTTAAGTTCTAAAACTCTCTGTCCGTGTTGCATGACAAAGATAAGCGGCATTTTGGGTTATGCACGACATGTCGCCGCCCTGTATATGTGTTAACCGGGGAGTTGACAGGAGCGCTAAATGGCAGTAATTTGGTAAACTTTATCAAATGGATGGAAACTAGCTAGATCTCAGGATGTCGAATAGTATGCCGAAATTTAGGATTACCACTCTGGGATGTAAAGTAAATCAGTGCGAGTCCGATGCCATTGCGAAGCAATTGAAATCTTGCGACCGGTTACCGGCTCTTGAAAACGAGCCCTCAGAGATCTGCATCATAAATACCTGCACCGTTACCCAAAAAGCATCCATGCAGTCCCGTCAGGCCGTACGCCAGGCAATACGCCTGAATCCATCAGCCCGCATTGTGGTCACAGGCTGTTATGCCCAGACAGAACCGGAAGCCATCGAGAAAATCGAAGGGGTGCATGATATCATCGGTAATGCAGACAAGCACTTGATCTGCGAAATGATCCGCCGCAATACGAATACAGCCCCCGATCAACCGCTATCCATCTGCAACGATATTCAACCCGAACAGGATTTCGAATCTTCGTGCGATGTTGTTGGCGGCGGCCGGACCCGCCCTTTCTTTAAAATCCAGGATGGGTGTAATGCATTTTGCACTTACTGTATTGTTCCTTATGCCAGAGGACCGAGCCGCAGCAAACCGGTTGAAAACGTACTGGCAGGGATTCAAGAGCTCTCAAATAACGGATATCACGAAATTGTATTGACCGGCATCCATTTAGGCCATTACGGCAATGATCTGATTCCGAAAACTTGCCTGGGAGAATTGCTAAATCGCATTGATAACTTAAATTTGATTCCGCGAGTGCGGCTCAGTTCCATTGAACCCCTTGAATTAACCGATGCCATCGTCGAGCGTGTCGCTGAATCGAATAGCTTTTGCCGCCATTTTCATATTCCGCTGCAAAGCGGCGATGATCGCATCTTGCAGAAAATGGCCCGGCCGTATGCCGCCAGAGATTTCAGGCAACTGGTCACAAAAATCCACGCGCGGCTGCCGCAAGCAGCCATTGGGGTCGACACACTGATCGGATTTCCCGGCGAAACCGATGCGGCCTTTGAAAACACGTATGCACTTATAGATGAGTTGCCCGTATCGTATCTGCATGTTTTCCCGTTTTCATCTCGTCCGGGAACCCCTGCAGCCGACTATCCGAATAAAATTTCGCCCGAGGTGGTTAAACACCGATGTGAGCGCATCCGTATGCTGGGGGACTCAAAAAGAGTTGATTTCTACACCCAATTTATCGGCCAAAAACTTGATGTTCTGATAGAAACAACTCGCCACAGACCTACCGGCTTATTGAAAGGCCTTTCTTCGAATTATATACCGATTCTGATTGACGCCAATAATGATTATAAAAATAAATTGGTGGCCGTCAGGGCACAAAAATTAGCTGACGATATCTTACTGGGAACTATTCTTTCCTAAATTGATTTTAAGCCGGTTTTGTCTTCAGGCCATTTTTAATAACCCTATAACGCATCGATAATTAATGAAGAGGTAGGATTTATGAACGAAAAAATTGACTACAAAGAAGATGTTGAGCGTCCCATCGCCGTTTTTGAAACCAGTCTGGGCAAT
>JAUVTR010000007.1 GCA_030601425.1 Desulfobacterales bacterium
CAACGTTTTCGAAAGGACCCGCATTTATGGCTTCGATCAATCGCGATGTGATGGCGCTGATACGGATATTTACCAGCTGTTTGACAGCCGCGTTTTTAATTTTTTTCATTTCTTCACTATCCGGGGAAGATCTAATCAAAAACAACAGCACCATTGATGATCTGGATAGAATCTTAGCGGAGATTACAGTTGAATTAGAAGGTGGCATCGATAGAAGAATTAAGCAACTGGGAGAAGTCCCCGCCATTAATCCCTATAAAAAATTTTATTGTGCCGAATTCGCAAAAGAAATTCATGAAGTCTCATATCTTACAGAAAAACAAAAAATATTATTTGACGCTTATAATGTGCGGAATTTTGAAAACAAATCCAAGCGTCTTGTGGCCTATTCAGAAACGGCCAATATGCAAAGTTTGCTGAATGAGATGGAAATAGTAAAAAGAGAGTTGAAAAATTCTGTCAACCTGGTTGATAAACGACGCAAGAAATTTCTGCGTCAACGAACAGCATTTATTATCCTTTTTTTTGTTCTTTGGATAGCTATCTATTTTTACTATAGCCGCGGTATTATCAGACGATAAGTCTAATTGTCATTGCGCCTGAACGGATCAAGGAAGTCATTTCCCTATGTACCAATCATTCTATAATTTGAAAATAAAGCCTTTCCAAATCACGACCGATCCAAAATTTCTGTGGCTCGGCGAAAAGCATAAAGAAGCTCTGGCGACCCTTAAGTACGGTATTCTTGAAAACAAAGGCTTTCTGCTTCTGACCGGTGACGTCGGTACTGGCAAAACTGTGTTAATTCATGGTCTGATGAAAATAATCGATGTTTCCGCTATCGTCGCGGCCATTCCAGATCCAGGGCTGAACAGTCTTGATTTCTTCAACTTTCTTTCCGAAGAATTTAAGATGAATAGACGCTTTGAAAGCAAAGGTGCTTTTCTTATCCATTTAAAACATTTCCTGCACAAGGCTTCAGCTGCCGGCAAAAAGGTCTTATTAATCATAGATGAAGCCCAACGGCTGAATCATGAACTTATTGAACAGATAAGGCTTTTATCAAACATCGAGATGGATAACAGCAAACTGATAAATATCTTTTTTGTCGGACAGAGTGAATTCAACAAAATGCTTAATGAAGACCGCAACAAAGCGGTCCGACAGAGAATAACCGTAAGTTATCATATCGATCCACTGACCGAACACGAAACGCGTGATTACATCAACCATCGCCTCAAGGTTGGCGGCTGCAACAGAGAACTTTTTAAGCCGGAAGCTGTGCGTAAAATCTATATATTCTCCCACGGGTATCCACGACTGATTAATATTATCTGCGATCATGCTCTGCTGACGGGGTATTCAGGCGGAAAAAAAACCATCGATTCTGCTGTAATTAAGGAGTGTGAAAAGGAGCTTCGAATTCCCATCGATAATGCGAAAAACGAAGGGGATAAACAAGAATTTTTTAATACACAAGAAGGCCCGTTCGCCGCGATTCAAAACCAATCAACAGGTAAACGGATCGGATTTTTTGCTGTTATTGTTTTGCTTCTTCTTTTTACCGGATATATTCTATTCAACTTCCAGTTAAAGGATTCGCCTCGTTGGAAGATGGAAGACATCGCTCCTCAATCTTACGACTCACCTACTTTAAAAGCAAAAGAATCCTTTGTGCCCGGTATTGTCAATGAAGATGAGGAGAAAAAAGACCTGCCGGTTTTAAAACGTTATGATGATACGGCCATTGGAGGTAAAGATTTCCCGGAAACCGGTCAGACTGAAATCAATAATCAATCAGAGCAACTTTCAAAGCTGCCGGATGTTAAACCTTTTCCGGATCGTAAAATCGTAATTTATTTCAAGCACAACTCAAATGATCTGCCTGATCGAGCATATGAAACGCTCGATCGAATTGCTGAGTTTGTGGTCCATAACCCGGAAGCCAAAATTAATATCAATGGTTATACGGATTCATCCGGCGCTTACTCTTATAATATGAGCGTCTCGAAATTCAGAGCCAACATGGTCAAGGGGTATCTGGTAGGCAAGGGGGTTCATCCCCTTAAAATAAAAGCGTCCGGGTTGGGACCCGAAAATCCGATTGCAAGCAATAAAACGGAAAAAGGAAGACAAACGAACCGCCGAGTTGAAATCGAGCTCAATATCGATAATCCGTAGCCCGGATCCTCCGCATAGCAATAACCATTTAAGTCAGTTCCCTTCAAATAAACTTCCAGGTACTCCGTGCAGTGCCTAAAATGCCTAAAATTAAAAGTGCCTAAAGTTAAAGTGTCGCTTTAAGCCGTCGCCGCCAGCCTACTCCGCCGTAACGGCTGCGGAGACCGGGTAGGCTACTATGGCGAAGTCTGCTTGCTCCATCTTGTTATAAAATGAAAGAATACCTTAACTTTAGGCATTTTAGTTCACTTTAGCTCATTTTTAACTTTTATGTGGATGCGAACTATTACACTTGTGAAAATATTTTGACACCAGAAACTCAAAAATTTTAGTTAAAAGGCTGACTACTTGCCGAATCCGAACTTGGTTTTCAACAACTTCAATGTCGGCGGGCTCACCTGTAACGCATCGATCTCCTGCGCTGTCACCCACCGCGCTTCAGCCGCATCATCCCCGGCTTTTGGTTCCCCGGTGACATAATCCGCTGCTAAATCTACAATGATATAATGAAACCGAATCTTTCCGGCACTATCGCGATCGATTACGTCAAAAGTATATACGGGTTCTCCTGCCCGAACTGTAATACCGGTCTCTTCAAGAATTTCTCTCTCCGCAGCCTCCTGCAGCGTTTCGCCGATCTCGACACTGCCGCCAGGAATGGCCCAGAGATCTTCAGAGGGCGGCTGTCCCCGGCGGACCAATAGTACACGCTCATCCTTGAATACCACGGCGCCCACAGCCACCCGAGGATTGCAGGGATAATCATTTTTCTGCTGCGACAGACGGTTTTTCAAAATTCAGGTATTCCTTTGCTCAAATCTTCAATTTAAAATATTGGAGTACCGGAGTTATTCATAATTTGGATTTTAGATTTCGGATTTTGGATTTAAGTCCAATCCAATAGCCGGGATCAGCTTTCTACAGTTTTAATCCGCAATCCAAATTCCAAAATCCAAAATCGAGGAGACTCCATCACTCCAGTTGCACCATTGCCCAGAAGTCTGATGCCCTATTGTGTTTGTCTCTGCCCGGACACTTTTATTTTCCGTATGTTATCCGATAAATTACGCCGGCTCTGTCGTCCGATACGAGCAGAGACCCGTCGTTTATGACGATGATGTCCACCGGCCTTCCCCAGGCTTTGTTTTTTTTCAGCCAGCCGTCAGCAAATATCTCATAACGGGCTGTATTGTTTTTGTCAAAGACGGCCTGTGTAATCCGATAACCGATCGGCACGCTACGATTCCACGACCCGTGTTCGGCAATAAAAATCTGATTCCGGTACCGTGAAGGAAACATTTTTCCGGTATAGAATTTCATTCCTAGCGGGGCGACATGAGGATCGAGTTTCATTGCCGGCTGGGCAAATTCATCACAACGTCGTTTTTTGCCGTACCAGGGATCGGGGATATCCCCTGCATGACAGTAGGGAAAGCCGAAATGAATATCTTTTAGAGGGGCATGATGCAGGGTGTCGGGTGGCAGATTATCTCCCATCCAGTCTCTCCCATTGTTGGTGAACCAAAGTTCCTTTGTTTGCGGGTGCCAGTCAAAACCCACCGTGTTGCGCACACCACGGGTAAAGATCTCTAAGCCACTGCCGTCAAGTTTCAACCGCATGATGGTTGAATAGCGGGGGTCGTCTTTTTCACAGATGTTGCAAGGTGCCCCAACCGGCACATAGAGCATTTCATCGGGGCCGATAGCAATGTATTTCCATCCATGATATCTGTCATTCGGGAATTTATCAGTCACAATGACGGGTTTAGGGGGCGTATGGATCTGTTTTTCAATGTTGTCATATCGCAATATCCGATTCACTTCCGCAACGTAAAGAGAGCCGTTTCTAAAAGCTACTCCGTTGGGCATATTCAAACCTTTAGCAAGCGTAACGACTTCATTGGCGCGGTAATCTCCGTTGCGGTCCAGCACGGCATATACCTTACCAGCCGCGCGCGTACCCACAAAGAGCATTCCAGCGGGACTCATGACCATTGATCTGGCATTGGGGATATCGGTCGCGTAAATATTGATCTTAAATCCCGGCGGCAACTTTACCAATTCAAGGGGGATGTCGGAGCTTCTTGCGGTCGAATAGCCGGTAGCTGCAAATAGTAGAAAGATAATCAATGCCGGCAACCTGTTAAAAGTGGAGGTAAGCCATTTTTTCATTTCCAACAATGCCTCCTTTCTGATACCCAATAGTCGTTACATTCAAAGCGAAAACTATCAGTTTGTTTGGAATAATCAATCATTAAAGTAGGCATAAAATATGCTCGGACAAGAGCCTCTCCTCTTGACACCGATGCGGCATTTTCATATTTTACGAGTCGATAGGCTTATGTTAGATCACCGTCTTATTTTCTTATTTATGGGCAATTCATTAGAACTTAGTTCGCTTCGCTCACAATTGGAATGATGTAGACGGCATAAAACCAGTGTCGCTAAAAGCTACATGCTTTCAATATGTTATATAAATTCCAAGACGTTATAATTATAGGGAACCGTCATGAAATTCCAGTCCAAACTGCCCGATCTTGAAGTTACCATTTTCTCTGTAATGACCCAGTTGGCCATTGAGTACGATGCGATTAACCTTTCCCAGGGATTTCCAGATTTTGATACATACCCCGAGCTAATTACACGGGTGGAAAAATTTATGCGAGAGGGTCACAACCAATATGCCCCCATGCAAGGTGTTATGCCTCTGCGCGAACGAATTGCCGAAAAAACATATGATATGTATGGCGCCCAGTATGATCCGGCAACCGAAATCACCGTCACATCCGGTGCGACCGAGGCCGTTTTTGCAGCGATTTCTGCTGTAGTTCAAAAAGATGATGAAGTCATTATATTCGAACCGGCCTATGACGCCTATGATCCCGTCGTCAGATTAAATGGCGGCATCCCTATATATGTCCAATTAAAGTTCCCGGATTATAATGTCGATTGGGATGAAGTCAAAAATACTGTCAGCAGTAAAACAAAGCTCATCATTTTGAATTATCCGCATAACCCTACCGGTGCGGTTCTCTCAAAGGAAGATATTTCAAACCTTTCAAATGTCGTTAAAAATACCAATACGTTTATTATCAGCGATGAAGCTTACGAACATATTATCTTCGATGGATTGCAGCATCAAAGCATGTCCAGATATCCGGAATTAGCCCAAAGAAGCTTTGTCATCTGCTCTTTTGGCAAAACCTATCACACCACCGGCTGGAAAATCGGTTATTGCCTGGCGCCCGAGCCGCTCTCAATCGAATTCCAAAAAATTCATCAGTACCTTACATTTGCATCCAATACCCCTATCCAGCTGGCTTATGCCGAATTTATGCAAAAAAAAGATTTGTATCTGGACCTGCCCAATTTTTATCAACAAAAGCGTGATAAATTTTTGAGTCTTACCAGTGAATCACGCTTTAAAGCCCTACCCTGCAAGGGAACCTATTATCAAATGCTGGATTATTCGCAAATTTCAAATGAACCGGACCTCGAGTTTTCCAGAAGGCTTACCGTAGAATCTGGCGTGGCCGCCATTCCGCCATCAACGCTTTATCATCAAAAGCATGATCATAAAGTACTCAGGTTCTGTTTTGCTAAAAAAAGCGAAACTCTTGAAAAAGCCGCCGAAAAATTATGCCAGGTTTGAAAAAAATAAATTCCTACTCATCACCCAACATTCGGGCTCAGCAGGAATTGGAACGTCGCATTCTTCTCGGGATGGCCGCTGAGTGGGAAGCGGCACTTCTCAGCTTAGACCTTGACAAACGCCGGCTCATCCAGAGACCACTATTTGCCATCAAGGATTTAAAAACTCAATGGGGAAACTGGTCGCCGGAAAAACGTGAAATCTCATTGAGCCGGCAACTGGTACTAAACTACCCCTGGGATTCGATTCGCGATGTCCTGCTGCATGAAATGGCTCATCAAATCGCTCAACAAATGTTTGACGCGTCTGCGCAAACATCTCATGGACACGCTTTCCAGCAGGCTTGCAAAATACTTCGAATTAGTTCTTCTGCTTCTGCGAATTACAAACCGCTTCAAAACCGTCTTTTACAAGACGCCTCAAATCCGGACGATAAACTCATGCTGCGTATCAAAAAGCTTTTGGCTCTGGCTGAAAGCAAAAACCGTTTTGAAGCCGAAGCAGCCATGGCTAAAGCCCACGAGCTTATTGCCAAATATAATGTGGCGCTTACCCAAACAGATAAACACCGTCAGTTCATTAGCGTTTTTGCAGGCTCCCCTGCCCTGCGCCATCCTCGTGAGGATTATCACCTCGCCAATTTACTGCAGAATTTTTATTTTGTCTGCGGGATTTGGGTGCCGGCTTACGTCATCTCAAAAGGTAAAATGGGCCGGGTTCTTGAAATCAGCGGCATCGTGCAAAACATAAAAATTGCCCAATATGTACATGACTTTATCTGTCATTTTGTTGATACGCAGTGGCTGAAATACAATCAGGAAAAAGGATTGAATCGCTATCGCAAAACCGATTTTGCGGTGGGGATTGTCGAAGGATTTCGTGATAAGTTAGAGTCAAATGTGATGAAGAAAAAAACAAAAACTGATTTTTTTGCCATTATTAATAAGGGAGATCCTCACCTTGCAAAATACTTCAAGTTCAAATATCCGCATACGACTTCGCTGAAAAAAACAGCATCCCATCAGGATGCTGGAGTTCTGCGCGACGGGAAAAAAGTCGGCAAAAAATTAGTCATTGCCAAAGGAATCTGTGAACGAAAAACCGGCAAACCCCGCTTGATAACGGGTACCTCATAAATCATCGCTAATCGAAGCGACTTTCGCTTGTCCATCTAACCAATAGGGATTGATCAGGTCTTCAAAAATGGTCATGGCCGCTTCAGCGCCCTGACCGGAGGCGGTGACGATCTGCTTGTAGCCGCCCTCAACATCGCCGGCCGAATAAACGCCGGGAACCGTCGTACGGTGCTTTCCATCCTGTTTGATATAACCATCCGCGTTGATGCCGAGTCCGATCTTCTGGGCCAGTTCCAAAGCAGGTGTATACCCGATGGCAATGAACACACCATCGGTTTTAAATTCCATTGTCTCATCGGATTTGTTATTGAGAAGCAGGATTTCTTCAACCCGTTCCTCTCCGCGAATTTCTTTAACTTCCGTGTCCCAGAGCACTGGAATGTTATTGTCAACAAGTTGTTTGGCAAGAAATTCCTGAGCCCGTAGTTTATCCCGGCGATGGGTCAGCGTCACATTTATACCCATATGGAATAGGTGTAAGGCCTCAGTGACCGCACTGTTGCCGCCGCCCACCATGACCACTTTTTTGCCTTTAAAAAGCGGTCCGTCACACGTGCTGCAGTAGCTAACCCCTCTTCCGGCCAAACGGGACTCACCGGGGATATTCAGGTGCCTGTGGCTGGCACCGGTTGCCAACAGTATAGTTTTAGTTTGAAATTGTCTACGGTTGGTCTTTACCATAAACGGCGGGCCTGTCTGGATATCCACCACAGCCTCGCCCTGAAAAATCTGCACATATTGCAGGGCGTGGCTGACCATGATGTCAACCAGTGATTTTCCGCCAACTGAAGTAAATCCGGGGTAATTTTCAACAATTGGAGTTGTCGCCACCTGGCCGCCAAGGGCATCCCTTTCAACAATGGCAGTGCGCAATCCGCTGCGAACTGAATAGATTCCGGCAGTCAAACCGGCCGGCCCCCCGCCCACAATCAGCAGATCCGTTTCAATGAGTTCCGCATCGCTTTCCGGAATAAAAATGGTTTGTGCTTCCAATTTTTCAAGTGAAAGAATAAATACTTCCTCCGGCTGCGCCCCCTGCCCGATAAGTATATCGTTGGCAAATGCCTGGGGAACACTCTGGGCTGAATATTGATTGGCCAGTTCAGGTTCACTCTGGATGTCGATAATTTCCAGAGAAACAGTTTCCGGCATTTCAATAGCTGTTTTTACCGCATTTATGGCCTGCTGGGGACAGTACGGGCAGGTGGGACTCACAAATATCTTAATCTGTCGGGCGGAATCAATCCGTTTGATCATCTTTAAGGATTGCTCACTCAGTTGACTTTTTCCCAGTCCTACCAGAATCAATATTTCAAGAAAGGTTCGCGCTTCTTCGCCCATGGGAGCTCCCAGCCACTGGATAGAATAGCGTTCAGGGGCAATAAGCAACGTGGGCGAATGGGTAACATTCCACTCTGTGGCAAGCTCATGGTCTAGATTATATTCCCGCAGCGTAATTTTGGAGCTGAGTTCGCGAAAAGCCCGAATGACCTCCCGGTTGGCGTGCGTAAATACATCTTCGTCTCCTTTTGCAGTGAACAGATAAAGCGGAATCTCATTGGGTAATTGTTCAAAGGTTGCTTTCAGCTGTTGCAGATAAGCTCGACTAGCCATTTCGCTTTCTCTGGGATCCGTATAGGTCGTATCTTGCATTGTTGTCCTTCCCTTTTAAAAATTTGAAACGCTCAATTTAGGTTTATATTATTTGATGAACACATTATTCTAAGTATAAGAATGTTGTGTGTCAACCTGGTTTAACACTGTTGATAGGAGGATGAATTATGGAAAATCCATTAATTGTCGGCGTCTGAAAAAGGAAATGTTGTTTTGGGCAGAAACTCCCGAAGAAGTGATGGCAACGATAAAGCAAATTTTTAACTAGGCTGATGCTTGGAGGCTTGGATGCTGGGAAGCTATGAAGCTTGAAGGGATGAGTTGTTTTTGGCCACCAAGCCTCCCAGCTTTCCAGCTTCATAGCCTCCTTTAGAGAGGATCAGGCCAGTCTTTAACAATTGCTCGGGCGAGCTTAAGATCTTCTCGATTGGTAATCTTTATATTGCTGCGGCTGCCGGGTATAATTTTAACGACCTCTCCCAGGCGTTCCACAAGTGAGGCATCATCCGTCCCGATAAAACCTTCCTGTTTTGCAGCTTCATGGGCCTTTTTGATCAGTTTCACCTTAAAAGCCTGGGGCGTCTGGGCCAACCACAGTGTGTCTCTTTTGAGGGTTTGAGTAACTTCGTTTGTTAAGCTTACCTTCTTAACCGTATCAAATGCAGGTATTCCTAGAATGCAGGCTCCGAGTTCGACGGCACCATTTATACAAGCGATAAGATGCTCCTGTCTCACAAATGGACGCACCCCATCGTGGATAAGAACGATTCCATCGTCTGATTCAATAGCTTTTAGACCGTTGAATACGGAATCCTGCCGTTCAGCTCCGCCGGCAACCAAAATTACGTCCTTTTGAAGTTTAGCAGACAGCAGAATTTCATTTCGGCAAAAATCAAGATCCTCTTTCGGTACAACCACAATAATCTGGCTGACCCGCTGACAGCTGTCGAATATGTTAAGGGTACGCCCTAAAATCGGAATCCCATCCAGCGCAACATACTGCTTGCGCACAGCATCTTTCAGGCGAATGCTTTTTCCAGCCGCTACGATGATTGCATGTACCTTTGCCTTCACTCAATTGCCCTTAATGTTCCAAGCATGTGATTTATTTTTAGCGCCTGTTCTTAGTGGGGCCAACTAAAGTGAACTAAAATTTAAAATGCCTAAAATGTCTAAAGTTAAGGAATTCTGCCCGTCGAGAGCCTCTGGGTCGAACGATCATTTTAATAAAAGATGGAGCGCAGCGACACCATAACTTTAGGCACTTTAGCTCATTCTAGGCATTTTAGTCACTTTAGGTAGCTTAACTCCTTCGGCAACGGCACACCCTTGCCCATGGTGTCTTCGCCGTAATTCACCCTGGAAAGAATTTGGATATCTTTCAGCGTGCGCGCATCGCCTTCAAAAATCACCTCGGTGAGATTTTCTTTTTGGATCTTTCCGCCGGCCCACTGAAGGTCCAGAACACTGCTGGCGTCAAATCGATCAGATCCAACACACAGTTCAACCTGCCCTCCATAGTTCTGGACAATTTTAGCAACCAGAAGACATGGCCGCCCGTGAAATCCAAGCTTTACGGGCACTCCCACTTTAATGGTGGAGCGCTCTATGTTTTCATTGAGTATTTGTTGGGCCAATTCAATACCAATTGTTAAGAAATGGCATGCATAAAAAAGGCCGTAATTTATGGTGCGATCAAGAAGAATTTTGGGATTACCCAAATTGGATAAGCTGACCTGAACTTTTTTGTAAGTGTTTTTATAACCGGCCGCGTGCAGGTGGCGTTCATAAAAATGAAGCAGGCGTCCGACCATTTGAAGAAGATGAAAGACAACCGAAAAATGGCCCCGCAGCCGTTTTAGCTCACGATTACCGAATCTGAATCCTCCATGGATAACATAGGTGTCAAATGAGGACTGAAGGTTATGCACCAACATTTCATAGCGTCTGATCTCAACTTCGTTAACCTTGTCGGGAACAATGGCTAAAATTTCTTTGTGCGAGTAAGGTTCATAAAATTTGAGCTGATCAAAGCTTTTTGCAATATTTAAAAATTCACTTGAGATTTTGACAATGTTTTTTTTCTGCTGGTCCTTATCTTTATCGTCAATATCATAATCGAGCATTTCACTGGTCACCATGCTGGGGAAATCAGCAGCTGAAAACAAAGTCTCCGGAATGCGAATTTTTAGTCGCCGGGCCTCTTTCAATATAATCGGTGCCATTTTCATTAAAGCACTCGTTAAAAACTCAAGAGTGGATTCACCTTCTCTCGGGAAATCACCAATATCTACCAAATCGTAAAACACAAGACGGTTGGATATATGCTTCTGAAAATTTGCTGCCAGGCTCAGATGCCGCACAGTAGCGGTCAGTTCGCGATAGAAATACCAGTTTTTGTTGTTTTTAGCGCCATGAAAATCAAGAAAATCCTCCAGAAGCATGGAGGTTGACACAAGCGTCGAGAAAAGCTTTTGAGTGAAAACATCTTCAGACCGATCGATATCTGAGATGTAACTGCAGCATTTTAAATAATCCTGCGAAAATAAGCGCACTTTTTCCGCAAAGGGATTCTCAGTTGTTGTTTCTGTCTTATTCATCGCTAGTCGCTATTCCTTTTCTGGCCTCCGGTCACTGGGTCTACTAAAGGTTTCAGGTGTCGGG
The DNA here is from genome assembly GCA_030601425.1 of Desulfobacterales bacterium. Lineage (GTDB taxonomy): Bacteria > Desulfobacterota > Desulfobacteria > Desulfobacterales > JAHEIW01 > JAHEIW01. The sequence goes on from JAUVTR010000007.1 coordinate 11,248, forward strand.
TGTCAGGTCAGAATTGGGAGGACTGAAACCTGAACACTGACACCCGACACCTGAAAAGAAAAACGGCCAGAGCAGTTCATAAGCCGAATCCTGTTCCTGAATCAGGTTTCCCCTCGCCAGGCAACGATCATTCATCTGTGGATGCCGGTTACCCGACACCTCTTGCGACCTACCCGGGAGCTTGGGCGGGCTACCCTCTGTCGCTCCCCTATTTGGTCTTGCACCAGGTGGGGTTTGCCAAGCTTCCCCGATCACTCGAGGAACTGGTGCGCTCTTACCGCACCGTTTCACCCTTACCTGACACCAAACTTTCCAGTTGGGTGCCGGGCGGTATACTTTCTGTTGCACTTTCCTTCGCGTTGCCGCGACTCCACGTTATGGAGCACCCTGCCCTATGGTGTTCGGACTTTCCTCCGGATTTTAAAAATCCAGCGATCGTTTGGACTACTCTGACCGTCAATTTTGGTCTTTCCAGTAAATAATTCTTTCACAGAGCGGACATCTTTTCAAGCTGTCACCGCGTTGCAATTCATTGTACATCTGTGGAGGAATATTCATATGACATCCCTGGCACACTGCATCTTTAACAGCAACAATACCAATTTTATACGCTTGATTTTCTTTTATCTGGTTATAGGTGGCAAGCACCTCGGCTTTGATGTCACCCGAAACCGTTTCCCATTCGGCATCAAGATTCCCGAGCCGGTGTCGTCCCTCCTCAGCCTCTTTTTGAATGATTTCTTTTTCTGTTTTCATCTGTGTTTCAAGTTCTGAGAATTCCGTCGTTTTTGCCTTAAGCACATTTTCAGCTTCTTCAATACGATCCAGAAATTCGATCATATCATCTTCTATTTTTGAATTTATATTCTCCAGATCGTCTATTTCCTTCAGTGATGATTGATATTCTTTGTTGGTTTTTACAGAGCTTAGCTTAGCTTCACTTTTTTTTCTGCGGTCCAGATGCATCTGTAAATCTGATTCGTAAGTCCTGTATTTTTCGTTCAACTCATTGATCAGGGATTTTTGTTCCTCAATCGTCTGATTAAAGTCCAGCAGTTTTTTATCAAGCACCTCAATACGTTGATCGACGGTGCTTAATTGCTTTTTAATACTGCTGGTTTCGATTTCGATCTTTTGAAGCTTTACAAGAGAAGTAATCTGTTCTTGGGTGACGCTTGGCATCGTTCTCATCCTATTATATGTTTGATTAGACGCGTATTATTTTTCAATCAAAATGACATAGATCGAGCGAACTCCTGCGCTTTATCTATAAAACAATAAAGGGATCTGTTTCAATAGCGCAGGGCTCGACTTCGGTCTTAATTCCTTCCCCGGTAAGTATTTTTTCCAGCTGATGCGCGAGGGCCCCAACCATAAGGTGCTCTGATGGAAAATGTCCAATATCGATAATTCCCCGATTTGCGTTTTCGGCATCTCTGGCATCGTGGTAGTGGATGTCACCGCTTATGAAAACCTGGGCCTTAGAAGATAAAAATGTTTGCATCAGACTCGACCCGCTGCCGCTGCAGATCGCTACCCGCGTGACCTTCATTTCAGGATCTCCCGCAATTTTTACAAAATCAAGCTTGAGCTTTTTTTTAACCATCGAAACCAGTGACTTCAAGCTGCTGGCTTTGGCAAGTGAGCCAATTCGTCCAATCCCGTGTTCCTTCTCGCTTCCCGTCAACGGCGAAATATCTTCTTTTGACCGTTCCCCTGCATGGACCGGTTGCAGTATTGCCAGATGTCGGAGCCCCAACCGCTGTGCCAAGACATCATTGACTCCGTCCCGGACAGTGTCAAGATTGGTATGGGCTGAAAAAATTGCCAGTTGATGGTGTGCCGCCATCTGGATAATGGATCCGCCGGGAGTGTCAAAATCAATGGATTTCAGGGGCCTGAAAATCAAAGGATGATGAGTAATCAATAAATCAACATTTTTTTCGCAAGCCGCTTTGACCACTTCCGGGCTCGGATCCAGCGCAACCCATATTCGCCGGACCGGCAACCGCGGATCGCCGATCTGAAGCCCGACATTATCCCATTCCTCAGCCAGCCACGGGGGGGCCAGCTGGTCCATAATCTTTATGATTTGCGCTACGGTTGCACCCATTACACCTCATCATCACAGGTTAAGGGCTTCGTCCCGGCTGGTATTCCATGATTAAAGCAAAAACTCATGTCTCAAATACCCTCTATTTTCATTCAGTTGTAAAAATTCCGAAACATTATAGTTCGCAAAATCGTTCTGAAACAAAAAAGGCGTGGTCCTTTAATCCCACGCCATGCAAAAAAACATTAACGGCACCCGGTTTCCATCTTCGCGGTTTTGTTAGAACCGCGGGCCGTTTGCGTTTAACATTCGATGAACGATTTTGTCTGTTCGTTGAAGAATTAACGTTTTTTTCTGTTTGAAACATTTCTGGCGGATTAGGCATGGGCCCACCTGGGATCGAACCAGGGACCTACCGGTTATGAGCCGGTGGCTCTGCCAGCTGAGCTATGGGCCCCCAAGGAATAGGGTTATCTATCGATAGCACACTAGTTTGTCAAGTCTTGTTAATCTTTTGGCGCATGTGGTTTTGCGTCTTTGCGTCGGGCCTGACATCTTAGGTTTCAATAAAATTTTTCAACTTACGGCTGCGTGTCGGGTGGCGCAGCTTTCTCAAAGCTTTGGCCTCTATTTGCCGGATACGTTCGCGAGTTACGGCGAAGTCCTGACCGACTTCTTCAAGCGTATGGTCGGCCCTTTCCCCGATGCCGAACCGCATACGCAGAACTTTTTCTTCACGAGGCGTCAGCGTGGCAAGTACTTTCCGAGTTTGCTCGGCGAGATTCATATTAACAGCGGCATCGGATGGCAGCATGAATTTCTTGTCTTCTATAAAATCGCCCAGGTGACTGTCTTCCTCTTCACCAATTGGGGTTTCGAGTGAAATCGGTTCGCGAGCAATTTTAAGAACTTTGCGCACCTTTTCAAGAGGAATCTCCATTTTATCGGCGATTTCCTCGGGAGTCGGCTCGCGCCCCTGTTCCTGTACCAGGTAACGTGATGTTCGAATAAGCTTATTAATCGTTTCAATCATATGAACCGGAATTCGTATCGTCCTTGCCTGATCCGCAATAGCTCTTGTAATTGCCTGCCGGATCCACCAGGTTGCATATGTGCTAAATTTATACCCACGCCGGTATTCAAATTTATCCACAGCCTTCATCAGTCCGATATTTCCTTCCTGGATTAAATCCAGGAATTGCAGACCGCGGTTTGTATATTTTTTTGCAATACTGACGACCAGCCGTAAATTTGCCTTTGTCAGTTCGCTTTTGGCCAGCTTCGCTTTAAAGCGTCCTTCTTCAACAGCCGACATCACGCGTTTTAACATTCTATTGGAAGCCTTTAATTCATTTTCTCTAACCGTAACATATTCCCTAATTTTCTTTAACTCTTTGTGCAGAGAACCCAATTGCTCCTTGGATAGATCGCAGCGCGATGCGGCCCAATTCACGAATTTAGTCTTGCTGTTTAAATGCTCCCGAAGATCCTTAACAGAGGTATCAACAATTTCCGCTCCTCTGCTGAACAGTTTGTTCATTTCATCGAACCATACGATTTGGGCGCGAATATTCTCCTCAATCCCATCAATAACGCTGGCTTCTAAACGCCAATCTTTTAACAGATCAAAAATTTTATCGATTCGTCGTGCAATGTTTCTTCTGAGCTTTCTTTGTTCTTCTTGATCTAATTTGGCGGAGAATAACTCTTCCCGGGCGGCCCTGTTTTCCTCATGGAACTTCTTAATGGCCCGAATCGTTTTCAGAAATTTTTCTTTTTGTGCCATTTCATCAATGTAAGTATCGCCTTCATCGACGTCTCTGAGCACATGCTTGGGCCGAATGTTTTCGCTTTCTATTTCTTCACCGAGATTTATGATGCTTTCCGCACCGGTTATGGTTTCTAATAGGGCATGCAAAACTTCTTGCTCTCCGGCTTCTATTTTTTTGGCAATCTCGACTTCCCCTTCACGACTGAGCAGCGTAACCAGGCCCATTTCTCGCAGGTACATTTTTACAGGATCGGTGACTGTGCCAAAATCCGTGTCAGCAATTTTCCCCTTTATGGGCTTTTTTTGTTTTTTTGTGATCAACTTCTTTTTTGTCTTATCATCAACGACTTCAATATCATTCTCATCAAACAGGATAAGCGTTTCATCGATTTGCTCCGGGGAAAGCATTTCTTCGGGAATCAATTCATTAATATCGTCATATGTTAAAAATCCCTGTTTTTTCCCCTTGGCCAGCAATTGCTTAATCGCCTTCAATGACGTCGTTTTGGTTTTCGATGAGGCTGCTTTGGTCTTCGAAGTTGTTGCTTTTGTATCCGGAGCCGATGCTTTAGTCTTTTTTGATGTCGTTGCTTTGCTTCTTGACGGCGTGACTTTGGCCTTTGATGTCGTTGCTTTGGGCTTCGGCGCCGTTGCTTTAGCCCTTGATGCTGTTGCTTTGGGCTTCGACGGCGCGGCTTTGGCCTTTGATGTCGTTGCTTTGGGCTTCGACGGCGCGGCTTTGGCCTTTGATGTCTTTGCTTTGGTTTTCGATGTTGCTGCAGCAGTTTTTTTGGCTTTTTCTGGGGATTTCCTAATTATCGGTTTCATTCCAGAGCTTTTTGTACGTTTCTGCCTTGTGTCAGCTTTTTTTGCTGTTTCTTTTTTTTGAGCCGTTTTCGTGCTAACCTTTTTTGTAGCAGATTTCGTTGCCATAAAATCTCGCCTCCCGGAAAAATCAAAAATTCATTCCCACCTAATCAGCGGTTACAATCATTTACAATTTATACCGCTTTTCATAATAATGTTCCGAATTATGGAGTTGCGGCATAAGTGGTTGTAGAAAAAAACGTTTGAATACCGGAACGTTTTTTTGACAACCACTATAAACCCAATGTTTTAATAAAACTATATGTTAAATGGGCATAGTCAACCCCAAGCCAGCAGTTATTTTTGGCGCTGTCATGCCAGCTTTTGTTTTTCACTCTGTACCGCCAGCTTTAGTTTTTCTCTGAGTAACTTATCCAGCGTTTCTTGGTCGTTTTTTTTCTCAGCGGCTTTTATCTGTTCGAGGATCTTGCTATCGCGTTTTCTTTTCCCTGTCGTAACGAATTGCTTGATTAATTTCAAACAACCCCTTTCATCCCATGGTTCCTCAATCATCGCTAAAGTGGCAATCAGATTCTCTTGTACCGGATCCTCAATAGAAGTTAGCAATTCTGAAATTTGCTCGTCTGAGGATAATTGTTTCTCCAAAACAGTTTTACCAATAGATTTGAGAATATCGTTTTCAATATATTCAATGGCATTGTACAGTTTGATTGCCGGCAATATCGCCGGAAACTGTAACATCATGGCGATGATTTGCTTTTCCAGTCTGCTGCCTTTATTCACAATGTCATTACGCGCGTCCGAATCCTTTATTGATTTTACAGACCTATGCTCCCGAACCTTTTCTAACACGATATTTTCGTCAATGCCGATTCGCTCGGCAAGTTGCTTGATGTACAAAGACCTGGCCACGTTGTCGTTTATGGTAGCCAGAGGACCTCGTAAATCTGCAATAACACGAATTTTCCCTTCGGTTTCAAGCCCGTGCTTGCCGATGGCCTGCTCGATTAAAAACGTTATAATACCCGGCGCTTGCGATGCTTCTTCAAAAAATATTTCGGGGCTGTTTTCCATCAGAAATGAATCCGGATCGTGTTCGTCCGGCAACACCAGGATATGGGTGTCAGCTTTTTCTTCCTGAAATACATCTCCGCGTCTGAAATCCACATGTTCTTTCCAGAATATGTCCACACATCGCAAAGCAGATCGAATCCCGGCTTCATCGGAATCATAGACCAGAACCAACCGGGGAGCATAGCGGGTCAACAAGCGAACATGTTCCGGGGTCAGTGCAGTTCCAAGGGTCGCAACGGAATTTTCAATGCCGTGTTGGTGAAGGGATAGCAGGTCAAGATACCCTTCGACGATGAAGATCGTGTTCGTCGTCCTGCATTTGTCTTTGGCTGTGTAAAGACCGTATAAAGACCGGCTTTTATTATAAACAGGGGTTTCGGGGGAATTGAGATACTTCGGTAAAGAATCATCCAGCACCCGACCGCCGAACCCTATCACTGCCTGGTTGACATCGAGAATAGGGAATATGATGCGATCCCTGAAGCGATCGTAATAGCCGCGTTTATCTTTTTTGGGTAAAATCAGTCCCGACTTTTCAACTAAAGCAAGGGGCGCACCTTTTTTTGAGATAAAATTTAAAAGATTGTCCCACCCTTTTGGTGCATATCCGAGATGAAACTTATCTATAATTTCAGGAGAAAAGCCGCGTTTTTTTAGATATTTCATCGCCGGGATACCGGCTGATTTGCTGAGCAATGCCCGGCAAAAATAATCCATGGCCTGCCGGTTGATGTTCAGCAAGCTTTCCCTTTCGGTTATCCTTTTATTTTGCTCAAACGTCAGGCTTTTTTTAGGGATATCAACACCGTATCGTCTGGCAAGCGTCCGGGCCGCCTCCGGAAACGCGAGCCCGTCATGTTTCATGAGGAAACTGAATATGTTTCCGCCGACACCACATCCAAAGCAGTAAAATATTTGTTTTTCCGGGCTTACTGAAAAGGATGGTGTTTTTTCAGAGTGAAACGGACAAAGGCCTAAAAAATTTTTCCCTGACTTTTTCAGATGGACAACCTCCGAAATGACATCCACAATATCAGCTGCATTTTTAATTTCTAAGACTTTATCTTCAGGGATAAAAATTGCCAAAAACAGCAACCTCCATAATCTATGGAACAGGAAAGATATGTACGAATGGAAGGATGTTAAATGGAATGAAGCTTTTCAAATTTTGCTATTCGCCCAATTCGCCAATTTGAAATTGCTTTTAAAAAATTTGCCATAAATTTATATACTTATGGCCCCCCGCTATAAGAAATTGTTAACCCTGCAAGATAATCTGATCTCTAAGGTTTGTCAAGAAAAATTTGGCTTAAACGCCCATTTAATCTTCAGGGGAAATCGTATTTTGGCGGGTTAGATCTAGCGCCTCTTTCAGATCCAATTGTCCACCATATAATGCTTTACCGACGATAACGCCGGCAACTCCCGCCTTTTCTAATGGCAATAGATTTTTTATATCTTCAATCGATGAAACTCCGCCGGAAGCGACAACAGGAATCGATACCGCCTCTGCCAATCGTAAAGTTTCATCCAGATTGGGACCCGTCTGCATTCCATCCCGATGAATGTCTGTAAAATTAATGGCGGCAACGCCACAATCTTCAAACTCTTTAGCCAGTTCAATAACCTCGATTCCGGTGGTATGAGTCCATCCATCAATCGCCACCTTTCCGTTGCGAGCATCGATACCCACCACGATCTGCTCGGGATAGATTTTACAAACCTTTTTAATAAACTCCGGCTTTTTTATGGCTTCGGTGCCGATAATAACCCGATTGACGCCTATCTCGAGGTACATGTGCACGGTTTCTTCGTTGCGAATTCCGCCTCCAAGTTGGATCGGAACATTCACCGATTGTAATATTTTACGGATCGACCCTAAGTTTTGGGGGCTTTTTGCAAACGCACCATCCAGGTCAATTACATGAACAAGCTGGGCGCCAAGTTGAGCCCATTTTATAGCCATGGCTTCCGGATCATCCGAATATATCGTTTCGTCATCCATTCGCCCTTGAAGGAGTCGAACACATTTTCCATTTTTTATATCAACAGCCGGGATAATAATCATAGCTTAGACAAGTTTGATAAATCAGCGAGTTAGTGGCTTCGCACCAATTGGAATGTTGGAATGTTGGAATATTGGGCACGCAGTGAAGCTTTAGCGCTATAATGGGTCCTGGGATACTGCAAGATTGGGTAAATTGCAAGATTCCGCCGGACGATAAAGATTAAAAATGGACGATTTCCTTTGAAAACCCACTATTCCATTATTCCATGAATGAGGCAAAATCTCATGCCATAAAAATCCCTGTATTTTCATCCAGTTGTATAAATTCCAAGACGTTTAAATGGCGAAAAATTACAACGTGCCTTTTGAGGAACGAACATCGTGGATGCGCTCATCAATTGAAGCAGCCTGATCCAAAGCTCTGCCAAGTGACTTGAACATCGACTCAATGATATGGTGTTCATTATCACCGTATGAAACATTAATATGAAGGTTTAGTCCACCGTGGACCACAAAGGCTCTAAAAAACTCCTTTGCCAGCGAGACGCTAAAACCCGATCCTGAGGCTGTAAATGAGGGGACCTGGTATGCCAAATAGGGACGCTTAGATAAATCGACTGTAACCGCAGTCAGAGCGTCATCCATGGGAGTTACGGCATGGCCGAATCGTTTGATGCCTTTGCGGTTTCCAAGGGCTTGGTCAAAAGCTTCACCTAATACAAGACCCACATCTTCAACGGTATGGTGAAAATCAACTTCCAGATCACCTTTGGCCTTAACGCCCAGATCAAAAAAACCATGGACCGCAAGTAAGGTGAGCATATGATCAAAAAAGGGTATACCGGTGGATATTTCGGACGGGCCGATACCGTTTAACTTCAGGCTAACACGAATTGCAGTCTCTTTCGTCTTGCGCTCGACCTCGACAACGTTTTCCATAATTTTTAACCCCTTTGCATTTCCAATGTAAGTCCAGACACCCGCACTTGCCCGTTCGGCAAGACTCAATGGCATCATAATCAAATTATATAAGAAATGCAAACGTTTATATCAATTAAGCCGAAGGCAAATAAAAAGGGTGGCCCACCGAAATGAACCACCCGTGAAAGGAGGTCAGAATGAAGCACTATGACGTACTTACTCTGAGGTAACCTGGACGAATCCAAGCCACCAGTATATAGAACCATATGTTCGATAAAAGTTACAAATTATTGCAAAAATTTTAAAACCAAAAGGGCAGCTCGGAGGTTTTGTGGAGCTACCCTTAACGAGAGGATATCAAACGAGCAAATGTAGCCTCCCCTCGATTGGTTACTATCATTTACCTATATGATAAGCACCGTTTGCCGGTTGTTCAAGGGGGTCTGATAATTTTTTTGACAGAATCCCGCTTGACATCACGCTTATTATCATCTAATAGCTCTCGTTTATATTTGTCACATTGTGGCAGTTTGATTTAGCTGGATAAAGCTCAAATCGGCTGTCTTATATCCATTTTTAATCGTTTTTTTTAATTTGGTGGAGATGAGGGGAATCGAACCCCTGACCTCGGCATTGCGAACGCCGCACTCTCCCAACTGAGCTACATCCCCACAAGAAGCCGCTTTCATATCAAATTGATACATAATGGTCAATCTAAAACCCTAATTGATCGTAAACAAAATGAAAAACAGGGGTAACATTTTAAAATAGATACCATTTTTGTTATGTTTTCCGAATTTTGATATTTCTTTTTTATTGATGATTTATCGTTTTAAGGAAATTTTTTCATTTCGTTTACCCTTTGGGAAAGCCGATGTCACCCCATCTTCTGTGTTGCCAAGGGCTCGCGGTAGACGACTACAGCTTCGCCCTTGGACGCCTTAAAGCTGGGGCAACCTCGACTTTCGCTCAATTAGGGTGAACCCTAAGTGAATACTAAATTAATGACAGGATATCATCATTATAAATCCATTTCCACAACAAATAAGCGATCTTGATAAACTTGATTTTTTTACCCGTTCACAGCATACTCGATAATCATTCGCGGTCCTATAGTGGTTGTCAAAAAAACGTGCCGGTTCCAGGAGAAAATTCATGAAGTTTAAAGTTGAATTAAAGGATGCCTATAAAAGTTATACCTTTGATCAGGATAAAACTTTACCTCCGGAAGATACCGTCAAGCGTTTCAAAGAAAAATTGAAAAAAGTAAACCTCGATATTCTCAAACGGACCATCCGCATCGACAACGGCCGATTGGATATTCCCATCTATTTCAGCCTGTGCGGCACGGATGCCCATCATATCATCGGGACAAAAAAGCAGATGGGCAAAGGCGGAACGCCCAGCCAATCCGAAGCCAGTGCAGTTATGGAGTTGGCTGAGCGATTCAGCTTTTTCAGCTTTGTGAAAAACCCGGGTAACTTTTTTACCGAAAAGTACTGCAACATTCAAGACAGGGTCCTTCCTTTTGACCTGATTGCCAAGTCGGTTCACGATGAATCAGATGATCTACCGGTCGCCCGTAAAATCTTTGAAAATTTACCCCTCAAGTGGACCTGGGCATATAATCTAACCCGTAAAGAAAAAACGCTGGTGCCTTTTGATTGGTTTTTTGCCATCAATGAATTCAATGGACCCTCGGCCGGCAATTGTGTTGAGGAAGCCGTTAGCCAGGGAATCTGTGAAATTATCGAAAGACACACATCATCTGTTATTAGTCACAATAAATTGAAAGTCCCGGCTATTCGTGCGGACTCAGCTGCCGACTCGCTGGTGGTCGAAATGATCGGTAAATATCGCCACATCGGTGTAAAACTTTTTGTCTCTGATTTCACCCTCGATACGGGTATTCCGAGCGTCGGTGTATTGGCCTACGATCCAGCCACATTTCCGGAGTTGAGTGAAATTGTCTGGACCGCCGGTACAACCCCCGATCCCCAGAAAGCCTTCAGTCGCGCTCTCACCGAAGTTGCCCAGCTGGCGGGTGATTTTGACACGGCTTCCAACTATGTGGCCAGCGGTTTGCCTAAATTTACCAACCTGGCAGATGCCGAATATATCACCAATCCCGGCAAAAAAATTGATATCAGCGCGCTTCCTGATCTATCCGACGATAATATAAAAGTTGAGGTTGAAAACTGTCTGGCGGCTCTGGCAAATAATGATATGGAAGTGTTCCTCATCAATACGATGCATGCCGACCTTGAAATCCCGGCATTTTATACGATTATACCGGGTGCGCATTTCAGAGAACGGGCATTGGGTACCAGTGTCGGTATGTTTGCGGCCAAACATATTGCTGAAAACCGGGATCCCGGTAAGGCTATTGGTGAGCTTGAAAAAATCGATAAAGACATCCCCGGGAAATACTACCTGAAATTTTATCTCGGGTCCTGTCATATTGGGCTGGATGAACCCAAGTTGGCCCTCAAATATTTTGAAGACGCCATGAATTTGGAGCCCAATGAACAGGATGTGCCCAGTATTTACTCGTATATGGGTATCGCCTTAAAAGATATGGGAGAATATCGCAAGGCATTGGATGTGCTTGAGAAAGGCGAACAACTTGATCCTGAAAGAACCGATATTTACAATCTGATGGGATTCTGCCACTTCAGGTTAAGAGAACATGAAGCGGCCATTGAAAATTTTAAAAAACTTATTCAACTGGACCCGTCCTCGGCCATTGATTATGCCAATATCGCTTCAAATTATCGTGATATCGGCCAAACTGCAAAAGCGATCCGATACTATGAAATGGCATTGACCCTTGACGCTTCAATTGAATTTGCCAAAGATAATCTGGAAAAACTTAAAAAACAGAACGGCTGATTGGGCGTATTCAACCCGCAACGATTCGGGCACCGGTGTGCCCATGTCTTTTGCCTGTGGTTGAAAAATCCAAGCCGGCGGCGGACTACGTGCCCAGGGCTTCGTTGTCCCGCAAATTGAAATACGCATCCGCTAGAATGGGTGGTGGGCTCCGTTTTCAATTCACAGGACGCCTTGCTCTTTCACCCCATTTTAGGCCCTGTGCCAAATTAAGCCGGAAAACGACAAGTCTAAAATCTCGTCCTCGTCCTCGACAATCCAGATTCGTACTCGTACTCGTCGTCGTTCTCGTGCTCGTAATTGTATTTTATATAGCATCTAAGAATCGTGCTATATTTCAGTTTCTTGGATAACGAGTACGAGGACGAGGACGAGTAGGATTTATAATTCTCCAAACTGCATCTCTGTAAGGTAGGGTCGGCCACGGCTCGACTGAGCTCGCCGAAGTCTGTGCCGACCTCAGTCCGTCTGCGCGATCCTTCTACGCAAATGACCAATACTTCCTTTTACCTCCGCAGTCCGATGGTCCATTTCTTTTAATATTTGTGATGTGCGTTGCTTGTCGGCTTTCGTACTGTCTAACCGGTCGGCCACAGCTGCAAGATCGGTAAAAAACAGCTGAAAGCGATCAAGCATTAGATCCGATAGATTTTCAGCTGAGTTTTCTACAAGTTTAAGCAAAAAGGCAAACTTTAAATTTTCGCGATAATCTTTTAATTGCTCGACGACTGATTTTAAGGTTTCGCGTTTCATCTGCTGGATGCCGCCACTTAGTGCCTGGCGGACGACTTCCGCCCGCTTGCTGGCCGGTTTTTTTAATAATTTTTTCAAATTCCGCTGGAGGCTGTATACGCCAAGACGTAGGATTGCAGCGGTTTTGATTTTCGCAGAATAATGCATCGTGGTAACGAGTTTGGGTGGATTCAGCCCGGTCTGTTGCATCTGAGTTTCCATGTCCGGCAATCCAATTGCCGGCTGCCCTTCTGTATTCAAAGAAACGCCAAGCTTTTTCATCAGGCGGATATATTCATCATAAGTGTCGATAAGCATTGCACTGTAAGGCTTAATGATCATGCCAAAATACTTTCCAATCTCCTTTTCCTGCAATTTAACAAAACGAATCACTTCCGGGTTGATGTCTTCTGTAATAAATTTATCCAGAGATTGTTTAAAATCCTGGTAACCCAGGTACATGGTTCTGGAGACACCGGTTAAGTCTGCCTTTCCCTTAACCGATTTGGTCAAGCCTTTGTAATTTTTTATAAACTCAAAAATATTTTGGATGATATCCCCGGAATGAACATCAAAAAAACGGTTCACATCGGCGCTCAGCTTTTTTTTGATCTTTGTGACAGCGCCTGTAATCGTTGTTTTTAGAACAGTTTTCATCTGATCGACCCGCTCCTGGTGATTATTGAGCTTATGCAATAATTCCTGGGCACTTTGAGAATCCCGCGCGAGGATATCCTGATTGATTCCAATCCAGTTTTCTATACCGGATAAAATGACATTGAGTCGCTCAAGATGATTTTTTAATAAAATGGCATCGCGTTTACTGCTAAGCTTTAGGTCAAAGGTGGTCTCGAATCGTTCGGTTTCACTGACTGAGAAATCAGTCAATTCTTCTTCAGTTTTCCATTGCAGCATTCTGAGTTGATCTTTTTCCGAAAGGCTTATCAGAGGTGAGGAAAAAAGATTGAATAAGGCAGAAAACGTATACACGTCCGGCTCAGGTTTGATCAGCGCCAGTTCTTCTTGCACTTTGCTAACCAGTGCTTGAAGCTCTTCCATGGATTCGTGTTCGCTAAAATCGCAATTAATGACAAACAGGATGTTATCCAGAATGCCCATCTTTTTAATTATGGATAAAAACCGAATATCCGCTTGCCGTAATCCTGTACGGCTACTGACGACATACACAATCAGGTGCGTAAGCAGCAAATAATCCTGGATCATCGCCAGATGCATAGGATTTGAAGAATCGCTTCCCTGACAATCGGCAATTTCGATATTGCCGTCGAGTCCTTCAGAAGGGATCTCCAGTTGCACATCCTTCAGATAGACAGCCAATTCTTCATTGCCGACAAAACGCTTGTGTTCTGCAAAAGTGTTTTCTTCATAATGTCGGGTTGTATCGTCTGAAGAGATAATGTCATAAACGCTGTCAAATCCTTTGATATATGAAGTTAAGAGCACATTATTGCGGTTGCGGGTGTCTTGCGAAATCAATTGCTCTGAACTCAACGATTTTAGGGCAGTTTGAATGTGACGGCGCTCATCTTCGTGTCTGATGTCAAATTTCATATTATTTTTACGCCAGCCCTGAGAGGGAAACAAAACCAGGGCCTGTTCCATTTCCAGATTCACCTCATCCCAGGACTTGAAAAAAAGATTCGCCCTTAAACGATCCCCGGACCGTACCCGGGTTACGATCGATGTAACAACGCCGGCACCTCTTTTTAGATAATCACCCTTCAGCATCGAGTTTAAAAAGGTGCTTTTACCTGACTTAATCGGCCCCACCACCGCCACCCGAATAATGTCTTCTGAAATCTGAATCGGCAAACCCCGGCAAGTTTTCTCCCAATCGTTAAAACTGGATTCCGCCATACCGGGCATTGATTTGGCTTTCGATATCAAAGCCAAAATATCCTGATTGACCTTCAAAATTTCATCTTTAAGGTAATTGTAGCTATCCATATTCATCCTTTAAAGAAAGGTTTTGAAATCTACTGTTCAGGCGCAGTTCATACAATCTGCTGGCTTAATTGTCAAAACGATTTGCAATTTTAATCTCACGTAAAAATATTTCCCTGGCTGCTGGTCTCAAATAGGTTTCAGGTGTCAGTGTTCAGGTGTCAGGTTAAAAGGTTCAGAGGTTCAAGGTTCTGGTCGCTGGTTTCTGGCAGCCGCAGCCTGCGACGAGCTCAGTCGAGTCGAGGGCTGCCCTACCCTTCGGTTTTCATCTGTTATCTTTCTTCTGACATCTGTCATCTGTTTCCTGACACCTGACACCTGAAACCTTATTGCGAATCGGTTTAGCCAGTCGCCAGTTGCCAGAAGCAAGTAGCCATGGGATATTAAAAATTCGTACGGCACATCAATCAAACTGGATCTTTTCGAATAGTCCCTGACGATGACCTTCAATTTTGTCTTTCATCGCCAGGATGTAATCGGGCCGTAATTCATCCTGCCAGCGGGGGTAACCGCCACGCCAAACATATTTGACAAGATCCTGAAAGACCTGGCTGCTGAATCGATACTGCCCGATGTCGATTTCAAATACCCCTTTGGCGACACTTACCGCAATACGAATCTGGCGGGCATATCGTAAAATAATATCCCGAATCAGGGCTTGAGATTGATGGCCCGCGGGCTTTTGCTTAAAATTTTCGATATTATTCGGAAAAGGAAATCTGCGGTATACGTCGCCAATGAATCCCGTATGGCGAACCCCATGAATTGCGCCCATTAAATCTCCAATGTTTTCTCTTTCTTCAATAGCATAAACCGGCCACTTATTTTTATAGGCCTCTTCATTTGATTTAACTGCCATGTCTCCAATAAACTGACAAAAATCGGTGGCAAATACAAAATAGTGTTCAAGAAGCAGCATATCTGATTCGATGTTAAAAAAACTAAATGCAATGGTCCCATGGCTGAGAGATTCAAAAGATAGCGGCATCGCACTCTCCGGATCGATTTTAAAGAAAGAAGGTCGGAGACAGATAAGAGACGACGACACATGATCAAAAATGCTACCGCCTCACCGTTTTCTGCTCAGTCCTCAGTACTCATCACTGGCTTAAAGTGAACCGCCATTTACAAAACACACCCTCCGGATGAGGATCGGGTGGTGCAAACAGACATTCCACCTTAATCCGTTCATCAATTTCCTGCGCAAAACTGGCGAACTCTTCACGGTGCATGGCTTTGCAGGCATACTCGTTCAGTCCGCGTTTAATCCGGGCTGTCTGAGTCGGGCAGGAAGGAACATGGATGAGGACTTCATCGGGCGCTTCGTCAATCTCATATCCGACAAGGATGCACCACGGAAAATACCGTAACGCTTTTACAAAACCGCTAAGGCCTTTGGCGCCAATGTTAAAGCGCTTGCGCAAATCTTTAGCTGCCATCGCCGCGGCCCGGCCCCATACTTTTTCATTTAGACGATCCGCCGTTGACTCATCAAAGTGTTCCGTAATGTTGATGTACCAAAACGCATCAATGACCCGGTAATGCCATAGGAGAAATTCGATATAGCTGCGAAGATCTGACTTTTCCAGGTTGTCAAAAACTTTAAGATCCATAGATTTCTCCCCTCAATCAGTCGCTATCAAAGATTTCAACCACCTTAATTTTCCTGATCGTGAAATTTAAGACGGCCGGCTAAAATAGCTCCTGCAGTAATCAGCCCACCGCAAATAGCAATACCTATCGCAAAGCTGCTTATATCGCCGATGATACCGATAAACACCGGAGACAGGCCGCCACCGATCAAAAAAGCCATGGGAAGTGTAAATGAAATTGCAATATTCCTTAATTCGACTGGAACAATTAAAGACAAAGCAGCAAAACCCGCCGGAAAAAAACATACGGCAACCAGCGCTTGTAAAAATACAATGTAAACTATATATGAGCTTGACGCCATGCTCAAAAACAAGGTTACCAACCCGGTTAGGAGTAAAACAATCTTCAGTGTCTGCTTCGGTCCAAAACGATCCGTTGCCCACCCGCCGACAAATGCCATTATTACACCGGAAATTCTTGACAAGGCGATTAATGTGTTGGCCACATTTCTATCAATACTGTGTTCCGTAACCAGATAAAGCGGCAGCATCGTGTAGATACCCAGGGTACTGATGATTCCCAAACTAAACAGAAGCATCATTACCCAAAAAGACAAATTACCAAACAGCTGCCGAAAAGATACAAAGTTAGGTGCCTCGCCCCTAAATTCTCCTCCACGGCTGTAATAATAAAAAACCGGACTCATAATTAAAGTCACGCAACCAAACAGCAAAAAGACAGCACGCCAGGAAAACCAAACCATGACGGCTTCGGAGACAAGGGGGGCAGCAACAAAACCCAAATTTGGAGCCAGTTCATGTATCGCAATGGCTTTTCCCCAGCGTCGGGCTGGAATTAAAGATGTAAGCATCGCCATGCCGGATGGTAAATATAAACCTGCTGCTATCCCTACGATGAAAAGCCCCAAACGTATTGTCCATGTCCCTACACAGAAGGCAGTCCCGATTAAAGCGAATCCAAGAGCCGTATTGGAAAGTAGGATGGTTCGTTTATGATTTAGGCGGTAGGATATAAATCCCGATCCGGTAAGGCTAATAAAATATCCAAGCGAAATCAAAAAGAATAAAGATCCGGCATCCGTGTGGCTCAAATTAAGATCAATTTCAATATTGGGGGTTAGAGGAGCCAGTGTGATGCGCGAAACAAAATTAAGAAAAAAAATTGAGGTCAAAATGAGAAGAGGACCGAATTGATTCAGAAAGGACTCGGAGGAATTATTCTCACTTCTCCTGGCATCGGAAGACTCTGAAGAATTACCCATTTCTAACCGTTCTGCGAAAAAATTTCTGCTGCCTGTTTAAGATCGTCATTCCTGTCCTGATTCTTTCTTTTCACAAATTTTAGGCTCATTCATTTTCTTTTGTACGAAGCGCCCTTCTCTGTATGAGTACAGCGACAATGCAGACGGCGATTTCTTCCGGTTTAGAAATTCATGGTTATGGATAATATATTTTAACAGGTGGCTCATAAAGCGTTTGCCCAATCAGAACTCTTGTGAAACCGGCTTTTTCAGAACCGCCCAGAATTTGAGCAATTCTTTTGGCGATGGCCAGTCGTTCTTCAGAATCAGTCTGATTGAGGAATGCAAAACGCATCGTTTCAGGAGGCGAATTTTTCATAATACCCTTATCATCCGTCAGGACGGCCGCAACGGCTTCCTCTGTTATCGTAGCGCCAAACGGCAAACCGGTAATATTGGCTACCAATTTAGGCCGAAATACCCATTTGTCCGTTAAGGGCTTTCCAACGGCGTTTAAGCCGACCACCCCAATCAACCACCGCGTGCTTTGAGGGACAACAGGTTCATGAGCAGCAGGCGCTTTCAATGGTCTGCCGGCGGCCCCATCGGCTTCAACGATAATCCAACGAAATGCTCCCGATTGCCAGAGCGCATCGATTGTTTCCGGTTTCAGCCCTTTAAGTTTGTTCTTTAAGTGTAATATCGCACTGCCGGCTGAAATGTGAGAATTTCGTCTAAAAAGCTCCCGGGCATGTTGTACGATTGTTTCGGCGGACTCAGATATCATCATAATCGATGATTGTTTCCGAGTCGGCATGAATATTTTGGTCGTTGTTGTCGTAAGAACACGATCGCCATCTTTCGAAAGCTCGCGGGCCAGGCGAAACATCAGCGCGGTCTTGCCACCGGCTCCCACGATGCTGATGACACCGCCCTTTTTTAGCTTCAAGCTATGCCGTAAGGAGGTCATAGGTGAATTGCACGTTGCGGGTTTCGTGTTTCTGGTGTCAGATAACGGAGAACAGAGGTCAGATGACAGAAGACGGAAAAAAGCCTGCCCCTTGTCCTCTGCCATCTGTTTTCTGTGCTCTGTCCTCTGTATCTTTCCTGACACCTAAAATATAATCATGTTTTGTAAATTACTTGCGAGAAGTAACACTAGAAGTTAGTTATAAATTCTTAGGATAGCCTCGAGCACAGCGCCTGCAATGGCTCGGGCTTTTTCGGAAATGGTGTAACAGTGGTCAACAAGTCCCCGGGGATCAATATCTCCGACTTTTAATCCCCGGCGCACGCTACCCGAGGATCGGATCAGACCACGGATTACGCCATCGATTCTCGCTAGGACAGCCTCCTCCCCAACCGCCCCGATGGCGTCACCTTGCTTTACTTGACTGCCAATCGAAAGCCGGGCATTAAACACTCCGTCGCAGGGAGCCCTCAGAACCCGTTCCTCAGTATATCCTTCGATGGGACCTGGTATTCCGGTATTCGGCTCAGCATTGCCGGAAGTTATAATCCTTCCTAAATTATGGCCGCGATTGGTTTCAATAACCAGATGGACGTCTTGCCCCGCAACAAAACCGGGCCCGAGTCCAATGACCAACGGCGCTTCTTTCATATGGGTACCCATGTTTTTTTTAGCTAATATCGCGTCGACCACCACATTGGCCTGCGCTTGATCGAGCAGCTTCCATTCAGGATCAACAACAACTGCTATTTCCCCTTGGGTCCAGGCTTTGCGCATGTTATCATAATCATCAACCTTAATGGCTTCCACGCCTTCAAC
>JAUVTR010000125.1 GCA_030601425.1 Desulfobacterales bacterium
AAAATGGATGAAAGTGTCCGCGCGGTCACCGATCCGCTGGATGCGGTCGGAAATACCACCAAGGCCGTGACCAAGGGTTATGCCATCAGTTCAGCCGCCCTGGCGGCTCTGGTGCTGTTTTCCGCTTATACCCAGGAATTTGTCCTGCATGGCGGGAGCGAGGAGCTGAGTTTTGACCTGACCAATGTGAAAGTGATCATCGGCCTGTTTATCGGCGGACTATTGCCGTATCTTTTTGCTTCGATTGCCATGAACGCCGTGGGTAAAGCCGGCGGGGCGATCGTGGAAGAGGTCAGACGTCAGTTCCGTGAAATTCCCGGTATAATGGAAGGCACTGCCAAACCGGATTACAAAAGATGCGTTGACATCGTTACCAAGTTCGCTTTAAAGGAAATGATCGTTCCGGCGCTGCTGCCGGTTGTCGCACCGGTGCTGGTCGGATTTCTGCTGGGCAAAATTGCTCTGGGCGGTCTGCTGATCGGCAGTATTATTACCGGTGTATTTATTGCGATTTCCATGACCACCGGTGGAGCAGCCTGGGACAATGCCAAAAAATACATCGAAGACGGTCATTTGGGCGGCAAAGGCAGCGACGCGCACAAAGCGGCGGTTACCGGCGATACCGTCGGTGATCCTTACAAGGATACCGCCGGACCTGCTGTGAACCCCATGATTAAGATATTAAATGTTGTTGCTTTATTGCTGGTACCGTTCTTGCTGTAAGCTCTTGAATTTTACCGGCTGAGTAAACTGAAAGGGTTGGCGCCGCTGGCGCCAACCCTTTTCTGTTGATTGTTGACCAAAGGTATGCTATGAAAGTTATTCAAAATGGTGACTTTGCCCCTCTTTTTTAAAAATTTGCGTTTAGTGGTGGAGATATGATAAAAAAAAAGGCCAAGGACAGCGTAAAAACCAATAAATCAAAGATGCGTACGTTTCAAGTGGGGGATCTTGCCGTCTATCCGGCCCACGGCGTCGGTGAGATTAAGGCGATCGAGAGCCGGGTTGTCAACGGGGAAAAACACGATTTTTACATCATGAAGATCATCGAAAACGGTATGACGATCATGATACCCACCAATAATGTAGAATCCGTGGGATTAAGGGACGTTATCAATAAAAAAGAGATACCCAAAGTGTATGCTGTGATGAAATTCAGGAAAGAGGCGATGGCCGACAATCAGACCTGGAATCGTCGCTATCGCGAATATATGGACAAAATTAAAACCGGCTCGCTTTATGATGTCGCCGAGGTATTTAGAGACCTGTTTCTGCTCAAACTCACCAAAGATCTATCGTTCGGCGAGCGCAAGCTTTATGACACCGCTCAGATTCTTTTAGTCAGAGAACTCTCGACGGCCAAAAAGACCGACGAAGATACCATACTTACTGAGATCGAGTCTCTTTTTGTTTCGGAAGAAGCCGAAAACTAACCCACCTTTCATTGTTCGTATCCATGCCCGCCAACAGTGCATTTAGCATTCGAGTCAAACCATCCGATGAAGACAAACGGTTGGATGTGCTGGTGGCCTCATTCCTTTCAGATTGCACGCGAACATTTGTGGCCGGCTTGATTAGCGCGGAACACATCCGTGTGGATGGTCAACCTAAAAAACCCGGTTATCGGGTAAAATCCGGCCAAAGAATCTCGGGCGTTATTCCGCCGCCGGTTCCGGTTGAATTTAAGCCGGAACCCATCCCGATTGATATTCTATATGAAGACGACCACGTCATTGTGGTCAACAAACAACCGGGGCTGGTGGTGCATCCGGCTCCGGGGCATTTTAGCGGAACACTGGTGAACGGCCTGCTTTATCATTGCCCTGATCTTGGCGGAATCGGCGGTGAACTGCGACCGGGTATTGTCCACCGACTGGATAAAGACACATCGGGCTCGATGATTGTTGCCAAAAACGATGCTGCCCACACCCATCTGTCACGGCAATTTAAATCCCGTAAAATTCAAAAGCAATATCTGGCTCTGGTTCACGGTGATGTGAAAAAAGCGACCGGAAGCATTAAGCTGCCCATCGGTCGCCACCCGGTGGATCGCAAGCGGATGTCAACTGTCAGCCCCAGGGGTCGGGCGGCAGAAACAAATTGGAGTGTTAAAGAGCGATTTCAGGGGTTTACACTCTTAGAAATGGACTTAAAGACCGGGCGAACCCATCAGATTCGAGTTCACTGTGCCGCGCTGCATCATCCCATTGTGGGGGATAAGGTGTATCGGCCCCGCAAACTGGAAAAAACCACTGCCAGAGACCATCAGCAATCCGATAAGATCTTGCAGCTATTAAAATCGGTTAACCGGCAGATGTTGCATGCCTGGCGGCTAAGCTTTACCCATCCTGAAACCGGTAAGATGATGTCATTTGAGTCGCCGTTACCGGAGGATATGGCACAACTCATTAAAAAAATACGTAAGATTGGATCGTAAGGTTCAGAGGTTCTGTTTCAAGGGTTCAAAATGCAGGTTTCAGGTGTAAAGATAATTGGTTTCAGGTGGCAGTGTTCAGGTGTCAGGTTCAGGGATCCCTCCTCCGCCTAAAAGGCTACGGCGGGCAAGCAGGGGTCAGGTGTCAGGCAAAACGCATCAATTCCCCTATTTTGAATATCGAATATCGAACAAGGAATGTCGAACCGCAGAAGTTTTTAAAGGAATAAAACAATATACTCGACTGCGACATTCTGCGGTTCAGGGTTCCGACCTCTGACTGCTGTCATCTGTTCTCTGACACCTGAAACCCGACACCTGACACCTTCTTTAGGCCTGTATAATCAAATACGTCAGATACCCCGCATAACAGGCTAAAAGTATGGCACCGCCTTTGCGGTTTACGGTATATGTTCTGCGCATCATCAGCCATGGCAGAAAACTGGTAAACAACATGACCAGATAATCGATCCACAGTCCGCTTTCAAAAAACCCGCCGGGAATCGAAATCGGTCGAACCAGTGATGCGACTCCCAGCACGCTCATAATATTAAAGACGTTGCTGCCCACCAGATTGCCGATGCTGATGTCCATTTCGCCCCGCATGGCGGCGACCACCGATGTGGCCAGCTCCGGTAAAGAGGTGCCGAACGCGACGATGGTCAGGCCGATAAATTTTTCACTGACCCCCAATTCGGTCATAATAAAAACGGCGCTTTCCACCACCATCTGGGCACCGCCCACCACGCCGGCAATGCCGACGACAACCAGCAGAATCTGTTTGGATCTGGAGGCAATATAACCAATTTCCTCCAATTCAGATTCGATCGCGCCGGGCATTTCGCCGCCGGCCGCATCCCGGGTTTCTTTTTTGGCCAGATAGTAATTCATAAAGGTATAGGCGATAATGCCGGCAAAAAGGGTGGCACCTTCGATTCGGCCCAGTGTGCTATTGAAAGAAAGAACCAGCAAATAAAGCGAAATCCCCAGCATGATGGGAATGTCGCGTCTGATGACCGAGGGGTCGCTTTTTATCGGATTAAACAGGGCCGACAATCCAAGAACCAGTGCGATGTTGCAGATATTACTACCCACAACGTTGCCAACGGCAATCATGCTCTTGCCTTTAATGGACGAAATCAGACTCACCACCAATTCGGGGGCCGAAGTGCCGAAAGCCACAACGGTAAGACCGATTACAATCGGTGTAACCCCGAGGCTGCGCGCCAGGCTGGACGAACCTTTGACGAGCCATTCCGCGCCGAAGTAAAGCAGTACAAAACCCACCAGGCAAATCGCAATGTAAAGCAACATAGTGTCAAACTCCTTTGAAGACCCGTAATCATCTGCATTCAAATTATTTAAATTTCTGAAAGAGGGATAATAGGCGAGACATGCCGATGTGTCAAGAATATATAGGTTATGCCAGAACTGATTGATATTATTTTAAAATAAATATTTTCATACTTCTGTTGAAAGCATGACTGTTTGAGAATATATCATAAGGCACTGAAATTATATCAAAATTAAAAAATCAGACCGTCATCAGACGAATATCTGCAGAATCCGGCAGATCAGTCCTAAACATTATTTTCCTTGCATTTATAAAATTTATTTTATACTAAAATACTCGAGTTTTATTGAGGAGATATATAGAGGGGTTTGAAGTGCTGAAATTATAGGGTTGAAAGGAGGTGAAACGCAGGGCATTTTTGGATTAAGCTAAGAAGTTAAAAATACCATTGAACAGAGTTTGATGTTCAGTTGGGAATGTTTGAATGCGACTTAATAAACCTGAGAAGAAGGAGGCAGATAAAATGAGTAATGGAAATGACAGAACCCCTGTGCTGCAAAACGAAGATTGGTGGGCCTGTTTTATCGGCTGGCTCATCCTGCTGCTGGCGCTCTGGGGTGTGCTACCGCATACGCCCAAAATCGGTACATGGACAAGTCTATCAGCGGCCTTTCCGAAGGGGTGGTCCACCCTGGGGACATCTATCCTGCTTTGCATCAGCATGGGGGTTCTTACGTTGATCGGTGGCGTTTTCATGAAATTTGATTTGAAGCGTTACGTACCGGGCTTTTTGATTCTTTTTGCCCTTACGTTTATCTCTATGGTGATATCAAAACAGGCTTTTATTAAAAAGTGGGGCATCTCCTACGTTTTGTTCGCCCTGGCTTTCGGCCTGATTATCAGCAATATATTCAAGGTACCCAAGATCCTTAAAGCGGCCGGGCAGACGGAGTTTTTTATTAAAATCGGTCTGGTCTGTATGGGGGCGACCATCATGTTTTCGGTGGTCCTCAAGGCCGGTGCTTTCGGCGTGGCCCAGGCCGTGCTGGTGGCCACGCCCGTCTGGTTCGGGACCTACTGGATCTGCCGAAAATTTAAAGTATCGGAAAAATTCAGCAGCATCATCGCCACGGCCAACGCCATCTGCGGTGTTTCCGCCAGTATCGCCGCCGGCGGCGCGGTTCAGGGAGATCCCAAGGAAGTCAGCTACATGGTTGCCTGGGTCCTGGTCTGCGCGGTGGTCCTGATTCTGGTGATGCCGCCCATTGCCGGGTGGCTGGATCTGCCTACGAACTGGGGAGGTGCCTGGGTCGGCGGTGTTATCGACAATACCGGTGCGGTGATCGCCGCCGGGGAAATCATCCGCGATAAGGCCGGCAATCCAAGTAAAGCTGCTGTTAATGCCGCGGCCATGGTGAAGATGGCCCAGAATGTGATGATCGGCCTGGTGGCATTTTTAATGGCCCTGTGGGCGACCATGTCGCTGGATAGAAAAGAGGGAGTTGAGAAACCGGGGCTCATGGAAGTGTGGTATCGTTTCCCCAAATTCGTCATCGGGTTTATGGTGGCTTCTCTGTTTGTCTCCTTTATCATCGAGCCTACTATGGGCAAAAAAGCTGCCAAGGCAGTCGCCAAGGCGAGTAAAAGCTATCGCAGCTGGTTCTTTGCGCTGTGTTTTGTGGCCATCGGATTGGAAACCGATTTTAAAGAGCTGGTTTCCGTTGGCGGCGGCCGACCGGCGATTGCCTACTGGCTGTCTCAGACCGCAAACGCCTTCTGGACCTTGTTGATTTCCTGGATTCTGTGGTCGGGGACCTTCGTCACACCACCGATTCTGCCAGACTAATGGGTGAATTTATATCTCGAAACTTGAAGGCGTTCTTCTGTGAAGAGCGCCTTCCTTTTTTTTAACTTCCCTCAAAACCATTGCACTCATCAACCAAATCAAACGGTCGCATTATACCGCTTTCCATCATAATGTTCCGAATGACGGAATTGGGGCATAAGCGATTGTACGGTTGTAGAAAAAAACGTTTCAATACTGCAGCGTTTTTTTAACAACCACTATAAGCCCCTGCAGCCATATTTTCTGATTTGACAAGTTGGGCCATCTGATTTAAAGGTGTAGTCCCGAATAGGCGAGTGTCCATGTGTTCCATTTTTGGCTGTTAACTTGATCACATTTATTGGTTGTTTTCAAACCGCGTGTGAAGCACCCGGCTCCAACCGCAACGTTTAAAGCCCTGACCTGCTTTTGTCTTTTCGGCCTATGGCCGAAAATTCAAGCCACCCGCTATGCGGGTGGTCGTTGACTCCGGCATAAACGATCCGGGATCATGCGCTCAGTTGGAAGCGTACGGGTAGAGGATTATGGAAAAATATAAAATGATACTGATGACGGAAGAAAAAATGGCACGGGAAGTCACTCTGGGTGTCATCGTTACCCGACCGCTAACTTTCTGGCATCATATTATTCCGGGGATGTTCATCATCGATTTTCTGCGCCGGGGCAGCGCCCTACGGGAGTATACCAAGCACTTCATGTTTCCACGCAAACTGGCCATCGATGCAGCCCAGGCCCTTTCGCAGGGTGAGGAGAAAGCCGCTGTGTTTTCACATATTGAAAACGATACCGGCGCGTGGTTAAACTCGCTTGATTTGCACACCCCGGGGCTGCTGCAGGCTCAGCTGGCAGTGATCAAATTGCTGGTCGACCATTACGCCAGGCTGCTAAAGGAGGATGGTTACAGCGTTTATGCATTGATTAAAAAGGCCTATGAAAACCGGGAAAATTTTCAGGGGTTTATTGGCGAATTGACAGCCGCGGAAGCCGAAGTGGACCGCGAGCTCATTGTAAGAATGGGTGAAACCCAGAAACTCAAAGAAAAAATATCAGCGGAGCAGGAGCAGCTTAAGGAGAGGCGGGAGAAGATCATCCAGGAGGTATTTTAGAAATGATAGTACCGAGGACGAGGGCGAGGACGAGTACGAAACTGAGGAACCGTGCCTGACCTCGTAATCGTCCTCGTCCTCGGTATTTAACAACCATCGGTTCATGGTGAATCTTTCACTCATTGTGCCGGGGATTCAGCAGGAGGAAGTTTGGCTGAGGATTATTATCAGAAGTTCAAAATCATATTTAAAAGAGAGCGTTCGATGGCTCAGGGGCTGGCGCTTTCGCTGATCAGATTCGAAACACTGACGGTTTGGGAAATTATGATTCCGGTCATCTTTATCCTGAATTATGTGAAGCTGAAACATTCCAGAGAGATTTTTGTTCAAAACCAGATGTTTACCAAGAAAATGGCGCTGGACGCTGCCCTGGACATGAAGAAAAAAGACGCGTCCCCAGAAACGGTTATGGCGCAAATCCAGTCTAAAACAAAAGAACTGGTGTCCTCTGTACCGGGCGGTATTTATTCGGATGATATTCGCCGGCAGCAGCTAAGAGAAATTGATTTGCTCATTGATCATTTTAGCCAACTGTTAAATGCTGAAGGCAATGATTATGCTTCTTTAGTGGCCTATGCCTATCAAACCGCAGCAGATTATTCTTCGTTTTTGGAGCAGCTCAAATCGGCTGAAAATGAAGTTATGGCTGCCGCGCGACGGACTCTGGGGGACCAAGCCGATATGGCAACAGCTGAAAAAATCGAATCGATCACTGATAGTATGCGAGCGGCAGAAGTGAAAAAAATATTTTCATCAAACTCCCAGCCTCAAAATGCTGACTAGCGACGAACAGAGTCGAATCTATCAGCAAGCTTATGTGCCGGAGCATCTTCCCGACTATGTTGCAGCGATTTCCGGCAGCGAGCCTTATCTTTTTCGAGACTACCTTTGTTATTTTCACAGAAACCATCTCATTTTTATCGGATATCCTCTGGGAGAAAAACCCGCTGAGATATCACAGGTATATCAGGCAGCCTGTAAACGGTTTAATCCCCATACCATAACCCTCGTTGCTGAAGAGATATTTCTGGCACAAGAAAGTTATGAGGCACAGCCGGCAGACCGATATTACCGCATGAATCTGCCGTTAAATTCCCTGGATCCGGATTTGGCTTATATGGTGCGTCGCGCTGAAAAGGAGCTGAAGATCAAGGTCGGTCAGTTTGGCAGGGAGCACAAAAAGATAATTAAGGACTTTATTGGCAGGCAGGATTTAACCGATGAGCAGGTCCATATCTTTAAGTATGTGCAAAACTATATGAAGCTTTCAAAAACAGCACATCTGCTTGAGGTACGCAAGTCTGATCGGCTGGTTGCCTTTTCCATAGTGGATGTGGCATCGGCTCGCTATGCGTTTTATCTATTTAATTTTCGATCCGCAAAGATAGCGGTGCCGGGAGCTTCCGATCTGCTTTTTAACGAAATGGTTCAACTGGCGCAATCTGAGGGAAAACAGGCGATTAACCTGGGGCTGGGAGTTCACACCGGCATCCGCCGTTTCAAGGAAAAATGGGGTGGGGAGCCCTTTTTACAGCACAATTCGGCCTTCATACAAAGGAAGCAAGCGCTTGATATTGGGAAGCTATCTAGGAAGCTGTAGGTTCAGGGTTCAGAGGTTCAAAGTTTTAGGTTTCAGGTGTCAGTGTTCAGGTGTCAGGCATTGGGCCGCTGGCTTCTCGCTGCTGGCGATTGGTTTCTAACAGCCGCTGTGGGCTGCCCTACTTCGTAATGAATCGAAGAACGCAGAATATCGAAGTCGAGCATTTTGCAAACTTATTCGAAATACTTCTGCGGTTCGATATTCCTTGTTCGATATTCGATATTTTATAATTAAAAAGGTGATAAAGTTGAATTTAGGCACCGCACACCTGCAACCTGGTATCCAGAGGCCTGACACCTGACACCTGAAACCCACAGATTTACGTGTAAATCTGTTCGGCTTCGGCCATGCGGACTTTTTTGGTGGTCTCGCTTACTTTTTGAAACCATTCTCTACGCTCTTTTTTGGTCCCCTTGCGCATGGTTGTGATGGCGGCCTGAATAACATCTTTTTCCGATTTTTGAAGGGTACTTAGAAAGGTGAGGTAATTTCCTTTAGATTGGTATTTTTCTTTTATTATTTTAGTGTATTTGGTATTTTTTGATTCAAAAAGACCCTGGTAATGTTTGATCAGCAATTCGATTTCAGGCAGCTGTTTGCGGCGAATTTTTTCGGTGTAGAAACCTTTCTTTTCTTTGTTCAGAACTTCTTTGGTCTGGATTTCAATTCGGCGGAACTCCCAGGCCTGATCTTTACCCTGGAAAATGTTTTTGGCGGCGGCAAACGCCAATTGTTTGGTGAAAAGAAAATTTTTACGGGTAAAGCGCAGGTCTTTTCGATAATGATAAACGTTATATAGGAAAACAGGCAGCAGAATGATTTTCCAGTTCAGGGCCACTTTTTTATTTTCCAGAAGTATTTTTACGATTTGATCAGCCTGGCGAACTTCATGCTTCCATATGATGCGAAAATTTTTCATGGCGTGAAACGTATAGAAAACATCAATTTCTGTCAACCTATACAGCATGACTGCTCTTTAATTGTTTAGAAATTGTTTGAAAGCCTTAGATTATGTCTGAAGGCAACAACCATAAGTGACTAAAGTGAACTAAAGTATGAAGTGCCTAAAGTTATGGTGTCGCTCGCGCAGCGCAGGCGCTTGCGCCGCGTGGCGCTCCATCTTTTATAAAAATGATCGATCGACCCAGTCGTTCGACCCAGAGGCTCTCGACGGGCAGAATTCCTTAACTTTAGTTCACTTGCGTTTAAAGTGACGAATGGTTATCGTATTCTATTAATAATAAATTCGATACCTTAACAAAACTGCTCTGGATTAGGCGTCTTGACCGAAGTTTAAGGCGCCTTATTTGACGATTTAACTGACAAAAAATCGATGCATTTATTATCGCTAATGCGCAAATCTGGATCTAATTGAGCTAAAAATAATGGAGAAATATTCTTTTTCAGGAAAACACGTTTTGGTAACCGGTGCCAGCGGCGGTTTGGGTTCAGCACTGGTGAGTCGCTTGGCCGAGATGCGTGCTCAATTGATCGTTTCCTCCAGGTCGTTAAAAGCTCTGA
>JAUVTR010000233.1 GCA_030601425.1 Desulfobacterales bacterium
AGAAGAAGGTGAATACAACACGACGCTGCTGCCGGGCATGATTTTGCATGAACTCGAGCTGAGCTTCGCAAGCAGCTATAAAATTAAATGCAGCGCCCAGGTAGTTTTCCGCAGGGAAATGGTTGACCCCAGTGGTGAAAAGTGGATCAAATGCGGCCTGGCACTGCTGGATATGGATATACACGATCATCTCAAACTTATCTCCATGCTGCATCAGGCCAAAAACAAAAATTCGTACATTTGCAACGATGTGGATCTTGATGCCCTGTGGGATTTCTTTTTTGAAACCGGATTCATTTACCCTGACAAGTATGCGGCAATACAGAAAAACAAAAAGCAGATTAAAAAAACCTACGCCAAAATCTACACCCAAAATCCCCAAATCGCCAGGCATTTCATTTATCAGGAAAAGGGAACCATTTACGGCCATATGGCCATGCTGCGCTTTTATGACAGCGCCTGGATGATTCACCACCATGCGGCCAGGAAATCAGCATTAAACAAAGCAGGGCTGATCGTCCTGGATCAAATCGGGCGCATGATCAATGATTCTCACCGCCTGTATTCCCTGCACATGGATTATATGATCTGCTACTACCGGCCGGATAACAAATTCCCCAACCGGGTGTTCGGAGGAGCTGCCCGAAACATAGGCGATCCCAAGGGATGCTCGCTTGACAGCTTTGCTTATCAACATTTCAACAATCCGTCTCGCTCGGCGCCGGATATGCCGAAGGGCTGGCAGATAACTGAAACCCAGTCTGAAGATCTTCAGGAGCTGGCAGGATTTTATGAATATACGTCAGGCGGGCTTCTGCTGGATGCCCTGGATCTGAGACCGGAGAAACTATACAGCGACGCTCTGAGCAAAGAATACGAACAGCAGGGCTTGACCAGGCTGCGCTATCTTTACTCGTTGAAACACAACGGGCTTCTTAAAGCAGTCTTTTTGGTAAATCAATCTGACGTGGGTTTGAATCTTTCAGATATCACCAACTGTGTCAAAGTATTTGTAACGGATTCGCAGGATTTCAGCGCCGAGATTTTACAGGCCGCCATCTCAAAGATAGCTAAAATAACCGGGAAAAACGACTTTCCCACCCTGATTTATCCGACAGCCTTCGCAGACGAAAATCAAATTTCATATGATAAGACTTACAACCTCTGGATTTGCAGCCTGCAATATTCGGATGCTTATTTCAGGTATTTAAAGCGCCTGGTACGGTTCATATAGTGTTCTTGCCGAGTTACTCGGATTAATTAGATTGTTTGTTATTTGTTATTTGGTGCTTGGAATTTTTTGTATCTAAAAGTGCCGCTATCTTTAAAGACATTGTCGGCTTTTGGAATGTAGATAGGGTTTACAACACTAGGGTTTGCGCCCCCGGCAGGCAATTAAAGGCGTATAGTAAAAAACTCTCGAATCGTTGAAAAAAATCTTGACCTCTTCCAGAAACTCATCAAAGTTCCCATCGTATTCCTCAAACGGATAACCCGAATTTCTTCCGCCAATTTCGGCCTTTTTCATGGAGATAAACTTTTCATTCTCTTTTAGCTCCCCAAAAAACATATTATGCGCGTTGAGGTCCACATCAATCTCATCGAAGCCCAGATCATAAAGAAAAGAATACAGTTTTACCCCCACATAGGGATCAAAATTAATTTTTTTTTCAAGCCAATCCATAATGCCGGAGGTGGCTCGACTGAGCCGATCGGGCAACCCGAAATGACGCAGGCAATTACAATCCAGATCAATCAGGCAAATAATGCCACCGGGTTTTAAGCTTTTGGTGATATTTTCAACAATATCGAAGCTGCCATTGAGATAGTATTCGAGGACAAAACGAACCCAGATAAAATCAAATTGCCCGAAATCCTCCAGCGGCTCGCGGATGTCAGCGACAACGTATTCGATGCTTTCATCGCTATAGTGGGTCCGGGCATATTCAATGCGCTGCTCGGCGATATCCAGGCCGACGGCCCGGCCCTCCGGTTGAACCAGTCTGTTTAGATAAAAAGTGGTCTTACCCGCCCCACATCCAAGATCAGCCACCCGCATACCGGGCTTAATGCCGGCCCACAGGGCCTGTTTTTCAACCGTCGCAGGGTCCGTCTTCCTATCCAGTCGCACGGCTTCCTGGTCATCTTCCATCAAGTATTTCCGATGGTTTTTCATTCAATCTCCTGGTTGTAAATCGGAGTAAAACCCTGTCCCGGCTACACCGGACCCGGTTTCGTCCCGCGGTGTGCGGTCACGTGCAATTAAAATACAAAATGAACGGTAACTGCTCGAATTATTTTGAATATTTAATATAAGACCGGATTATTGTCAATCGAATAAATGCAAAAGTACGGCCATAAACAGATCCTGAAATAATAGTGAATTATATCCTTGAAAATAATAAATGCCCCTGATAGTTCTGAACCTGAGGGTTCGCGCAGAAATAAGTTCGCAAATTTTCAGTATTGAGGCGCCCGCCTGGCAAGGCGCGAAAGCTCAGTTTTGAAAATGACAGATATAATTTGTCTCCTGGATTAAAAGGACGGCACTCTTTCAAGTGAAGAACCTAAAATAATAGCTACACAATGACAACCAAAGGAGCCGTAATCATGACCAATGATTTCGATAATGAAAATAATAATAATGAAGAAGAAGAAGAAGAAGAAGAGCAAAGTTTTGCCGCGATGCTGGAGGCCTACAGTCCGGGCGCAAATGCCGATATTGGTGTCGGAGACAAAATCAGCGGGAAGATTGTATCCATCGGAAGGGAATCTGTTTTTGTCGACACCGGCACAAAAATTGACGGGGTGGTGGACAAAGCTGAATTACTCGATGAAAACGGGGAATTACCACTCAATGAAGGTGACATGCTCGAACTTTATGTTGTGGCCCAGTCTGATGAAGAAATCAAGCTGTCCAAGGCGCTGTCGGGTATCGGCGGTTTAAACATGTTGCAAGAGGCCTATGACAAGGCCGTACCGGTAGAGGGCAAAATCAGTGAAACCTGCAAAGGCGGTGTGCGTGTGGACGTCCTGCAGCGCAAAGCATTTTGTCCCATCAGCCAGGTCGATATCAATTTTGTGGAAAATCCCTCGGACTACGTCGGTCAAACCTTTAATTTTTTAATTACCACCTTTGAAGAAAATGGCAGAAATATTGTCCTTTCCAGGCGTCAGCTTCTGGAACGCGAGCAGGAAAAAGCCAGAAAAGAATTTTATCAGACCTTAAAGGTGGGCGACATTATAGACGGCATCGTCACCAGGCTAATGCCCTACGGCGCTTTCGTCCGCCTGTCATCCGGGGTGGAAGGGATGGTGCATGTATCGGAAATGAACTGGTCTAAAGCGGCAAAACCCGAATCCCTGGTCAATATCGCCGATACCGTCCGGGTTAAGGTTATCGGCATCGAGCCTGATAAAAAACCCGCAATGCTAAAAATCAGCCTGTCGATGAAACAACTAACGGAAGACCCCTGGAACAGCGCCGGCGAACAGTTTCACGAGGGGGATAAAGTCCAGGGCACCGTCACCCACTGTGCAAATTTCGGCGCATTCGTCGAATTGGCCCCTGGAATTGAAGGTTTGGTCCACATCAGTGAAATGAGCTATAAGAAGCGGGTGTTAAAACCCGAGGACATTGTCACCGCCGGTGAGACCGTGGCGGTCACGATCAAAGAAGTGGATCTTGACAAACGACGTTTATCCTTAAGCATCAGGGATGCCGAGGGCGATCCATGGGTCGATATTGCCGAAAAATATACAATCGGCCAGACCGTTGAAGGCAGATTGGAAAAAAAGGAAAAGTTCGGCTATTTTATAAATCTGGAACCCGGCATCACCGGACTGCTTCCGAAATCGAACCTCCGCAAAGCCGATAAACCGGCCGAACTTGAAAAGCTCAAAGAAGGCGACGCCATTGCCATTGCGATTGAAGCTATCAACCCCGGTGATAGGAAAATCACCCTGATGCCGGCCGACACGGCCGATGAGCAAAACTGGCAATCGTTTTCAAACGCTTCCGCCACCTCCCTGGGGGCCCTGGGCGAAAAATTACAGCTGGCTCTGGATAAAAAGAAGAGCGATTGATATCATGCCCGTTGTCGAGGCTAAAAACATAACAAAAACCTATACCATCGCTCACAGGGAGATACGCGTATTGGACAATGTATCACTCTCCGTGGCTGAAGGTGAATTTTTAGTTATCGAGGGTAGCAGCGGCAGCGGCAAAACGACTTTGCTGAGTTTGTTGTCGGGACTGGACAAACCATCGTCCGGCCGAGTGCTGTTGGAAGAAAAGGATATCACCGATACCAGCGAGGATGATCTGGCGCCGCTGCGCAATGAAATTATCGGTTTCGTTTTCCAGTCCTTTCATCTGGTGCCGTCTTTGACCGCGCTGGAAAATGTCATGTTCCCGGCCGAGATCAAGCGTGATCCCGCAGCCCGTGATAAGGCTGCGGATTTGCTGAAACGTGTCGGTATGCAAAAACGCAGCACCAATTATCCGCACCAGCTCTCCGGCGGTGAAATGCAGCGGGTGGCCATGTGCCGGGCTGTCATCAACAATCCCAAAATCATCTTTGCCGATGAACCCACCGGGAATCTGGATTCTGAAAACGGAAAAGCGGTTCTTGAGTTACTACTGGAGTTTCAAAAAGAGCGCCAGACCACGCTGATTCTGGTGACCCACAGCGTAGATATCGCCAGGATTTCCGATCGTATGATTGTTCTCAAAGATGGGCGGGTTTTGTGACTCGGATAAACCGGAACAAAAATAAAAATTGTGAAATCCGCCATTCTTGCTACAAAGAGAAAGATACTCGATACTGGATTCTCGATACTCGATGACATTCTGACTGGTCCGTAAATGCCGATCGTCCTTTTATCCAGCATCCAGCATCCAGTATCGAGCATCCAGTATCCAGTATCGAGAATCGAGTATCCAGTATCTTGGCGCTAAAAAAATATTTACATATTGATTACTAAATGCACTCACATGACCAGCGGCCTCTTAAATATCCGATTTATTGTGCGCCAAATCCTTCGTTCCCGCCGGCAGGCGGTGGTGGTTGTACTGTGCGTGGCGCTTTCCATTGTCACCCTCATTTCCCTGAACGGATTTTCCGCCAGTGTTAATGCTTCCCTGCTCGATGACGCCAAAACCCTGCATGGCGCTGACATTATTATCCGATCCAACAATGATCTTTCAATGGGGACCGTTAATGCCGTCAAGCAGCTTGAGGATCAAAATCAAATTATCAGCAACCGCGTCTGGGAATTTTATTCCGTCGTTCGCAGCCAGCTAAGCCGGAAATCGTTGCTGGCCAAGTTGAAAATTGTGCAACCGGGATATCCATTTTACGGCCAGGTGGTGCTGAAGTCCGGCCGCAAATTTGACCGTGTTCTTACCGCCGGCAGTATTATTGTGGCCCCGCATCTGCTTGATCGACTCGATCTGAGGGTGGGGGACCCGCTGCACGTCGGCAGTACCACGTTGACAATTAGAGATGTTGTTTTGCAGGAACCGGACCAGCCGCTTAATTTCTTCTTTCTGGGCCCCCGCATATTTATCGCCGCCGCTGATATCGACCGTTTGGATCTGGTTAAAAAAGGCAGCCGGGTAAACCACCTTTATCTGATCAAGGTCCTGGATGAAGACAAAATCGGTTCAATTGCAAATCGATTAAAATCTGTTGCTGATGCAGATCAGGAGAGCGTCGATCCCTACCGAACCGCACGATCCAGAATTAAACGGTTTTTTGACAATCTCTTTTTTGACCTGAGCCTTATCTGCATTTTCACGCTCCTGCTGGCCGGCATTGGCATCCAGAGTTCCCTGACCGCCTTTTTAAAGGAAAAGGAAA
>JAUVTR010000027.1 GCA_030601425.1 Desulfobacterales bacterium
CACTTTTGATCTGGCCTTCGTAAAAGGCCACGTCTTTTTTCCTGGCACCGTTTTCCAGATTTTGAGCCGCTATGGAAGCCCGCCACAACAGCAGCCAGGCAAAGACCACATCGCCGAATACCTCCATAAAGGAATAGGCATGGGCAAAAGCATTCATGCGGCTATCCGGCGACATAGCGGTTTGACCGATATGAAGGGCCACTTCCCCCAGCTTGTTGACCGCTGCTTCCACTTTAGCGGAAACGTCTTGCAGACTTGAAATCGACTTGGCGGCGGCGATCGTCTGCTGGACCTCTCCCAGAAGATCCATAATCGGCTTGCCTTTATTCATGCCGAGCTTGCGGCCCAGAAGGTCCATGGCCTGAATGCCGTTGGTCCCTTCGTAGATCTGAGTAATGCGACAGTCCCGCAGCAGCTGTTCCATGGGGTATTCTTTGATGTAGCCGTAGCCGCCGTAGACCTGAACACCCAGGTTGCAAACTTCAAAAGCCTTATCCGTCACATAACCTTTGGCCATGGGGATCAACACATCCATTAAGCCCTGGTATCTGGCCTTATCCTCCTCTTTCGCACTGATCTGAAATTTGTCCTCGCAGTTTCCGATATAGTACAAGAGGCTGCGCATGCCTTCGACATAGACTTTCATGGTCAGCAGCATGCGCCGAATATCGGGATGCTCGATGATGGGCACCGAGGGGGCATTGTCTTCCAGAGCCTTTAAAAGATGCCGGCCCTGCACCCGCTCGCGCGCATAGTTGACGGCATACATATAAGCGGAGCTGGCACAGGCCAGTCCCTGGAGTCCCACGAGCAAACGGGCTTCATTCATCATCTGAAACATGGCCCGCATGCCTTTATTTTCCTCACCCAGCAGCGTGCCGCGACAATTTCCTTTGCTGCCAAGCGACAAGGAACAGGTGGCATTTCCATGGATTCCCAGTTTTTCCTCGATACCGGTACAAACCACATCATTGGGCTCGCCCAGGCTGCCGTCGTCGTTTACCCGGATCTTGGGCACCAGAAACATGGAGATGCCTTTGGTACCTTCCGGCGCTCCTTCAATGCGGGCCAACACCGGGTGAATGATGTTTTCGGCCATATCGTGTTCACCCGCTGATATAAAAATTTTGTTGCCGGTAATCGAATAGGTGCCGTCCTCATTCTTAACTGCCGAAGTGGTCAATGCGCCCAGATCGGAGCCGGCTTCCGATTCGGTCAACAGCATCGTACCGGTCCATTCCCCGGTGAACATCTTTTTTAAAAACAGTTTTTTTTGTTGATCGGTTCCAAATGTTTGAACCAGTCTACCGGCACCGTGGGTCAAACCGGGATACATCATAAAGGCAAAATTGGCACCGATAAAATAATCATTGGCAGCCAGAGAAAGAGTGACCGACATTCCCTGCCCGCCCCATTCCGGGTCATTGGAAAGGGCAACCCATTCACCTTCCTTAAAAAGATCCCAGGCCTTATGGAAAGATTCCGGGACCGTCACATTGCCGCCTTCAAAGCGGGCGCCCTCGCGGTCGCCGTCGACCTGGATCGGCAAAAGTTCTTTGACAGCCAGATTGCGGGCCTCGGATATGATCAAATCGATGGTTTTTTTGTTAAATTCTGCATACTTTTCATGTTCGCTCAGGGTCTCAACCCGGAGCTGTTCATGCAGAACAAAATCGACATCCCTACGGTCTGCAATAAATTGTGCCATTTTTTTCTCCTTTTAAGCGCTTAGAGATGAAATTTGAGTGTTCGTATTAAGCTGAATTGCCTACCGGCGTGTTTTGGCCGGCGGGCTGCCAATACCTTTTATAAATAGCTCAACCAGTGGATCGGCCATCGAAACCAGATCATATTCCCCATCGGAGTGCAGCCAGGTATTGATGACTTCATCCACCGCGCCGATGATAAAGCGTTTGACCAATCCGACATAGAGGTCCTTGCGAATCGTGCCTTCTTGCTGCCCCTGCTCTATGATTTCTGCGATGAGATCCCGATACATCTGGGACATTTCTCTAATTTGCGCTTCCGCCATGCGGCTGTTCTGGTGAGTTTCGACCTGGTAGACCACCGCCCCGTCTCTGTCGCGCTGAAATTCTGCCAGGTGGCGGCGCACCAGGTTGCGCAGTTTACCTGCGCTTGTTTGCGCCCGATCGACTTCCTCCCGGAAGGATTCAAATACCTGTTTGGCCCGAAAACTGAAAAATTGAACCAGGATGTCGTCTTTATTTTTGAAATACAGGTAGATGGTGCCGTCGGCGACCCCGGCTTCTTTGGCAATCTGGGCAACGGTCGACTGGTGAAACCCCTGTCTGGCAAAAACCTTAACCGCCGCCTCAAGAATCTGATGATATTTATGATTTTTTTCGATCCGGTCCGTGGCTGTCCTCACTTTGCTATCCTTTCAAAAAACAATAATGAATGAATGTTCATTCATTATTTATCAAAACCCGTTTGTCTATGTCAAGCACAAATTTTAAAAATGTCTTGATGGATTTTTGCTTTAATTACAGAACACTAATGTTTAGACCGGATAAACTATTAGAGAGGATAAAAGCGAAGTGGGGGCTGTATATGAAATGAGTACTTATTCATTATCTGCAATTTGTTATCGATTTTCATAAGATATCCATAGAAATTAATAATCAATCCCAGGCTGAGGTTCAATCTCTTTCTGATAGGCATGCTTCACTTCGCAAACTTCACTTACCGTATCTGCCAGTTCAACCACCTCGGGATGGGCATCCCTGCCTGTCAGAACTAGATGCATCTCACGGGGTTTCGTACGGATAATCTCCAGGACCTGGTCAAGGTCCACTAGTTTTAAATGCAACGCATTGTTGATCTCATCCAGGATAAGGATATCCCATCGGCCTGATTCAATCTTTTGGTGGGTTATTTGGAGCGCATCCTGTGCGTTTTCTTTATGTTCTTCATATGGGTAGGGATTTCCCTGGATTCCGCAGAAGCCTTTTCCCGTGGAAATCAATTCCACAGGGCAATCCATCTTCTTGATTCCATCCCATTCTCCGGCATAAATGTCGCCTTTCATGAACTGAATAATACAGGTACCTATATTGTGTCCACAAGCCCTGACCGCTATGCCGAGAGCGGTTGTGGTTTTTCCTTTACCGTGGCCTGTAATGACGACCACAAGCCCTGTTTTTTCCTTGGGTTCCAATCGGGTAATTTCCACCATATGATCACTTCTCTTTCCAGTTGATTGCTTTTGATTCATGCTGCCGAGGCCTTTATCCCCCAACCGTGCATTTCCTGGATCGGCGACCACTTCTGCGAGCAGCTATTCGATAACATCGGTGCCGATTGGCTGAGGTTTTGGACCGGCTGTCACAGATATCCAACTGCTGCATTAATCGTTCATGCTCGCGAGAGCAACACTGTTTTGCCTTTTTTATATAATCAATCGACATATCACACCTCTTTTAAGAGAACCGGTCAATTAATTCCACACGACTATAACGTGTGCCGACCGGGTTGGAGTTATTGGAAAGTGGGTGACTCTTCGGTACGTCAGTAACGTCCGCTATCAACAGCAACAGTCCTCTACCGGAAGATAGCATGGATCTTCGTACTGGCCATCCTGATTTAAAATGTAACAGCAGCACAAATTGGTGTTTCCCTCAGAATCCGTTTGAGTCAATTTGCATTCATCATGTTTTTCTTTATCGTCGCTCATGACCACACCCACCCTTTTTTACATTAGACAAATCATCAACCAAGATTCGATGAAGGAGCCTTCAGGTGAACAATAATTAGAAAAGTCAAAAGTAGTTGAGATGTAAAGT
This sequence comes from Desulfobacterales bacterium, assembly GCA_030601425.1. Lineage (GTDB taxonomy): Bacteria > Desulfobacterota > Desulfobacteria > Desulfobacterales > JAHEIW01 > JAHEIW01. The sequence continues at coordinate 3,804 of JAUVTR010000027.1, forward strand.
CAAAATTGTAAAGATCCAGAAACGATCTTTAAAAAAAGGCTATGTATAAAATCGCCAAAGTCAAGAAAATATGTCACGTTGTGGTGCAATCAATTAGAAACGGTTTTGATATTGCATTGTTCATAAAGAGTTCTAATTTTCCTTTTTGCAATATGCTCATTGTCCACATTCTATAAGATCCTGAAGCATTATTCCGTCTGGACTCTCACCGAAAAGTACATATTTTTTGTTTGCAAAACAGATCTGGCTAAAATCCATCTAAGTTTAAAACATAATTTATTATTTCCTGTCACTTCTAAAAATCGAAACGCGAAATGTCTTGATTGCCGGCAGCCATTTTTTACGCGTGCCACAACCGCTTGATATTACAATTATGCGATACTGTATTTAAATCACGACACACCATGGACTTTATTACAACTCGTCGACTTTTGCAGCAAAGATAAAGTCGCTCTCCGCTGGCCGCCGAAGCGGACAGTTTGATCGAACAGAAAACTTCATGAAGTGGATATGGTTTTTTTGACTGCAATCAATAATTCTCACAGCCGTCCACTACACCTTAATCTGCGATTAACCTGCCTGTGATAAACTTTTGAGAGCATTGGGCGAATCAACGGAAGCCCGATTAGCCATGCCAAAGGTCTCAACAAGGGAGTCTTTAAGGTGGATTGTGGATGTGCGTTAAGCACGAAGGGGGCCTGTGGGGAGCCCCCCCTTTATGATTGGTACCGTTGCGGATTATAAATGACACTCGTCGAAACAGTTTCGCTCGCGAGTCTTGCAGATGGATGCCCCGTCTTCTTTGTCAATGCATTCGACATATTCAAATACACATCGACTATCGCATCCGTAGTCCGGTTTGCAGATCTTTTTACTTTTTTTCATGATAACCTCCTTTTCTCCTGGGCGGATTTCAGACGCCGCCGGATTCAGTTCAGGTAGGCTTTAGTCAGTATTAATTGTCCTGACCTCCTTATCATAAAATCAATCTTAATCACTGTATTGGCCAGTAGCAACCTGGTAAGTGGGGCGGTACGGTATACCATGAACCGAAATAAATCATGGTGAATACCGTCAACCAAGGTAGCAAATTTTGGTGTTCCTAAATTTAGGGATGCCGTGCCCTACATCTGGAAATTGGGGAGACCACAAATTTGTTAGGTGTGCTGATGTAAGGTGTACTTTATTGTGATGATGGGTTCATAGCCGGAATCCATCATTCAGCCATTTTTCATATTGCGTATCGCAATCTAAAACATACAACAATTTTCATTCTTGAGTTCGTTTAATATAGACTTGTAAGCTCAATCGATAAGAGGTTTCCAAAGGATGGGATTTGTCTTATAGCCGCACTCGAACAAAGTGAACAGCTGTAAAATGTTTAAATTTGCATACGAAATTGACAATAAATTGGTAAAAGCCTGTGTTTTAATGCCAAGGCGAAAAGTTGCTATCTAAAAACGGAATAATTTTGCCCTTTTATCTCTATTTGGCAATCACCTGACCATACTTATCTTGACTCTCATCCGATACGCGTATAATAGCTGTGTGCCATCGAAAAACATTTTGTTATTAGGACGATACAGAGAAACTGGAGTGATAACTTGCGTTTGTGGAAGCGGAGCAACTCGGAGGCATATAATATGAGACGGCTGGCAGGGCTCCTCCCAAGCCGAGCATAGGTATGACATTGACGCATCCATCCAAATACGTGGCCCAATTGCGAATGCCGTGAGAAAGAGTTGACAATGATACGAGTATACACAGACATGGTGGCTGATCTGTTTCATTACGGGCATGTTGAGTTTCTAAAGAAGGCCCGCGCATTAGGGGACTACCTTTTGGTGGGTATCTGCGGTGATGATGTAGTTGCGGCCCATAAGAAGCGCCCGATACTAACGATGGAAGAGCGTGTCGCTTCTATAGCTAAGTGCCGGTATGTGGACGAGGTGATTCCCAATGCACCTTGGATATTTGATCCCGCCTGGATCGAGCTGCACAAAATTCATATAGTGGTGCATGGTGACGATTACTCCCAGGAGCAATTCGAGTATTACTACAAGGTGCCCATTGAGATGGGAATTTTCCGTTCCATCCCCTATACAAAGGGCATCTCCACTTCTGAGATAATACGCAGAATCAGGGAAAGGCATCTCTAAGTCAAGATTCTATCTCTGACGAAGAGTTCATCCGACTTCTACCCGGAAAGAGAAGAGAGAATGAAAGCAAGCGATGGCGCAAGTGAGGCGGCCCTGGAGAGGTCATTGGCTGAGTGGATACCCGCCGACCCGGTCGCGGCCAAAATGGTCCTAATTGAGGCGAAACAGATCCTAGACAAGCTGGGAATTGTCTTTTTCCTGCGCCAAGGGACGTGCCTCGGAGCAATCAGGGACCACGGGTTCATCCCGTGGGATGATGACTTGGATTTGGGTTCGGTGTTCGGTCTTCATGGGTTTTCCGAGAAGTCAGTTGACCGAGTCGTTGCTGCCTTCAGAGAAAACGGCTTCTTCGCTAAAGTTGAGCACCACGATCAGTACATATACGTGCCGATGATCAAATCAGCGGTAAGAGTGGACTGGACGTGCTATCGAATCCTTGATGACAGCATATTTCATTACCCCGGAGTCCGTTTACCGGTCAGGCTGTTCACTAATCTGAAGGAAATCGAATTCTTGGAGGAGAAATTCAATGTGCCTAACCCGCCTGAGGAATACCTGCTTCTCAAGTATGGCGAAGAATGGGTGACCCCCAAGAAAACGGGATTTGAGAAGGACGTGTTGGATCTGATCCCTGAGGCACCCTTACCCGGACGGGCCGGAAGACTGAAACAGTTTCTCATCAAACATGTCATGCCATGGCGCACCTGCAGGCTCCGCGTTCTGAATCACAAGGGAGAACCGGTTGCCGATGCTGATGTAGTGGTCGCCGGCTTCGGTCGTTCCAGGACTGATAGACAGGGATACGCCAGGATCTACTTGCCCTATGAAGACTTTTACGCGCTCGTCATTAGATTTGGCGAACACGAAGAAGTTCTCTATGAGGAGAAGATGACCACGGCTAAGACCTATGTGTACCGACCCGATCCTCAAGTAACATCCGGGCGGTACTTCGTCCTATCCTTGGAAAGAGACCTTCGTGAACCATGACCATGATATGATGTCATCTGTGGGTAGCTTATCTTGCGTATGAGCTTGTTTTCATGCTCTCACTCAGCGAAATCCTCAAAAGGATGAATTATCTGTTATGCTTCAACTATACGAACCGAGAGAATATGGTTGACGCAACTATATATTTTGTATACCTTCCCTCCAAAAACTTAAATGCGGTGGGATAAATAATGGATATTTTTAAGTTTTATAATCGCAGAGAACTTTTTTTTATACAGTTAGGCAAGAAAGCCGGGGGGCAAAAGGATCGTAATCCAAACTTTAATTTAGAGGGGGTATCAAGTGAAAGTGAATAAAGAGAAAATTAAAATAGGTGTGTGGGCTGCTATTGGTGGTGCAGTTTTAGTAATGATTATCGGCTTCGCCTGGGGTGGATGGGTTACGGGTGGTACTGCCCAGAGTAGGGCTGAAGAAATGGCTGCAGATGCTGTCGCCAATCGTTTGGCATCGATTTGCGTCGCACAGTTTAACCAGGATTCGGAAAAAGACCAGAAGCTCAAAAAATTGAAAGAAACAGATAATTGGCAGAGAGGAGATTATGTAGAAAAACAGGGCTGGGCAACAATGCCTTATGAGAAGGAATCTGATAGAGCAGTAGCAAACAAGTGTGCCGAACAAATCATGCAGATAGGCCAGTAAACATCCTTTGCTCCCATTTCTGCGGACTGGTGTCAACTAATCTGCCTTCTTTTTTGTTTAAAAAGGGATCGATGAAACGATGATAAGTATAACGAGGAAGAGTACAGGACAGCCACGTGTAATTTAAGGGTATCGCTTGGTTTTTCTTGCTGCAAAGATCCCAATAGCCATAATTATGGCCACCATCCAAGCGCGCAAGCGATTTCTTCTCAAGCAAACTGCAGCTATTTCAACTTCCTGAACATGAGCGCGAGAAGCTTTTTGATTCATAAGAGATCTGGTTTTAGGGGTCAAGAAAAAATGTTTTGAGTAAAAGATAGGACTTTGCTTTTATGAAGATGAATATTGCAAAAAGGAGTTGTGGCAGGCTTATGAGATGAGAGCAGAGTTTGAATTTTCGAGAAAAATGTAGTCAGATATTGAGAATATCAAAACCGAGCACTACATGCCATAGTCCTCGATTGTCAATACTGTGGACTACATATGGCAATCTCATGGTTTTTACAATGGTCTGAATTGTGTCTTTCGTGCCTGAATATGGAATTTGGTGGGTTCACATAAAAATTAGATTTCCAAATGAAATATGAAAGATTTTAGAATCATAGATTGGTATAAAAAGGAGGGTAATCCATTTGAAGCGACCGTTCATAGGCAAAGTCAGGAGAAGAAAAGGAGACCTTGCCAGCTCCCCGGTTAAATTCGCTTCGCTTCTTTTCTACGAAAAATTTAACTGGGCAAGTCCGGCATCAGGCTTCAAGTAAAAAATTAAAACCCCAAAAACATATTATTGGGTCGACCGGGGTGGCACTGTATTTCTATCTTACCCAACAGCCGCATACAACGGGTTCACTATGAACCGTATTCCACACGCAACATGAATTATCCCTTGACTATTAAGCCCAATGTAATTACAATGTGCTTACCGATTGCCTGAGGAGGTACCGAATCATGAGAGCAAGAATTGTAAAAATCGGGAATTCGCAAGGAATCCGTATTCCCAAACCCTTACTTGAACAAACCGGAATTATGGAAGACGTTGAGCTTGAGGTGGAACAAAATCAAATCATCATCCGTCCTGTTTCAAATCCAAGAGCAGGTTGGGATGATGCTTTCATGGCAATGGCGGAAAGAAGCGATGATGTGCTTCTCAACGGAGAAGAAAATATTTCACATTCCTGGGATGAAGAAGAATGGCAATGGTAATCAATCGCTTCGATGTATATCTGATAAATCTTGACCCCACTGTGGGCTCTGAAATTAAAAAAACAAGACCCTGTTTGATTATTTCCCCAAATGAAATGAATCTGCATATCCAAACTGTCATCGTTGCCCCAATGACGACTTCCGGAAAGGATTATCCCACACGCGTACCCTGCACTTTCAAGAATAAAATGGGGCAAATTGTTTTAGATCAGATACGGACAATAGATAAAAAACGACTTATTAAAAAGCTTGGTATGATAGACCCGGGCACACAGTCAGAGGTTATTTCAGTTTTGCAAAGGCTATTTGCATTTTAGGCTTGCTTAATTGACAGTTGGTCGCGGATAGAGGCCGGCGGCTTCAACGATCTCGGGCACCTTTTCTTCCCATTCGATCGCCATGATATGAAATCCGGCAACGCCTTCGCATTCTTTCAGACGCTGGATGGACTCGATGCAAATTTTGATGCCTTCATCGGCCTGTTTGCCCTTTTCGACTCCCTTGAGCCGTTCAATAATTTCATCCGGCACATCCATTCCCGGGACTCGTTTCTGCATATACTTGGCCATCCCCACCGACTTCATGGGGGTCAGGCCAGCCAAGATATAAACCTTTTCATGCAGCCCGCGGTCGCGCACGCCTTTCATCCATTCTTCAAATTTATCCAGGTTGTAAACGCACTGAGTCTGAATGAATTCGACCCCGGCGGCAATCTTTTTGGCCAGACGCGGGACCCGGATCTCAAACGGATCGGCAAACGGATTGGCGGCCGCTCCCACAAACATCTGGGGCTTGCCGTCAAGGTCGTCGCCGCCCAGAAACTTGCCCTCGTCACGCATATGCCGCACGGCCTGAATCAGCTGGATCGAGTCGATATCGTGAACATTCTGGCCCTGAGCACAATCACCGAAACTTTGATGATCTCCGGACAAACACAGAATGTTGTTGATTTCAAAGGAGGCCGCACCCAGAATATCGCTTTGCAAGGCGATGCGATTGCGATCACGCGTGACCATCTGCAACACCGGTTCCAGGCCCATCAATTTCAGGCGAATGCAGGCGGCCAGACTGCATAATCGGGTCATGGAAGTCTGGTTGTCGGCGATATTGATGGCATCCACATGATCTTTGATCAACTCGCCTTTTTTAATGATGTGCTCGGAATTGCTGCCGCGGGGCGGTCCACACTCGGAAGTAACGGCCAGGTGCCCTTCGCTAAGGATCTTTTCCAGTTTGCTCGGTGTCTTTGTTGTCATTGCTGCACATCCTCCCTTACTACTTTTCTGGGTCCCCCGGCCCTATCCGTCGACCAGTCTTTTAAGGGGCACAGCTTTTCGTATTCGTCAAGTCTATCCAATGCCTTGAGGCGATCGATGATTAATTGCCAGGCACAGTCGACTTCGGCATTGATCTCACACTTACCATCGGTGGATCCGCCGCAGGGACCATTAAAAAGCCGTTTGGCACAGCGTGCCACCGGGCAAATGCTCCCGGTTGTCGCCAGAATACACTGACCGCAGCCCTGACAGCGTTCGGTCCACAGGCCTCGCTTTTCGGTGGCTCCCATAAAACAAGTGTTGACTCCCGGATAGACCGGGGTGCTGTGGTATTGTTCTGCGGTAAACTGAACGCCCACACCACACGCAAGCGAAACAACGGCATCATACTGGTCGATGGAATCTCGAATTTCATCTAAATATTCACGATCACATTGTCGTTCGAGGGTCACTTCGTCGATTTTGACCTCGTTTCCCTCCTTCTTGGCATGCATGCGCAGAGCCGAAGCCAGAACGCCCACCTCTTTTTTGCCGCCGGCCTCACAAACGGTTACGCATTCATTGCAGCCCAGGACCAGAATGTTTTTGTGATCCTTGAGGTATCCGATGATTTCTTCAATTGGTTTTCTATCTGCAACTATCATTTAATGAAAACTCTCCTTATTAAATTGAATATTCAATATTTTTCCTCAGGCCGCTTTATTTTTGGCCAGTTTAACCGGGTTGGGTCCCAGGTCTTTGATTTTTTCGGTGAACTCGGTTACATACTGGGCAAAGCGCGGTCCTTCGCTGGCCGACAGATTGTACATTTGGGCCCGTTCCCCACCGATGCCGATGGAGTTTAAAATTTCCTGAGCCTGTTCAACCCGTCTGCGGGCCATAAGGTTGCCGTTGTTAAAGTGACAGTCACCTTCCAAACATGCCAATACACATACACCATCTGCTCCTTTTTCAAAGGCATGCAGAATATGAATCAGATCGACCTTTCCGCTGCACGGTACACGGACAATTCTGATATTTGGCGGATATTGTAATCGCATCGAACCTGCCAGGTCCGCGGCGGTATAACCTCAGAAATCACAACAGAATGCAATAATGATCGGTTCAAAATCCTTGCTCACTAGTCTTCCTCTCTAAAAAGAAATGCCTTGTGATCTAAAATTAAAACAATTTTCACCACAGAGTTCACAGAGCACACAGAGAAATTCAAAAGTTAACTTTATCCGCAGATTGCGCAGAACAAAAAATATTGTTTATCCGCAGATTACGCAGATTTCCGCAGATTTAAAAAATTAATTTTAAGAGCTAACCATGATAATTATTACAGGGCCCAAAAGTTCGAAATAATATAAAATCTGAGCGCTAAAGTATCGTTTTTTACCTAATGTAATCTGCGGAAATCTGCGTAATCTGCGGATTATTAAATCACAAATTCAATGAAATCTGTGGATCAGCTTTGAGCTTTCAGCTTTGAGCCTGTTTAGCTCTGTGATCTCTGTGGTAAATTAAAACCCGCATTCTAAAATCCAATTTCTCCCTTCAGCATTTAAAAATCCGCAATCCAAAATCTAAAATCCAAAATCTAGAGGACTCCTTCTAAAAGGGCATCCACCTTGCACATGATCTGTTCATCCTCGTACCAACTGAGCTGAATGGCTTTGGCCGGGCACTCAGCCGCACAGATCCCACATCCATGGCACGTTGCCGCATCAATTTCACTAACGCCCTCTTCATTGATTTTGGGCACATCAAAGGGACATGACCGTACACATATGAGGCATGAGGCACACTTTTCGGCTTCAACCCGGGCCGTGACGGCAGACAAGGTCAACTGTGTCTGGGAGAGAAATGTGGTCGCCCTGGCAGCAGAAGCATAGGCCTGGGAAATGCTTTCCGACAAGAGCTTGGGACTGTGGGCGGTTCCGCACAAAAAGATTCCTTCGGTCGCCATGTCTACCGGCCTCAGCTTGACGTGGGCTTCCATAAAAAATCCTTCCGGATTGCGGGCCAGCTTGAGTATGGATGAGAGTTCCTCTGTGTCTTCAGGAACCATTCCCACGCTCAATGCCAAAATGTCGGCTTTAACCTTCAGGGGCTGGTCCAGCATTTGATCTTTGAAGCTCACCTGTACCCCGTCCTCAAAGGATTCCACCACCGGTGGATCTTCAGGATCATACGGGAAAAACAAAATCCCCTGGCGCCTTGCTTCGGCGTAATAATCTTCCAACAGGCCGTAGGTTCTGATATCCCTATAAAGGATAAATATATCTGCTTCAGGATTAATTTTCTTTATTTGAAGAGCGTTTTTAATCGCGGACTGGCAACAGATTCTCGAGCAGTCGGGGTTCTCCTCGTTGCGGGATCCAACGCATTGGATCATCACCACCGTTGCCAGATCCCCCGCCTCGCCTTTTTGCAGTCGTTCGGCCAGTTCGATCTGAGTCATTACCCGCGGATCCTGTCCGTAGAGGAATTCTTTCGGCTGGTATTCATTGGCCCCCGTCGCCACGATAACCGCCCCGTGATCAATTTTTCTTTGAATCATTTGCGGTGCCACCAGCATTTCGGTTGTGAAGTTTCCTTTGGAACCCGTGAAGCTGATAATCAGCGCGTTGGTCAGAACCTGGATTTTAGGATGAGCGGATACCTTTTCGATTAGGTCATCAAGATAGTCACGTACATCGACCCCCTCGATGGTGGTCGTCAGGCGGTTGGCAAGTCCGCCCAGCTCTGCTTCCTTTTCTACCAGAACAACTTCGAAATCCTGATCAGCCAATCCCAAAGCGGCATTCATTCCGGCCACTCCGCCGCCGACCACCAATCCTTTTTGGTTGACCGGTATTTGCTTTTCATAAAGCGGATGAAGGGTAGCAACGCGAGCAACAGCCATGCGCACCAGTTCACTGGCCTTATCCGTTGCTTGCTCCGGTGCTTCAGAGTGGACCCACGAATCCTGGTTGCGGATATTGGCCATTTCAAAAAGATATTTATTGAGGCCGCAAGCCTCCATGGTATCCTGGAAAATCGGTTCATGTGTCTTGGGGCTGCAGGCCGAAACCACAATCCGGTTGAGACGGTGTTCCTCAATGATCTCCTTCATTTTTTCTTGAGCGTCCTGGGAACAGGTAAAAAGGTCGTTTCCGGAGTAAACCACATGAGGCAGCGTTTCCGCATAAGCGCTTACACCTTTTACGTCCACAACGCCGGCGATATTGATCCCACAGTGGCATACAAAAACGCCGATGCGAGGTTCCTCTTCAGTTATATCCCTTTCAGGTGGCTGCTCTTTGACGACGATCTCAGTACCGCGGGCCTCACTTAAAAGTACCATGGCGCCGCCGGCCACCGCGCTGCCCTGCATCACGGTCTCGGGGATATCTTTCGGTCCCTGGTATATCCCGGTAACATATACGCCGGGTCGGGTGGTCTCAAAAGGCATCAATGGGGGTGTCTTTGGGAAGCGGTGCTCATTGAGCTCGATGCCAAAAATTTTGGCGAACTCAACGGCATCGGCATGGGGTTCAAAACCGATGGAGAGCACAACCATGTCAAAGATCTCATCGATTAGTGTCCCATCCTGACCGGCATAACACATAAGGAGATTGCCTGTGCCGGCCTCCTCGCGTACCGCCGAGATCATTGCCCTTTGATAACGCACACCGTATTCTTCTTTGGCCCGGTTCACGTATTTATCGAAATCCTTACCAAAAGCCCGGATGTCTATATAGAATATGGTGGGTTCAATATCGGGATCATGGTCCTTGGCGGTCATCGCCTGCTTGGTGGCATACATGCAGCAAACAGATGAGCACCAGGGGTTTGCGTTGTGAGAATCGCGGGACCCCACGCACTGGATCCAGGCGACCTTCTTAGGATGTTTTTTATCTCCGGGTCTCATGACCGTGCCAAGGTAAGGACCGGAGGCAGACAGAATCCGTTCAAACTGGATGGATGAAACCACATTTGGCCAGCGGCCAAAACCAAGCTCCGGCCGCACAGCGGGATCGTAACGATTTAAACCCGGGCTGAGAATGATGGCACCGACATTCAGCTCAAATTCCTTGCCCGTATCTTCCCAATCGATAGCACCCGCATCACAGAACTTTTCGCAGGCCTTGCATTTGCCGTTCTTGAAATATATGCAAATATCCCGGTCAATGGCGCGTGTGTTCGGCAAGGCCTGGGGGAAAAGTGAGAAGATGGCCTTGCGGACAGTCAGACCCTGCTCGAATTCGCTGGTAATTTTTTTGGGACATTTTTCCTCACAGATTCCGCAGCCGGTGCATTTTTCCGGATCTACATAACGCGGCTTTTGCTTTACTTTGATCGTGAAGTCCCCAGGCTCTCCTTCGACGGATTCCACTTCTGCCAATGTATGGATGTCAATGTTTAAGTGTCGCCCCAATTCCACCATCTTGGGAGAGATCATGCACATTGAGCAGTCGCCGGTAGGAAAAGTTTTATCCAGCATAACCATGGTACCGCCAATAGAGGAATCTTTCTGGACCATATGGACTTTAAACCCGCTATTTGCCAGATCAAGTGCCGACTGCATCGCGCCGACACCACCTCCCACCACCAGTACAGAGCCTCGCTTTGTCGTTTTTATGGATTCGTTTTCATTCATATGATATTCAACTCCTTCAAAAGCTCAGAGCCGTCAACAAAATGCCTATCGATCTGCAATTCCTCCACGCTCACGCCCATTGCCAACCCAACCATTTCGGTTATAAAATAAACAGGCAGTCTCTCTTTTATTTCATGTTTTTGACAGATTTTGTCCTGATAGCTATCCATATTCAATTGACACATGGGGCAGGTGACCACAAAGCAGTTGGCGCCCCTTGCCACCGCGTCTTTCATAATCCGGGTCATCAGATTTAAAGCGGCTTCCTCATCATTAACGGCGGCGGATGCGCCACAGCAGTCCGTTTTATAATTCCAATCCAGCGACTGCGCTCCGAGGACCTTAAGTACCGTCTCCATGCCTTGGGGATTTTCCACATCATCAGGCACGGGAACTTTATATGGAAAACGAGTCTGCATGCAGCCATAGTAGCATGCGGGTTTAAGCCCCTTGAGCTTTTGGCTCACCTTTTCAGCCAGTTCACCTGACGCGACCGTGGTAAGAAGCACTTCCAGAATTGAGGATACCTTAATCGTTCCTTGGATCTTTTTGGCGAGTTCGGTATTGATTTGGTTTTTTAGAAGTGGATCATCTTCGAGGCGTTTTTGGACCACCAGCGTCCGAGAGTAACACGCCGAGCAAGGAATCACTATTTCGGAAAACCCATCAGCCTCTGCGATCCCGATGTTTCTGGCGGGCATGGCTACGGCCAAAAAGTCATCGACCTTGCCGGCGGAGGTTGCTCCGCAACAGTTCCAATCTTCGATCTCTTTGAGATTGATCCCGACTTCATTAAATATCCGCCGACTTTGAACATCGTAAAGCGACGAGGACGCATGCAACGTACACCCGGGATAATAGCCTATATCCATGATTAACCTCTTATCAGACCGTTTTTTTCTTGGTCTTTTTATAAAGACGCTTTATCTCACCACGCCCCTTAGCTGACTGAAAACCCATATGCATACGTTTTCGCCTGGCCATCCTCAACCCAAGTTTAGTCTTAGACATCAATTCATCATAGATGGCTTTGAATTTCATTCGCTTAAGATCTTTTAATGTGTTCTTTAGCTCGAAGAAACTCATGAACTCCATTTCATTGAGACGGCCCCAACGTATGCCTGAATTTACAAACGTATCATGAAAATGAGCCACTTTCGGTTTTAAGGGATCAAGGTGAGCTTCTTTAGCGATCTTTTTTATGGTATCGGTGATTCTAGCAGTCTGGATATCGTTGGGGCAGCGCGTGCCACAGGTGTAACAGGATACACATCTCCAAACCAACTGGTTGTTAAGTGCGTTTTCCCGGTCGCCCAGGATAATCATCCGGATTAGCCGGTCCGGCGTTATATAGCCGGTCTCCTCACCAACCGGGCAGCCTGCGGCGCAACGACGGCACTGATAACATGCCAGTAAGTTCTGCTGCGATCGCTCCATCACTTCTTTAACCATAGGATGAGCGGTTTCAGGATCGAACTCGCGTGCAGATTCTGTCATTTTTGGGACTCCTTGTATTATTTTGGGGGGGTCTCATAATGTCGGCAAAAAGGCTAGAAAATATTCTTTTTTCTTAAATTTGTCAACCTAAAATTTACTCACGACACCCGGCAGTTGATACCATCAAAAGATCATGATATTAAAGGACCCATGGATATTAGCGAGTGCGAAATTCAACCCGCGAGCGTCCCTGCCACACACGAGTCGTTTACGCCATTGCCTGGAAAATAAAGATCGCAAGCAGCCCGGAAAAAGTCATCGTTCAAATTATATCGGATCGCTGCAATTTGAGACAACAATGAGACAGCAATAAGATCGTTAGGAAAGGAGAGAATAATGCATTTTGAGAACTTAGAAGACATCATTGATTTTGCTATCGAAAAAGAACGCGAAGCTGCAGAGTTTTACCAAAAAATAAGCAACGATGAAGAAGATTTTTCAGGCTCAAAAAAAATGTTTGAGGAATTTGCCGCAGAAGAGCAGAAACATGAAAAAATCCTGCAGGAATTTAAAACCGAAGGCATAACCAAAAGTTTGGAAGAATATAAGCTAAAGTGGATAACCGATATAAAGCGTAGCGATTATTTAGTTGATCTATATTACGAGCAAGGCATGCCGTATAATGAAATTCTATTGCTGGCGATGAAACGGGAAGAAAAAGCACTGAAACTATACAATGAATTCCTGGAGCAGGCTGATACGGATGAAGGAAAAAAGCTGTTCAAAGTCCTTTGTCAGGAAGAAGCCAAGCATAAATTGGCGCTGGAAACCATTTATGATGACTATATGGCCATAATGGGAGACTAGTTTTCTAGTCGGTATTTTTAAGTTTCTGACACCCGGTACAATCAGAAATGAGATTTTTCAGCTTTTTCTCCAGAATGGAATAGGAATAGTATTTTCGGGCGGTTTCATAATTATGGGTGACCATCTTTTTTCTCAGCTCAGGGTTGCTAAGAACTTTTTTGGTTTTGCGAACCGCTTCATCGGTGACATAGCCATCGATTTCGATGACTGAAAACCCTTTGGGTTTGATGTCGATGGTGTATATCGAATACGAATTGACGACGATCGGACGACAAAAGTAAACGGCTTCGAGGAACGCATTGCCGAATCCCTCAAAATTCGAAGGGTACGTCACCAGATCCGCATGCGGATAGATATCTTTCAGGGTATAAACCTTGCGACCGTTTTTAGTTTTACCCCTTTGTTCATTGATGATGTTTGAGACAAAATACGTATCCACTTTCATCAGCTTGGAATATTCTCTTACCCGGCGTTCATAGTCATAGCCTTCGTCTCCGGATGCATGCGAGATGACGAACTTGGCTTTCATCCCCAAACGAGAAACCAGTTCAATTGCATGCTCGATCCCTTTACGCTTGACCACTCGCGTGGGTTGCAAAATTAACAACTCATCATCGGCAACTCCCAGTGCGCGGCGCACATCCTCAGCATAGTCATCGCTCGACGGGCTGGTTTCACCCGGGTCCAATGCGCACGACTCAAAATTGCCGGACACCGGAGGCGGATTATCAAAATCCATTACATTGGGTATAGTCGTGGATGAAATACCGGTTCGCAGACTCAATTGATTGCTGGCGGATGAGTTGATCACCACATGCTGAATCGCCGGCAAGTGCGGCGGAAACGCCATATTCAGATATTCCCAGCAGGCATTGATCATGAAATGCTGTCTTTCCCAGAAAAAATCATGATGGTGGGCAATGGTGGGCATGCCCGTCTCAGAAATCACTTCGGTAATCGCAATACCCAACGGAATATTTAAAGGTCTGGTCACCGCATTTTCGGGCACCACGAGCTCACGGTCAAACTTATCTCTAAACTTGTATCGGCGATCCTTTAATTTCTGTTTCACCTCATCGATTTTGCGGGTCACAAAACGGCCCCGCACGTTGGCGCCGAAGCAGTTACGATAAATATCTTTGATGTCCGGATGCTTGAAATGGGCCTCTTTTATCAGGCATGAATACTCAGGCGGACGATCAAGTTCGCCTGCGAAGTAGAAACAGGTAAAGCCAACCTTTTCAAAGACGTTTGCCCATTTGGCGGTCTCTAACGATACGCCGTCTGTCCCGGCAAAACGGGTGGAGATGAAGCCAACGTTGTGTTTTCTGTCGCAGGATGAACAATAAGACATATTACATTCCTTCCTCACCCGTAAATTTCTGTGCAAATCTTGAGTTTAGGTCAATGCCCCCCGATAGATCTTACAGTATCGGTCTTTGTAAAGAATTTATACCTAAAGAAATTGGTTCATAAGCCGATAATTAAAATAGAGCGGACGTGGCGAAATATGGATCGAGTTTTAGGAGGTGCCACATGGATCACTATGAGATAAAGAATGAAAATGGTTTAGACGTCGATGCAGACATACTGGAGCATTATTACGGCAATTCCTGGGAATCCGTATTGGATCGTCTCAACCATAAGTATGATGGGTATTTAATGACCATTCACCATCAAGACTTTAAGCTCCATGTTTATCGTGTCCTGGCTCCTTAAAAAACCATTCTACCGGACATCAACCCTGTGATGCATGCCTTACCTCCGCGGATGAGGCTTGAACCCACCTCAAAAAAGCGCCTAAGTGCCCATGGCTGCGTTGCGGATCGGCTCAAAATGCTCACATACTACCGTGTATGCTCCGCTTTTTCGCCGAACTGCGCCTTACCATGAACCCTGATCCACATTTTTGAGATGGGTTCTATCATTATACCTGCATTAGCCTCAAACCATACCCCGGCGTTAGTCAGATTTGGTTATCGTTTAGTTACACCTCGTTGTAGCGAAAGCAGTTGATAAGATGATCATTTACCATTCCGGCTGCCTGCATAAATGCATAACAAATGGTTGGGCCCACAAACTTGAAGCCTATTTTTTTTAGGTCATTACTCATTGCGGTCGATTCATTGGTCTTAGCGGGAATTTCCGCTAACGTTTTCCAGGCATGCTTTATTGTTTTACCGCCTGTAAATTGCCAGATATAATTATCAAAACTTCCAAATTCTTTTTGAACTGCCAGAAAGGACCTTGCATTTTGAATAGCCGCTTCAATTTTAAGCTTATTTCTAACGATCCCCTTATTTGCAAGGAGTTCTTTCACCTTGCGTAAATCATAAACAGCAATTTTTTCAGGATCAAAATGATCAAATGCTTGCCGGAAATTTGACCGCTTTTTTAAAATGGTAATCCAGCTCAACCCGGCCTGAAATCCATCCAGCAAGAGAAACTCAAACAGTTGACGGTCATCGTGCAGGGGGACCCCCCATTCGACATCGTGATATTTTACGTACAGCGGATCAGTATTGGCCCATGAGCATCTTATTTTCATAAAGATTTAGTTCCTAACTGAAAAGATAGAAACCCAAAGCTTTATCCATGCTTTCAAAGGGCGCAAATTCGGTACCGATAAACTGCTCCCGTTGATTTTTGATAATGACTGTTTTTTTGATCAAGGTTCGATGAGCATCGTTTAGATAAAACTCAACTTGCAGCTGATCGCCGATCGCAAAGTTCTGTTTTACATTCAGCTGAAGTTTCATTCCCGATGTGGACAAGTCCTTCACAGTCATAAGACCCCGGTTCTGGGGTTGACCGTCGATAAAATGAATGTATGCTCCCGGAAGATTGGTCTCCTTACGGTATTGCTTTCTCTTTTCTAATATCGCTTTGTAAGCGTGCCCGCATGGGCATTTGACATTTATCTTTACCATCTTATCGAGGGTGGCATATTTTGAAACATCGACTGTTTTCGACCGGGCGCATTGCGGGCAGGAAAACGTCGCCATCTGTTTGCTGGTTACGTAAACTTTCTGAGTCATTTGATTGAACCTTGATAATAATTAATTGCCGCACTGGACACATCTTAAAGAACTGCGTTTTAAGGGCTATAAAATTTAAATCAAATTATCGCCCAGTATGAAAATTCTTAAATTTCCTAAAAGTAAAAAAAATGTAATTTTTGTTTAAATAAATTTTTATCATAGAATCCTATTTTTTTAAAGGGATATTTATAACTCTGTGAACAACGAGTAATGCGGTAGCGTGGCAAGCAAACTCTACACTCAAAACAATTCCAAAAACCCGGAGCGCAGAATTCTGAATATAGCGAAGCGGCAAACTTAGGGAAACAGCGTATTTAAAGTGATTTCTTCTTGCAAATCCAAGAAAAATGGGCTTTTATTTATTGACTTTCATTTTTTTTTGCTGTACACTTTCTAAAAAAAACGTCGTAAAATCTCGTTTTAAACTTAAAAGAAGGAGGCTCTAATGACTAAAGCAGAATTAATTAGTAAAATGGCAAAGGACGCTAAAGTTTCTAAAGTTGCCGCCGGCGCGGTTCTGGATTCTTTTATGAGCAATGTTACCAAAGCTCTGAAGAAAAAGGAAGGGAAAGTCACCCTGGTGGGTTTTGGTACCTTTCAGAAAGCCCGTCAAAAGGCTCGTAAGGGACGCAATCCCCAAACCGGCGCTCCGCTCAAAATCAAAGCCAAAAATGTCGTCAAATTTAGAGCCGGCAAGAAACTGAAGGCTGCTGTTTAGTTAGTTCAATTAGCTTTACAAAAAAGGCAGTTTATCGGCCAGTCCAGCGCTGATAATCTGCCTTTTTTTTAGGGCCGGATAACTTGCTTTCTCCTTGGAAGCCCTTAAGTTTTACCGATATCCATAGGAGGTGGCCGAAACGAAAATAAATCTCGCGACAAAGGTCGCCCGCGAAAATGGCTTCCCCCTCAAAACCACCATGGAAAGAGAATAACGATAGGGACCACATTATGCTGTCACTAAAAAAAGGTGATATTCTGACAAAGATTGCCAGATATAATCTTATTCGCGACGAAAGATTAATTTATATCGATGTGCACGAAACAAAGGCAGGAACGCTGGCTGGAAAATTCGTGGCCGTGCCCAACCTCATAAACATCGTTGCCAGACAGGAATTCCAGGGCAGCGGTGAAACAGAAGCCGAGGCGCTGGAAAACTGCCTGCAGAAAATTAAAGATTTTGAAATCGAAGATCTTTTCCCCAAAAAAGATGTGGATTTGAAGCCGGTTTAAAAAAACTTGGTTGATCGCTGATGCACGTAATCACCAATCTTTCTTGCCCGCACCAACTCATCTTCGGAAAGTGGCCCTAATTCCAGACTTCG
>JAUVTR010000244.1 GCA_030601425.1 Desulfobacterales bacterium
GTGGAGCGCTTCCTAATTAATATTTCAATTTTGCTTTTAATAAATTCGCAGCCCGCTTAATCGGTTTCAGGTTTCGGGTGTCAGGTGTCAGGGCACTACGTGTCATACCGAAACCTGAAATCTCTCTGGGACTGCTTCCAGCCTATAGGCTTCAAGGCCAACGGTAGGCCCTCCGGGCCAAAGACTGACACCTGACACCTGAACACTGAAACCTTGAAACGTTATAGCTCTCAAAAGAAGGGGAAATAATATTTTATGTAATGTTATTTAGGAATCACCATACTAGGCCCCGGAACTTCTATAACAACGCTAAAGCATTAATCTTTTCAATCCGGAGGGCATTGTTACTGAAGATTAACCAATGCAGGTTGTAGGATTTTATGAGAGTGGGTTCGCCCTGTAAAAAATTGCGGCCGGACAGATGATAGATCAGGCTTTTGACCACGCCTTCGTGGGTGACGATCAGAATCGTATCCCCGCGCCATCGAACGGCGGCTTCAGCCAATGCGCTGTGGCTTCTTTGCCACACACTCAGACGATCTTCTCCGCCCGGAGGGCAAAATTGCCAACCCGTCTTGTGCTTCGTTTGCAATCGGTTGGATGCCTCAGTTTCGATTTGGGTAATTATTTGACCTGTCCACCGGCCCCAATCCTGTTCTCTGAGCCGCGGGTCGGAATCAATCGGAGCCTGCAGATGATGATTAATTCGGGTGGCCGTTTCAACCGCTCGGCCGGCATCACTCATAAGAATACAATCCCATGAGAATCGGCTTAATTGCTGTCCCCAATTATCGGCATCCTTTTTTCCTTTGGCCGTAAGCGGAGAGTCGCTTTGCCCTTGAATTCTGCGTTCACGATTCCAAAACGTCTCGGCATGACGTACAAGGCCAAAGCGGGTGATGGCAGCTTCCGAAGGCATCTTTTTTACCTCAATGAATGATCTTACCCGCTTCGGAATAAACTCCAAAAAAGTACGACTATTTCGGAATGTATTCCAATTTAAAAAACTGATGGTCTCGAAAAAAGTCTGGAATCCCATTAAAGCGTCATTCCGGCGAAGCAGACTGTGTCATAATTCAAAAATGCGTTTAATTTCTGTCTGTCATGCCGGACTTGATCCGGCATCCAGTAACGTAAGACTTTGAAAAAGAACTGGATTCCGGGTCAAGCCCGGAATGACGAAAACACCAATATGAGTAGTTCTGCCAATTGCGACACAGTCTGGAAAACCGGAATCCAGTGATTTCAGTATGTTCTGGATGCCGGATCCGTCATCCCGGACTTGATCCGGGACCGGCATGACGAATTCGGACTTTTTACGATTTCATCAAGATTATATTATTTTTTAACGACCGCCTGAAGCACGGCTTCCATTTTCTGATAATTCTTATTCAAATCATGCCTCAGCCGAACGTGGGATTGAGCCGCTCGGCCCATTTGCCGACGCAGATCTTTATTTTTCAACAGGCGTTCGATGGCATCCGCAAAAGGCTTGGCCGCATACAACGGCACCAAAAATCCTGTTTTTCCATCCCGGACGGCTTCCGGAACTCCGGCGTTATCGAAAGCGACCACCGGCAGCCCACATGACTGGGCCTCGAGAAAAACCATCCCCAGTGATTCCCGAATGCCGGGGAAGACAAACATGTCACATGCGCTGTAATAGCGGTACATCTCTTTGCGGGGGATTTCCCCTGCAAAATGAAATCGATCCGGCAATTGCTCCCTGGCCAATCGTTGCAGTCTGTCCTTTTCCTTACCATCGCCGGCAATAACCAGATGCAGGTGATTCCCGCGGCGCAGCAATTCACCACAGGCCCGAATCACCCAGGTCAACCCTTCGGTTTTCACATCCGGTCGAAACATGGCGGCGGAAAAAACCACGGGCACATCGCCGATGTTCCACTGTGTGCGAAGCTCTTCCCGCGCATTGGCGTCAAAATTAAACTGATCGGGATAGATTCCGGGCGCTAAAAAACTGATGCGTTCATCGGGTAGAAGCCGTTTGAGATTGATCCAATCGACTTTTTTATTGGTAAAGACATGCTCAGGGTTACAGAGAACGTGTTTGTTTAAATAAAAGCCGGGTAATGTTTTCAGTTTACGCCTGCGTTTGGTTGAATAAATGCCTTGAAATATAACATAGGGAACTGTCAGCTTGCGCGAAGCGTATGGGCCCAGCAAATCCGGTGCTTTGTAATAGGTGTGATAGGTAAACCAAAGATCATAATCTTCCTTCAAAAACCTGCGGACGACCCTTCTTTTTTCAACAATTAATTTGGGCCAAAGCCAGGGTTTCCAGTAGATCCAGCGGCAACGCAGCGAACTGGCCGCAGTGACCTGATGGCCCTGTCTTATCAGGTAGTCAACGATTCCGGTTGCCGTCACCAGATCACCGGAAGGGTGGTCATGGCCCAGCGGTTTGAAAGGGGCGTAGAAGAGAATCTTCATATTTTAGATTTTGGATTGTGGATTGCGGATTTAAGAAAGATAAAATACGATCATCCGATTTTTTGAATTTTAAAATTCTTAAATGCTGCAATTTCATTCCGATAGATATGCGCTAATTCACGAATGAGGATTCTATTGTCGAAGTCCTGCAGGACCCGCTGTCGGGCGGCCGGTATAACACGGGATCTAAGCTCGGTATCGGTCAGCATTCTTATCATGGCTTCCGCCAGCTGTCTGGGTTGGCCGGGTTGCACCAGAATTCCTGTTTTTTCGGTTTCGACAAGCTCGGGAATAGCGGAAATATCGGTTGCCACTACCGGCACGCCCATGGCCATGCTTTCCAGCAAAACATTGGGAATGCCATCCCGGTCGCCGTTGGCAGCCACCTCGCAGCCCAGCACAAACAGATGCGCCTGTTTGTAATGCTTCAACACCACATCATGGGGCTGGGTGCCCAGCCACCGGGTCTGGGTGTTAAGGCCCAGCTTTCCGATAAGGGATAGAACATTTTTGCGATCCTCTCCATCACCGATTAGGATATGCTCAAATGGAATTCCGCTTTCGTAAAGTACCTTCAGCGCCCTGTAAACGGTGGGCAGGCCTTTTTTGGCGATAAGACGAGCGACGGTAAGGATTTGATAGGGCTTTACAGGCTCCTGATGGGTTTCTGGCTTTAATGAGAACAGTCCGGTATCGATGCCGTGATAGACGCGAAAAATCGAATTTGGCTCACCCTCATAAAGTTTAGCTAAATGACGCCGGTTATAGGCCGTGCATGTGATGACAAATCGTGCCAGCGCTAACTTTTCCCTCAGCTGCCTGGGGTCTGAGGTATAAATATCTTTAGCGTGCGCCGTGAAGCTGAACGGCAAACCGCTTAATATGCTGGTAAACATGGCCACCGACGTCGGCGAATGCGCAAAGTGGGCATGCAAATGCATTATCTTTCGGCGCGGAAGCAAATGATGGACCAGATAGCCTGCCTGGAATAAATGCTTTATGGTGGCCGATTTACGAGTCCTTAAAAACCGTTGGAACGCTATTTTTAACGCCCTGGCGTAGATCCTCGGTTTTTGCAGCGCCAGCAAAAAGTTATGATATATTAAGCGCGGCAGCGGTCTTAAAAGGGTCTCGGGCAGGTAATCGACGTTTGCTTGAATTTGGGTAACGCTTTTATGGGTGAAGTTTTCCCGGGGCCGGCGCATCGAAAAAAGATGGATGGGAAAACCCAATTTCTCGAGTAAAAGGATTTCATTGGAGATGAATGTCTCGGAAATTCGAGGGTAACCCTTCAGGATCATTCCCAAAAGTGGTTTGGCGGGGGAACTCATGATTTTGGAGGCCTGAAATCGCGCAGGCGCTGCTGCATGGTCTCGATGCCGGTAAACCGAAATTGCGAAATAGCCTCCAGGTAAGGCCCGGGGGCTTCCAGGAGACTGAGGATCTTTTTCTGCAAAATCTGCGGTGTGAATTCTCCCCAGGGGATATAATCGACCAGATTCTGGCGTTTAAATGCCTGTGCTCGAATCTTCTGCTCCTTACGGGGTGCCTCCCGCGGAATTACCAGACCGGGTGTCCCCTGACTGAGAATTTCACAAAGCGTGTTGTATCCGCCCATACTCACCACCAGATCAGCGGCCGCAAATATTTTTTCCATCTGCCGATAGAAGTGATAGGTGCGCACCCCAAGCTTTCTGGCGCGTTTAAAGATCTTTCGGCGTTTGTTCTTCGGCATAAAGGGTCCGGTAATCAGTACACTCTTGAACGGCAGACCCTCAGGGACCGATTCGAGCATGGCGACATAGTTCTGCATAATCGTATATCCATCACCACCACCGCCGGTTGTCACCACAACCAGTTTTTCGTCCTGTCGGACACCGAGCTCTTTGCGCATATTGCGCACGGCTTCTTTGCCGGGAATTTTGCGTGGAATATATCCCGTAAAGTGAATCTTCCGGCTGATAGATTCCGCAATATCATATTCGACAATTGGGTTATAAAATTCCTGAATACCGTAAACCCATATTTCATCGTACAGGCTTTCCAGAACCGGATAGACGCCTTTTTCGTTCCAATTTTTCTTTACCGTTGCAGCATCATCCATGATATCCCTCAGTCCAAGGATAGCGCGGGTATCGGGACGGCAGCGCTGCAGCCACTTTAGCGTCGGCAATACCTCCTTTCGCAGCCCGAGCGGTTCTTTGTCCACGATGAAAAGTTGGGGCTGAAAGGTTTTAGCGGTGGCGGTGATAATGCTTTTGCGAATGTCCAGTGCGTGTCTGGCATTGATTTTAATGGAAAGCGGAAGGTATTCTTCGTTGGTTTTTTTTATCATTCCCGGGATTCGCACAAAATCAATCTGTTCGGGAAACGAAAAGCGACCGGCGATGGGAGAGCCGGTCAGAATGAGAATATTGATGCGGGGCGCCAGCAAATGAGTCGCGATCGCCATGGTTCTGCGTATGTGCCCGAGACCATACGAATCATGCGAATACATCAAAATATTATATGTCGAATTCCGCGCCATCTACGCTTCCAATCAAAAGTGTTGTTTAAAATTCCAACCCGAAATAGCCTTTACCTCTGTACGAAACAGATATAAAACCACGAAGATCACGAAGAACTCGAAGAAAATGAATTAATATAAAAGATCCGGAATGTTTTTGTCAAGAAATGGCTTGAAATCCAAGCTTTCATTCACAGAATCAATTTGTTATAAAGGAGAGAATCCGGCAGCTCTTGCTCTCCGGATGGCAGATGGAATAGTAAAAAAATTGGTTTTAGGCCCAAAATAGAATTATATTTAATTAAGCAGGATCTTTTCAGTCAATAGCATCCAGGATAGGATTTATTCGTCAATAAGGAACATATCATGACACGTTCAAATGCTCACCCCAAACATCAGTTCCAGAAATGGCAGGTCTGGCCGGG
>JAUVTR010000166.1 GCA_030601425.1 Desulfobacterales bacterium
GGCCAATTTGGCCATCTCTTCACGCCTGGTATAATTGAGATGATCGGCGGACACGGCCTGCAAGTCGGCTGCCAAACTTGAACCGCCGATGTTGGCATAGGCATCGACGTGAATCTTGGGTTTGAGTCCTGAAGCTAACCCGGCTTCCAATATGCGACGGGATTCATCGACGTTATAAACCCCCTGGTCGCAATAGACGTCACAGTAGGCAGCCAGGCCTTGCTCTGCGACCGCGGGAATCTGCTCATGGATTACCTCTTCAACATAGCGTTCCCGCGAAACATCCAGGGGAAACTCATGGGCTCCCAGGAAGGTACTGATAATGTCCACGGGCTGAAGGTCCTGCAGGCGTCTGTTCACCTCAAGCTGCTTGATTTCATGCTCAAGACTCAGACCGTAACCGCTTTTGCTCTCTACTGTAGTAGTGCCCGCGGCAAGCATCCGCTGCAAGCGGTCAATGGCAGTCACGCTAAGTGTTTCAAGACTTTCCCTGCGGGTCATCTCTACGGTGGCTAAAATCCCTGTTGGAATTCCCATGGCCTTTATTTCAGCGGCAGTATGCGTCATGCGGGCGGCAAACTCACGCGCCCGGGAGCCTCCGAAAACCAGGTGTGTATGACAATCCACAAAACCGGGGGCGACGATTTTGCCGGTGGCATCTATAACCTGAGCCGAAGTCACATCAGCTTGCGCGCGGACATCGCTTGCCGACCCCACCGCCGCAATGCGCTCACCTGCTATAGCCACAGCTCCATTCTTGATTCTGCCGATCAGATCGTCAGTTTGAGGCACACAGGTTAAAACCTCGCCGGCCCCGGTAATAAGCACATCAACGCGTTGTTTCATAGCCTTATTTTTCTTTGGTATGAGGTCCTAAACGATCTGTCGCAGCGTCGTCAGGTCCAAACGTGGCCTGGGGGCTCCACCATAAAGGCACTCTGATACTCTCTTTAGTCAGCCGGCCTTTGCCATCGGCAACAGCACGGGCCGTATCATAACCTGCCTGGGCGTGACGTACAACGCCGATACCCGAATCGGTAGTCATAGAGCATTCCAATCTGATGTCGGATTCCTCGGTACCATCGGCAATCATGGTAACACCGGTGTGTACCGCTTCTCCCATAGAGTAATTAGCCTGAATCGCCACCAAATCGGCCATGGCCGCTGTATTGAGAAGGGCGTTCAAATAAGGCCAGTCTGATATCAGATCGCTGCCGTCCTTCATCTTCTCTGATTCAAAAGTTGGGTTAACGATCGAGCCGGAGTCTAAATTGTCCCGTGAGAAAGCAACCGGTCCCGTCACTTTGCCAAGCTTGATCAGTTCATTTACCTTGAGAGCGAACTCCTTTCTCTCACCGAAGCCCAGATAGCATACGCGTGCCGGCAAGGCTTCAATGGGCAAATGTTCTCGGGCCAGATTTATCCACTTAACCGTAACCGTATCATGGGGGAACAAACCAATAATCAAATCATCCAGTGCAGCCAGGTCCGAGGCCTCTCCGGACATACATGTCCAGCGGAAAGGCCCGCGTCCCTCGCAAAACAAGGGCCGGATGTAAGCGGCTACAAAGCCGGGGATGGACATTGCTTCTTCTTCCGGCATCCCTGCGTCACGGCATTCCTTACGGATGGAAGTGCCATATTCAAACACCTGAACGCCTTTATCCTGGAAACCGATCATGGCACGAAGTTGTTTGACCATGGATTGTCCGGCCTTATCTAAATAAGTCAGTCGGTCGGCGGCACGCAATTCCCTGGCTTCTTCGACGCTGTAGCCCTCGGGGATGTAGGAAAGAGGATCGTGACAGGGACACATTTCTGTGACGATGTCGGGCAAAAAGCCTTTTTCAAGAGCTTCTGGAAAAAGCGTGGCCGCATTACCCGCCAGGCCGATACCCAAAGGTTTATTGGCCGCAGCAGCTTCTTTGGCGATTTTGACGGCTTCATCCAGGCTCTGAGCCTCGACGTCGCAAAACTTGAGCTCCATCCTTTTCTTGATGATGGCCGGATTTGCATCCACGTCGATGCAGACTCCGCCATACATGGTCATGGCTCGGGGCTGGTTTGCACCCATGCCCCCCAGTCCGGCAGTGAACAAAATCTTTCCGACCAACGAGCCTTCGAAGTGCTGTTCTGCAATGGCACCCAGGGTCTCAAAAGTGCCCTGGATAACGCCCTGTGTGCCGATATATTCCCAGGGTCCAGCGGTATACTGAGCAAACATCGTCAGGTTTTTGTCCTGAAGATCATAAAAAATGGGCCACGTCGCTTTCATGATATTGGTGTTGGCCATCACAACCCTGGGGGCAAAGCGATGGGTCTTGAAAACAGCCACCGGCATACCCGACTGAACAGCCAAAGTCTCGGTGTCCTCAAGGCTTTTGAGTGCGTCAACGATGGCATGATAAGACTCCCAATTGCGGGCGCATTTGCCGATACCGCCATAGATGACAAGTCGTTCCGGGGTTTCGGCGTTTTCCATGTTATTTTCAAGCATACGCAGCAAAACTTCTTGTCGCCAACCCTTACAGCGCAAAGTTGATCCCCGCTGCGCCTTGACGGAATATAAAATTTCGGGATTCATTTTATTCCTCCTTTTTCTAACAATCTTATCAAGACTCAAACAGTTCAGTCCAGCGTATCCAATATGCTGTTCTCTATAATTTGAGACATGCAGAACTCGTGCACCTGTAAATAATGCTTTAGCGGCTCTTCTAATGCTCCCAACGGCACCGGCCCGATGAGTTCCGAACCTGCCACGTTGACGCCATATCGTCGCGCTTCAGATCGTATGGTTTCCAGCACACGGGGTATCGGTGTCTTGAGATAGTTCGTGAGGTTCATTGAGACTTGAACCATGCCCTGGTCTTCAATCGCCAATGCGATAGCCCGAACATATCGAAACCCGCCATTTATATGGCGAACGGCTTTAGCAATATTCTTAGCAATAGAGATATCATTGGTTCGCAAATTGACATTAAGTGCGATCAGTGGAAAGCGAGCTCCTGTAACTGTCGCTCCTGATCTGGAATTAAACTGTGCCGGACCCTCATCTGGAGTCCACTGGGGGTCTTTGAGTTTTTCCTCGAGTCCTTCATATTCTCCTTTACGGATACGGGTTAAAAGAATCCTTTCGGTGCGTGTCGCGGCGTCCTCGTAGTAAAAGACCGGCACACCCAAACCCCCAAGGTATTTACCCAATTGTTTAGAAATCTTGACAGCTTCCTCAGTTTTGACTCCCCTCACGGGAATGAATGGAACCACATCCACAGCACCCATGCGTGGATGAGAACCATGGTGCTTGGACATGTCGATTAATTCGATCGCTTTTGCAGCCATGGCCTTAGAGGCGTTGAGTACGGCTTCAGGCTCGCCCAAATAGGTCAAAACAGAGCGATTATGATCGGAGTCGGATGAATGATCGATGACCAAAGCCCCCTTGACCGATCGAATCTCATCAATAACCTGCTCGACCAGATTCAAGTCCTTGCCTTCACTGATATTCGGCACACACATTAAGATTTTCATAAGAAATACTCCTTACCTGCTTCTAAAGCCCCTGGCTCGACCTGGGAAGGACAACGCCCTTTCAGTCCGGCACACTCAACTCGTCAACTTGCCTGGCGATATCAGCTGCCTGGGACTTATTTTTGAGACCGGGCAAATTTATTTTCACATTAGCCCTGCAGCCCAAAAGACCGGCTTTGGCTAAATGGCCGGCGCACTCAAGATCTGAGGCTGCATTGGGATTAAAATGGCCTTCTAATTTTTTTTTCAGAACCAGGACGTTTCGACAATTTTCGGCATTGACAAGCGGATTGCGCGTGGCTTTGAGCATGGCTTCATCAATGGCTTGCCGCCTGACGGTCTGCTGTTCTTCCGTATCCTTGGGCATCTTGAAGCCGGCCATAACATGCGCAAACGCTTCAGAATCCTTGCGGCTGCCCGTGAACAATTCGGTAGCTAACCGCTCAGCTTCGGAGATCAAGGTCTTGTAAAAGGATGCGGCTTGCGACCCCTCCCGACCGATGGACAAACGCGCTACCATGGCCACCAGGGCCGCAGCCATGGCTCCGGCCACTGCCGAGGCAGTGCCCCCCCCGGTAGAATTATCATTGGGATCAAGTATCTTTAAAAAAGAAGCAACATTAGGGTTCATTCGGCTATTCGATAAAAGGGATTGACAATTGAAGAAAATATGTTTAGACATGTCTATACAAGTTTATCAACCTTTGTCAAGGAAAAATGGAGCAACCAATGAAAAAAAAGAGTTCGAATAAGACGAACTCGATAAAATTTGAAAATCTGATGCCCGCCCCTATCCGGCTCGATAAAAACGGTTTCAAAACGGTCGGCTCTGCGGAGCCATTCGGTGCGCCTTACCAAAAAATTAAGAAATACATCATCGCACGGATCGAAGCAGGGGAATGGATGCCTGAGACACGCATCCCATCCGAAAACCATATTGCCAACACTTTTGGTGTTTCCCGCGGTACTGCTAATCGCGCTCTACGGGAACTGACATCGGAAGGGTATTTGGTAAGTCTCCAAGGGATCGGTAGATTTGTCGCTAAAACCAAACAACACTCACCTCTTTTAGAGGTAAGACCCATTTCCCAGGAGATCGCCGAGCGTGGTGAAACCCACAGCGCTAAAGTGCATTTGCTCGCTCAGGAGTCGGCAACCTCCGAACTGGCCATGACCCTGGGCCTGAATGTAGCTTCGCCTGTCTACCGATCGATCATCGTCCACAGTGCCAATGGCCGACCCGTCCAACTGGCCGACAGATACGTCAACCCACTCTTTGCGCCAGACTACCTTGACCAGGATTTTACGCGCATAACACCCAGTGAATACCTGTTTCAGCTGGGGCCCCTGACTGAGGTTGAACACATCATAGAGGCAGTATCACCTGACAGCCGCACCCAAAAATTACTCGAAATTAGCGCCACTGAACTCTGCCTTTTGATCCATAGAAGAACTTGGTCTAATGCGATTGTCGTCACCAAAGTCAACCTTCTCTATCCCGGATCTGGATTTCGACTAGGTGGCCGTTTTAAGCCAATGTCCCCGGCTAAACTGCTAGCAGCCTGATTATTTTATTCCACCGGAACCGACCTTTCAACTAAAGAATGACCCGGTTTGTGCCGATTATCACCTTATGATAATCGTTCCGGTAACCGGTAAAATCAGCCGCCGTAATCTGCCCCTGGTCACCATCGGCCTCATCCTGATTAACTGTCTGGTATATTTTATCTTTCAACTGAATGATGACCGGCGGAGTCATGAAGCCATCACGTTTTATTTTACATCCGGGCTGTCAGAAATCGAAATGTCCCGTTTTATTGAATACCGCAACTCTGCCTCTGAAGCGAATTCCGAATGGCAGGATTTGGACAAGCTAAGTGATGAAGAGTTGTGGAGCCTTTTTCTTTCAATGAGGGGCGATACCGAATTTATTGAAAAACTTCGTAGTGAACAGATTATAACACCGCAAGACTCAGAGTATTCAGCATGGAGCCAGTTAAGAAATGAATATGAATATCTGGAGTCAAAGATTACATCTGCCAACTACGGATTAACCCCGGCCGAAGCAAAACCCTTGACCTTTTTCACCTATATGTTCTTACACGGGGGCTTTCAGCATCTGCTGGGGAATATGGTTTTTTTATGGCTGGTCGGCTGCATGATTGAAATGGGCAGCGGCAGGATCTTTTGCGGCGTCACTTATGTTCTAACCGGCCTTGGCGCAGCAATTTTATACTGGCTGATGAACCCCAACAGCAGCATCTATCTGGTCGGTGCTTCCGGATCGATTGCCGGATTGATGGGCGCATTCTGCGTGTTGTACGGCAGAAAAAAGATTAAATTTTTTTATTCATTGGGATTTTACTTTAATTATTTCAGAGCCCCGGCCATAATTATCCTGCCGGTCTGGATCGCCAAAGAAATCTACTTCCTCTATACCGACGACATCGGCAATGTGGCGTATGAGGCCCACCTGGGCGGATTGATTTCCGGGGCGGTGCTCGGTTTGATCGGTTTTGTTCTGTTTCGAAATATGATTGCGGATATGCTGCAGACGGATGAACAGGTAGATGAAATTTCTCCGCTGATTGAAAAGGCGTTGGAACGTGTCAGCCAGCTTGATATGGAGGCCGGCAGTCGTCTACTTGAACAGGTGCTGACAAAAAATCCCGGACATATCGCGGCCATGACCCATCTGTTTAACATTCATAAAAACAGCCCCCAGGATCCACGATTCCATGAAATTACTCGACAATTGCTAAATCGCCTGACCATCGATAGCACCCAACACAAACAGGCCGGCCGGATTTTCGAACAATACACCAAACTGACGAGTCGTCCCTGTCTTTCGTCCGATCAGTATTTACGGATGATTTCGGTTCTATCCGGTTTGGGGTATCCGGAAAAGGCCGAACGCATCATGGCCATGTTTTTAAGACAAAAACCGAATTTGCCGGGTATACCGCAAGCTCTTTTAAAGCTGGCGGACGGATTTCGCCAGAAGGGAATTATGACAAAGTATCAAAGATGCTTAATTTTGATCGGAAAAAAATACCCCGATTCTGCGGAAGATCAAATCGCCCGTAAACATCTTCAAAAACCAGCCCAAGCACCCGGCGCGCCGGCCTGAGGTATAAATTCGAAATTAAGCGGCTATTTTGTATCCGTCAATAAGGTATCGAGATTGGCGAAGGGTTGATGGATGACAGTTGGCTCCTGCTCGCCGTCCGGCGTCAGCTCTTCATACCCATCCTGATCCAGATATCGCGAGTGCTCATTGTCGTGGCAGTAAAGACACAGCAGTTCCCAGTTGCTCCCATCGGGCGGATTGTAATCGTGGTTGTGGTCTTTGTGATGGACCGTGAGCTCACGAAGCTTCTTGCCTTGGAATTCGCGCCCGCAGCGCGCACATATCCAGGGATAAATCTTGAGCGCTTGCTCCCGATAACCCTGCTCTCGCTTCTGGAGGCTACGCCGGGCCTCATCGACAATCCGGTCCATTTTGTCTTTGTCTAATTTTGTTTTCTTCGATGGCATGGGCAAACGAATCGGTGGTGTATATTTAAACAGTAGATCATACCGTATGCGTTATCAAGTGTGAAATCTACGGCATAACATCACGGCTAAGATACATGCCCGATGCGCTTCATTTTAAGTTTTCACGCGATGGAAAAATTTGACTTCGAATGGCTCAGGTCCCGCGCTTGCCAAGGAGGGCTCGTTGCAGACTGATATCGATTATCCAATATTCGCCAGAAAATTTTCCACGTGAGGAATGATCTCATGATCCGGGTATTTCTTTTTTACCCCGGTAAGGATTTTTCTGGCGTTGTCGGGGCTCATTAAACGATCCTGGAATATTTGGGCCACACGGAAAAAGGCTTTGGGTACCAGCTTATGCTCCGGATACTCTTTTACCATGCGGTTGTAAGTGGCGATGGCCTCTTTGGGTTTTCCCATTTCGCTCATCCATCCCGCCAGCCTGAACAACGCATTGGCGTCCGGCAGAAAGTCCGGTTTAATTTTTTTACATTCAACATAGACCTTCAACGCTTTGGTTTTGTTGTTTTGGACCGCTAATAATTCCAGAAAATTTTCGGCATGCTTCAGCATTTCAGGGATTTTTTTCTTCATTTTCAACAGAGTGTAATACCGCTCGGCAAGATTAACGCCTCGTATGCCGGTCACCGCTGACATCCTTATGATCAGCGCGATGGCCGCATCCAATTTGCCTTCCTGAATCAACGGGTTAACGGCATTCAACACCTGTGCATCCGGATCAACCTGCTGCGGCCCGATGGCTTCCTCAGTGGGGTCCCGGAAATCATCCTGATCCACCTGATAACCCACCTCTTCATGATACTGCAAAATGACGTAACCCAATAAATGATAGGTAACTATCGTATAGAAACCCTG
>JAUVTR010000001.1 GCA_030601425.1 Desulfobacterales bacterium
TATGATTAAAGAGATGTTCAAGAAACTGGCCGGGCTTTCCATCGTAATTCTGACTTCGATGGCGGTCTTCTATGACTCAGCCTTGGCTGAACAGCGCTTTATTGACCATGGCAACGGAACGGTTACGGATCGCAAATTGGGACTCATGTGGGCCAAGACCGACAACCAGGCTGATATCTTCTGGAACGAGGTTCAAAGCTGGCTGGAAAATGAGTTTCCGGACACCATCCCTCAAATTTACAATAACTGGCGCCTGCCGACGGTTTCGGAATTACAAAGCCTTTATGTGGAAGATCCTAAATATGAAGGATATGAAGTCGCCTGCGGACATCCGGTTAAAATCGTCCCTCAGATACGGCTCAGCTGTATACTCATCTGGACCTCAGATACCGCATTGGCGTTACCGCTGGCGTTTAACTTCAATATCGGAAGCGCCTTTACCATAGACTTGCATGACAATAAGGGGTGCCGGGTGTTACCTGTAAGATTCTTACAGTAACAGCCTGATGGTGTGCTCACCTGCATGGCAGAAAACAAAAGATTCCAAACATCCGAGACAACAAGCACCCGCTTTCAATACACCCAATCATTAATTTTATCATGCCTGTCCGGCCCGGTTGTCCGGTTAAGCCGGTTTCACATTTAAAGCGTCCTCACCGTTACCATACGGATATATTTGGAAAGAGAGCCCTGAGATTCGTGCTAAAATATTTCAAGGCCGCAATGGATCCAGCTCATAGGAGAATTTTTGAATGATCGATATTTCAAAAATTAACTATTCAGTTCTAGATCGACCGGAGATACTGATGTTTCTGTTTCATCCGCGACCCGAATTCGGACGATCTATATCCTCATCTGACGAAGCCGACATCATGATACCGGTCGAAGCCGAAATTGGCGTTGGGGCGCGATTTCATTTTTGTGATAAATCCGCCTGTAATATCCTTTTTTTTCACGGCAATGGGGAAATTGTCGCCGATTATGATGAATTCGGTCAGATGGTTAATCAACTGGGGATCAACTTTTTAGCGGTTGATTATCGCGGTTACGGCCGTTCCACCGGACAACCCACTGTCAGCGCGATGATGCGGGACTGCCACGTTATTTTCGATTATGTGATCCAATGGCTGCAAAAAAATGCTTATTTTGGCCCACTTATCCTCATGGGTCGATCCCTTGGCAGTGCATCGGTTCTTGAATTAGCAGTTCATTATGCCCATCACATCGACGGTCTGATTGTTGAAAGTGGTTTTGCCTATGCCGGTCCATTATTGCAGCTTTTAGGAATCAATACCACAGCACTGGGATTCGAGGAAGCTAAGGGATTTCGCAATATCGATAAGATCGCGTCTTTTAAAAAGACCACCCTGATTATCCACGCTGAACAGGACCATATCATCCCCTTTTCAGAGGGTCAGGCGCTGTTTGACGCGTGTGGAGCACCGCATAAATCACTGCTGAAAATTCCGGACGCAAACCACAATGACATCCTTATGCAAGGTCTTAAAGATTACATGGCTGCTATTCAGCAACTGGCAAATCAATTGAAGGTAAAAAAGGACAGATAAGCATGATTGTGTCCGACACACCTCCGGGCTGAATTGCCGGTTTCAGATGGATCAACCGACGCGATCATCGTAAATTTGATATATATTAAGCTGTTTACATATCTTATAAATAATAATCCATGCACGCCAACAACCCCGCCACCGTTCTTCAACGAATTGCGCGACAATACCTGCCAGGTTAAAATTCTGCCGAATAGTCCCATTTTTCTATTTTTTCCTTAAGTTTATTTAAATCTAAGACGATAATTGTCTATAGGTAAGATTGTTAGGAAATTTTGACGACTGTCGGAAGCAGCAGGGTTAATATCGTATGGGTATAATTCACATCAATAAACTCAAACCGGGCATGGTTTTGGATGAAGCGGTCAAGGATATCAGTGGCAGATTGCTTCTGAAAAAGGGCAAAAATATCCAGTCAGCGCATATTAGAATTTTTAAGATCTGGGGCGTAACAGAAGTCAATATCCGCGGAAATAATGGCAGTAAAAATACCTCTGACGGTAATCTGGATCCGGATAAGATCGCAAAAATAAAAGATAACACACAGAACCTGTTTCGGCATGCTGATTTGGAGCACCCCGCGTTAAAAGAAATATTTCGAATTTCAGTTGAGTTTCGCAGCCAATATAGTTTTCCGGAAAAAGAAAAGCAGGTTGATCTGGCGACAACCGAGTCCAAACAGGATACAGGTAATCACAATTTTCTGCAGGAACTGAATCAGGGAAACATTACCCTGCCGGAGGTACCCTCAATCGTTTTTGAATTAAATGAGGTCATTGCCAACCCGTTATCATCGGCTGAAGATATTGCACAGGTGGTACACCGCAGCCCGAGTTTAACCGCACTTTTATTGAAAATAGTCAATTCGCCGTTTTACGGTTTCCCTTCTAAAATCGACAAAATTTCACTGGCGGTGACGTTGATCGGTACACGCGAAATTTCGGGACTGGCACTCGGGATCAGCGTTATTTCACTGTTTAACAATATCCCAAAAGAAATACTCAGCATGCATTCGTTTCTGAGGCACAGCCTTGCGTGCGGCATTATTTCAAGAATTTTAGCGGCCCACAAAGGTCTCCCGCAGACGGAACAGTTATTCGTTTCCGGTCTTTTGCACGATTTGGGCCGTTTGATTCTTTACAGCTATTTCCCGGAAGAATCGCTCAATATCCTAAGCCGGGCGCGATCAACAAATATGTTATTGTACCTGCAAGAAAATGATTCTCTAGGCTGCAATCACACTCACATTGTCAAGCAATTATTGCAACAGTGGAAGTTGCCGATGGTCCTTGAAAACAATGTGTTTTTTCACCACGATCCCTGTGAAGCGCCACAACCGGTTCCCGCCATCCTGGTCCATCTGGCGGATATTATGACCAACGGTCTGGGAATCGGTACCAGCGGTGAGCGTTTTGTTCCGCCTCTGGATAATAAAGCCTGGGATAGCCTGGGATTGTCGCCGTCCTGTTTTGATATTGTTGTTAAACAGGCGACCCATCAGTTTTTTGCATTAGAATCAATGTTGGAAATTTAAGGATTCCATGAAAAACAATAACAGCTTTCATATGGATGCCAAAAAACTCTTGGCCCGCATCGATTATTTGGAAGAAAATCGTAGGTTTATCCAAAATGTTTTGGAAACGGCGCTGTCATTGGGCGATTTTCAGGAAAATATCAATAAGGGCTATGGATCCGAGTATATTTTGCAGGAAGCTGATAAACGAATCAACCGTCTAATTCCTTTCGAAGCCAATGCGCATTACATTGTAGACCAGGAAAAATCGGATTTCTCATTATCCGTATGCAATAAAGGCCACCTGAAATCGTTCATCAAGAATGAAGTCAACCACATGATCGACCAAGGTTATTTTGCCTGGGCGATAAGAGAAAGGCGCGGGGTTTTGATATCATCCAGCGATCATAGCTGGCGCTTTGTATTACATGTGATCGCCACCTATTCACGCACCCGGGGCATGTTCATCGGCCTGCTGCCGGATAAAAACCATACAATCCCCGATACGTCGCTGACCCTGTTATCCATTATTTTGCTCAATACAGCCAATGCCCTGGAGAGTCTTGAATTTTATTCTTTGCTGCGCAACCAAAATGAGACCCTTGAAAAAAAGGTCGAAGAGCGAACCAAAGAATTGGCTAAATATGAACGCCAGCTGCAACAGGTTCTAAAAATTCAAGCGATCGGCACCCTGGCGGGCGGTATCGCGCATGACTTTAACAATATTCTATTTCCCATCGTCGGGTATACTGAATTGACTATGGATGAAGTTTCCGAAGACAGTGTCGCACACAAAAATCTTGAAGAAATTCTCAAAGCCGCGCATCGTGCCAAGAATCTGGTTCAGCAAATTCTGACGTTCAGTCGTCAGAGCGATCAGGAGCGCAAGCCGATAAAGGTACAAAGTATCATAACAGAAACTCTCAGGCTTCTGCGGGCATCGATTCCGGCCTCTATTGAGATCATTCATAAAATACAAGACGATTGCGGCCATATTATGGGCGATCCCACCCAGATCCATCAGGTCATCATGAATTTATGCACCAATGCTTATCAAGCCATGCAGGATAAAGGCGGCAAGCTGGAAGTGATTCTGACCGAAATCGATGTCGGCTACGAAGAAATGATCGATAAAGTCGGAATGCAGCACGGCAAGCATCTGAGACTATTAGTTAAAGACGAAGGATGTGGTATGGAAGCCTCGGTGCTGGACAGGATTTTCGAGCCGTATTACACGACTAAAGAACAGGGCAAAGGCACGGGTTTGGGATTATCTGTCATCCACGGAATTGTTAAAAACCACGGGGGCGATATCACCGTTAAGAGCACGCCGGGTAAAGGAACGATATTTCAGGTTTACCTGCCGCTGATCGAAGATGTTGACCCCGATGTAGAATTCGAATCCACCGATGGCGCGACAAAAGGAGAGGAACGAATTCTACTGGTTGATGACGAAGAGCAAATTGTGGCTATGGAACAACAGATGCTCGAAAATTTGGGCTACCGGGTCACCGCCAGGACTGACAGCGCGGAAGCCCTCAAAGTGTTTGCTGAACACCCTCAGGATTTTGACCTTGTGATCACAGATATGACCATGCCGCACATGACCGGTGATCAGCTGGCTCAAAAAATGCTGGATATTGAACCCAATATTCCTGTCATTCTATGCACCGGTTTTAACCAGGGCATTACCGAAGAAAAGGCTCTGGCAATGGGTATTCAAAAATTTGTAATGAAACCGGTCGTAAAAAAGGAATTAGCCACCACGATTCGCACCGTGTTGGATCAAAACTAGCGGTTTTGCGACAGCATACCTCTAATTTGTAAACGATCTTTGGAGCTCACCGTTCGCCTCACAAATACAGATGCTCGGTCCTGGGTTCTGGCATCTGGCTGCTGGTCTCTGGCTGCTTGTTCCCCGTGTTGACCTCAATGTTGTTTTCAATTATGAAACACAGCATATTCAATTACAAGGAGCAGCTGAAAAATGACCATTCACTCTCATAATTTTGTGGAAACTTACAAAGGCCTGGTGGGTTTTGGTGCAGATCGAAATACAGATGAAAACACGGTCATATACTATCTTCAGAAATTTTCGGATGACCGGCTGATGAAAACGATCATAAAACGCCTGCCAGACGAGGAGTTATCAGAGATATTTTTATTGATGACCCGGCTTCTAAAAAACCATCTCACCAGTTCCGAGTACCACCAAATCTTCTTAAAAGAGGAACCTTAAGCTCGTTACTGGCTTCTCGTCACTGGCAACTACTTGATACAAAAAGCCAGCTGCCCATTCGTTAAAAGCTAGTGGCAGACGGCCCGCCGTAAGAAGAAAGCAGTAAGCTGCAAGGAATCAGAAACCAGTATCCTGGAGCTAAAAGCCAAAGACAAGGTGCCAGAAGCAAGTGACAAACACAGGAGGGGGGACGTGCTAACTAAAAAACAGTTGGTCCGATATGCAGATGTGCTGATATGTCGGCTGTAATGAATCGGTTTTTTGCAAAGACGCGAAATTATCACGCACTGATAGCGGATTTGGATGGATTATTTGCTACTTTTTTTACCGACTCCACCAAATCTAGCAGTGGAAACGGTTTGGGTAAAACGACATCGAAGCCCGAATCCTGAATAAGCCAGGGCGTCCCTGAAATGCCGATAATCGGAATGGAATTTTTATGAGAATTGCGAATATGTCGAACCACGCCTTTGCCATCAAGCCCCGGCATGCGAAGATCGGTAATCACGATATCAAAGCTGCCATCGTCAAACTTTTGAATACCTTCATAACCATCGGCTGCTAATTCAACTTGATGTCCGAATTTTGTTAAGGCTTCTTCGATCACGCGCAAGATACCTTTTTCATCATCGATAACTAAAATGGTGCACATGATTCCTTCCCCAAAAGCAGTTTGATGTTTAAAATCTTACTGACTTTCTATTTATCATACTCAAGAACAGGACGCCTGTCAACAATATGTTGTGGACATTATTTTTCAAAACACAATATATGGACATTTCGAGGAAATTAAACGGCTTTGGCGGTGCAGATCCAATCGAAATCCACTGGCAGCAGGCCATCGTCAATACACTTATATTTGGATAAAGTACTGCAGATGTCAAGCCGGATTATAACGATTTTTAATTTCCGGATGGAGCAGGTTATCAACAACATGCATCTTGTTGAAATTTAAATATAAAAAATAAGCTTGGTCGATTAACTGATTAAATTCTATTACTTATGGAATGTTTCATTTTTCTTAAGCATTTTAGTGAGATCCCAAGTTATCAACACGTTATGAACAATTTGGGTTGAGAAACCAAACTAGTAAAATCGCTCTTTTTTAATTGTTTTCTAACGGAATGGAAATGATGGGCCAAATGGCGTAAGAAACTATATTCGAAGCCTAGCGGGCAGGAAACCTTAAAAAAAGCGCCGAAGCAACGCTTCCGGCGCTATTTTATAAACATATTTGAGCTGAAATGATAAGCACAACCCAATCGTAATTGTCAAATGCAAAAGTAAGGTGAAGGTTTAAATTCGTGATTTGTACCCTTGATGAAGCCTAAATCTTGAACTTGCCGAAATCTTCCGGTGAAAGGCCTTCCAGATAGTCAGCCCATTTTTTGCCTTCTTCGCTGGTATCTAACACCTCTGCTTCACCGTCCCCCATTTTCGATTTTTGCATGACCTCGTCCGCCACATAGATAGGGGCGTCATATCGAAGAGCCAGGGCAATCGCATCGCTGGGACGCGCATCCATTTCAAAATTTCCATCCTTGGATATAAAATGGATTTTAGCGTAAAAAGTGTTATCCTTCAAATCACATACTTCAATCTTTGAAATTGATATATCTAATCGTTCCGTGAATTTTTTAAAAAGATCGTGTGTCATGGGACGTTCGTATTTAATATTTTGGAGGGCCGATGCAATTGAAGTCGCTTCGAGCAATCCAATCCATATCGGAATAGACTGGTCGTTTTTCTCAGATTTCAATATGATAATCGGCGTGTTCGAAGCCGGATCCATTGTCAAACCCGCTATGCTCACCTTATGCAGCATAATTTTCAACTCCTTTCAACCTTCCAGCTGAGGGTTCTGCGTTTATCGCTTTGCCAAACAGTGAATGTGAAAAGGCTTTATCAATGCGAACACCAATCAGTTTGCCGGAAAGGCTTTCAGTGTCGGCCGGGAGCTCATCCATATAAAAATTTACAATTTTGTTTGTGATGGTACGACCCATCCACTGCAGCGCTTGGCCAGTGCTTTCCGGTTCACCGGATACCTGTTTTTTACTCAGACCATCGGTCAGGATCAACTGAGTGGAACCGACCAAGACCTTATTTTTTCTTCTTGTAAATTTCTCCTGTAAATCCAAGAGGGTCTGCAGCCGTTCTCTCTTTAGCGGCTCGGAAATCTTATGAGGCAGTTCCACAGACGGGGCGCGGGGACGATCAGAATATTGAAAGGCAAATAGCCCGTCATATTCCACCGTTTTTACGAGTTCCAAGGTTTGTTCAAAATCGGCCTCGGTTTCTCCCGGAAAGCCGACAATCATATCCGATGTGATCGCTATCTCAGAACAAGTATCCCGCAGTTTCGCCACTTTGTCAAGATACTGCTCTTTGGTGTATTTGCGGTTCATGCGCTTTAAAACCCTGTTTGAGCCTGACTGAACCGGCAAATGAATATGGGGACACAATTTATCAAGATCCCGAAAAGCCGCGATAAGATTCGAGCTTAAATCCTTAGGATGAGATGTGGTAAATCGAATTCTTAAAAGCCCTTCGATTTCATTTATCCTTGCTAAAAGTTCAGGAAACATGTCCAAGTTTTGTTTTTTACCATAACTGTTTACATTTTGTCCCAGCAGGGTGACCTCCCTTACACCGTTTTCAACCAGCGCCCGGATTTCTCGAAGGATGCTTTGGGGCTCACGACTGGTTTCTCTTCCACGGACAAAAGGTACCACGCAGTAAGCGCAATAGTTGTCACAACCCCGCATGATGGTAACGAATTTGGAGACTTGACTTTCAGCCTGGGTACCGGCAAGAAATTCAGGCATATCCGGGGCTTCATCCATATGCACATCAACAATCCGGCATCGTCTCGCTTCGATTTGTTGAATCATGCCCGGAAGCCTGTCAATAGCCTGCGTACCAAATACAAAGTCAATGCAGGGCATGCGTTCCAGAATTTTTTGGCCTTCCTGCTGAGCCACACAACCGCCGACTCCGATTATCAGTCGTCTTTTATTGCGCTTCATCCTTGCAAGCCGGCCCAGTAAGCTAAAGGCTTTTTGTTCAGCTTTGGCCCGGACAGTACAGGTATTAACGATAATCAAATCAGCCCTGTCCATCGAAGCGGTCTGTTCACATCCTAAAGTTGCCAGCCGTATGGCTATTTGCTCTGAATCATAAACATTCATCTGGCAACCGATTGTATGCAGATAAAAATACTTCGCATTCATGAAGAGTAAGGCTTTCGTTGCCGGGAAATCGAAGCTACCTTGATATGGAGATATTTAATCGTGACCTGGCGGCCCGGGCATTACAGGCTCAATCAGGATGTCCTTTTTTAAATACTGCAAAATTTCCGCTACCTGCTTTTGGCAGCCCGGTGCGATGTGAAACGAAATAACCCCCCGGATCGGGTCTTCTGTTTTAATGGTGGCAATACCATCATAGGCTTCCAAAATAAATTTTAGAAAAGCAATTTCTCTGCGATCCACCCGGTAATACTTTTTTAGTGATTTCAAAATTTCTTTACTGTCACAAAACCATTTAGTAGGTTTCAGGTTTCGGGTGTCAGGCGTCA
Organism: Desulfobacterales bacterium; assembly: GCA_030601425.1. Lineage (GTDB taxonomy): Bacteria > Desulfobacterota > Desulfobacteria > Desulfobacterales > JAHEIW01 > JAHEIW01. The sequence continues at coordinate 8,901 of JAUVTR010000001.1, forward strand.
GGTAAACAGACGACAGAGGTCAGAGGACAGAGGACAGAAAACAGAAGATACAGTTGTCAGAATTGACAGTGCTGAAACCTGAACACTGAAACCTGACACCTGAAACCTCCTTATTCCTGACACCTGACACCCGAAACCTAAAACCTAATTTTTGCTGAAACCTGAAGCCATAATAAAGGCATATTAAACTTTCGTTCCGGCAAGCGTTTCGGAGACGAGCAAAACCGCTATCAGGCGAGAGATGATGGTATTAAAAGACGGTCTATTGAGTATAACCACATCTCCATTATTTGCAATAAAAAACACCTTGTGCATTTGATCAATTTTAGGTTGTCCAATCTGCGGTTATACGGTATAGGGCCGTCAATGGAAAAAAAATGGCAAATACTGCAACCGGACGCCGAGGCCGTAAACGAATTGAGTGCAAGATTGCATTGCCATCCGATCACTGCGACTATTCTTCTCAACCGAAACTTGACATCCGCGCAGGAAGCCTCAAGCTTTGTCGCCGCCTCTTTGAGCAAGGTTCGCTCACCATTCAGCCTAAAAGATATGAACGGTGCGGTTCAGCGCATCTATCGTGCAATTATAGATCATGAAAAGATCTTAATCTTTGGTGATTACGATGTTGACGGCATCACCGCCACGGCTGTACTTTTGGATTTTTTCCGGGAAATCGGAGCCCGGGTATCCGCCTATATCCCCCATCGAATAAAAGAAGGATACAGCCTGCAGACGCATCATATCCATGACTACGCTCTGCCCAACCGGATCCAATTGATTATCACCGCGGACTGCGGTTCCGGCAGCCATGATGCCATAATCGCAGCCCTCAATTCGGGGATCGATGTGATTATTACCGATCATCACACGATCTCTGAAAAAATACCTCCCGCTGCGGCCGTACTGAATCCAAAGCGTCATGATTGTCAGGCCGGCATGCAAATGCTGGCCGGTGTTGGCGTGGCCTTTTCACTCTTGATCGGTTTGCGGAAATATCTGCGAGATCTTCATTTTTGGAAAGACCGGCCGGAACCGAATCTCAAAAATCTTTGCGATCTCGTCGCTCTGGGTACGATCGGTGATAGGGTTCCCCTTGTTGAAGAAAATCGTATTTTTTCAAAAGTCGGACTTGCCCTCATAAATTCTTCAACAAGGCCCGGGTTGAGCGCCTTGCGCAAGGTGGCCGGTATTGCGAATGAACCGACAGATGCCGAAGATATTGCTTTCAGACTGGCCCCACGATTAAACGCCGCAGGTCGCATGGATCATGCCTCGGTAGCGTTGAAGTTGCTGACAACTGGAGACAACACCACCGCCCGGCAGCAGGCCGAATACCTGAATAGCTTGAACAGCCGACGTCAAGAACAGGAACGTTTGATCCTCGATGCTATTTTTTCAGACTTTCAGCGCTACCCGGAACGCCTCAAAAAAAGGACCCTTGTATGCTGGCATCCCGAGTGGCATCAGGGCGTAATAGGAATTGTCGCATCCCGTATCATGGAAAGGTATTTCCGACCGGCTGTCGTGATTGCAATTGATGGCGAAATTGGCAAGGGGTCGGCCAGAAGCATCCCCGGACTGGATTTATTCAACGCTTTGCAGGACTGTCAACATTGCCTCGAAAATTTTGGCGGTCATTCGATGGCGGCCGGATTGACCATCAGAGCCAAAAAATTAGTAGAATTCCAACACGCTTTTGAAGAAGCTGTTACCCAAATGACCCGACCCGATGATTGGATACCCAAAATGACCATCGACGCCGAAATCAATTTCTCCGATATATCGGACAACCTGATCAATGAGATCGAGACCTTAAGCCCCTTTGGTAACGGAAACCCGGAACCCGTATTTATGGCTCGCGACGTTAAAGTGCTATCTTCAAAAATTGTGGGGAAAAATCATCGCAAAATGGTGCTGGCTCAGGACGCCGGCCGTGTGCAAAATACGTTTCAAGCGATCCGGTTCAATGCCGACGGTCGAATGCAAACCGAGACAGCGTTCACCCAAATCGCTTTTCGGCTGCGGTGGAATCGCTGGAACGCAAATAAAATTTCTCAGCTGATTATTGAGGATGCCCGCTAGTGTCAGGGTTCAGAGTTCAGAGGACAGAAGTCAGAGGTCAGAAAACAGAGGTCAGATGACAGAAGACAGATGGTAAGAACTGTAGGATGGAGCACCTTTTCTGACGTCTGTATCTTCTGTTTTCTGACATCTGTACTCTGTCCTCTGACACCTGACACCTAAAACGCTGGCACCTGTTTCCTGAAATTGCTGTCATCCAGCAAAAAACTTTAGGTATATGTCGGGCGAATATTTTGCTTGCAAACAGGCGTGTTACCCATTATGATGCCACCACAATTCCGGTACTAATCATTTCAACCAGAAGGTGAAACCATGGCTAAGGTATTTCGGCCAAGCACCCGCGAGGCCAGTATCCTATCCAAAATTGAATCTCAAAAAGAGTATGAACGCAAACGCGCAATTAATGCCATCAAGGATTGCATCGATCCTCTATCCAATGCAATTGCGATGAAACTGGTAGACAGCAAACTGGTGGAAACCACCAACAAAAATGCGCTTGAAGAGCAAATCAAAGGGTGTCTGGAAAAATTGGGGCGCGCCGACGACTTTGAGATCGATTATCAATTGGCGCCGGTTCGAAACGTTGTTCCGCAGCCTCATATTGTCAGTCTATTTCTGACGTCCTTTGTCATTGAAAAGCTTATTAAGCATAAAGACGTAATAGATATTTTTGGATCAGATGAAGATATCTATCTGAATATCCATCAGCAAGTTAAAAAATTCCTACCAACATAATGCGTCCGCGTTTTCACCCCAGGTTGATCAACGGGCCAAATGATGACCCCGGTTTATACGTCCCTTTTCTATTTGAAAACCGGGCGATAATCTTTGACCTGGGTGATACCCATCCGCTGTCCACCAGAGATCTGCTCAAGATCAGCCACGCGTTCATCACCCACACGCATATCGATCATTTTATCGGTTTTGACCGAATTCTGCGCATCTTCTTAGGTCGGGAAAAAAACCTCCATCTGTACGGACCACAGGGATTTCTTAAAAATGTAGAAGGGAAATTGGCTGCCTACGCCTGGAACCTAGTTAAAAATTATAAATACAAACTTGGGCTGCATCTGACAGAAGTCCATCGCGATTATCTGCTGACCCGCGAGTACCTGTGCCAGAATGAATTTGTGCCGATCCACAATGCCGTAAAGCACGCCTTTAATGAAGTTTTATACGAAGAGCCTGCATTTAGGGTTTCGGCTGCTATTTTGGACCACAGCATCCCCTGCCTGGGGTTTGCGATCAAAGAGCGATTCCACGTCAATATCAACAGAGACAGAATCGCTGCCTTGGAGCTTCACACCGGACCCTGGCTCACCGAATTTAAACAGGCGTTGTATGATGGCAAGGATGCTAAATCTAAATTTGAAGTTAAATCCGGCAAAGAAAAGATTCATCGATTTCGGCTGGGCGAACTGGCCGATCAGATTGCCATGATAACCCCGGGCCAGAAGATTACTTACATCGCCGATGTGGCATACAACTCAATAAATAAGAATAAAATTGTTTCCCTGGCAAAGGACTCCGATCACCTGTTTATTGAGGCCGCGTTTCTGGAAGCGCACAAAGATATTGCCGCTGAAAAAAATCATCTCACCGCCCGGCAGGCCGGCGCCCTGGCCGCAATTGCCCGGGTAAAGCAGTTTACTATTTTTCATTTTTCACCGCGCTACACCGATCAGGCGCATTTACTGCAGGAAGAAGCCAGGAAGGCCTACGAAAGTATAATGAGCCCGTCAATGGAGCAGAGCTGAGGTCGGGGAGGCGGAAAGATGGAAACAGGCACAAATCTCAAATCATAGCGCCTCATACCCAATTGCCAACTTCCAGCCTCAATCATCCACCTGATGTCCCATTTGGATCTGGATCAGGGCCAGCGGCCGGTCATCCGTATTTTCGATGCTGATGTAACTCTGGCCTGTAAAGGTTGCAGACTGGCCGTTTTTTATGATTTGGCTCTGCTGATTGGCGCTGACCTTGGCGTTGCCGTCGAGGACGACCAGGTGGTGGGTACTTTGGGGGGTAACGTCTAACTCCATACTGGCGCTCGGGTTCAGGACGAGCCTGGCAGTTTTGACATCACCTTTATCTTCGAGCACGGTTCGATTGCCCCAGGGGAAAATGACAGTTCGGTGCCGATGATACTCGGTGCGACCCTTTTGTTTTAGAATGGTGACAATTGATTTGACATCCCGGCTGTGCTCCATATCCGAAACAAAAATGGAGTCTGGTGTTTCCACCACAACCAGATCTTGCAGATGATTGACTGCAATGAGGCGTTCCTGGCCGAGGATAAAACAGTTTTCTGTATTTTCAACAAGGACATCCCCGTCAATCACATTTTTGTTTTCATCCTTGGGCAGGTAATCATAGAGGGATTTCCAGGAACCGATATCACTCCAGCCAAAATCCGAAGGCAGCACAACACCTTTTTCTGTTTTTTCCATAATGGCGTAATCGATGGAGATATCGGTCAGTTGATCGTAATCTTCTCTGGATATGAGTTTATGCGGATCAAAAATAGCTTCCATCTGTTTGAGTAATTCGGGCTGGTAGGTTTTAAATTCGCATAAAATGACCGAGGCTTTAAAGGCAAACATACCGCTGTTCCAGAAAAAATTGCCGGCTTTAATATATTTTTTGGCGGTTGGCAAATCGGGTTTTTCAACGAATCGCTTGAGCGCCAGGGCGCCATGTGACACTTTCTTTCCCCCTTCGACATATCCATAACCCGTCTCAGGATAATGGGGTTGAATTCCAAAGGTAACGATATACCCGTCGTTGGCTAGCTTTATGGCGGCATTGAGCCTGTCGTGGAAGCCGTCCAGATCTTTGATGACATGATCGGCCGGAAAAACGCATAGAATTGCATCCTTTTCAAAGGCCAGTATATGTAAGACGGCCAGTAAAATTGCCGGAGCCGTATTGCGGCCGCTGGGCTCGCCAATCAATTTACCTTCCGACTTAAGGCCGAGATTTTCAATATGTTTGGCGGTTTCATGAAAATGCTGCTCGCCGCAAACCACTTTGACGTTTTCCGTATCCAGCACGGGCGGTAACCGTTTAATGGTGCCCTGCAGAAGGGAGTCATCCCCGATGAATTTGACCAGCTGTTTGGGATAGAGTTCTCTGGAGACCGGCCACAGTCGGGTCCCGGTTCCGCCCGCCAGCAGAATCGGATAAACCGTAAGGTCTAAATCCGTCATAAGACCCTCAATGTTTAGATTTTAAACGGGTGAATCATGCAAAATAATCAGGTAAAAAGAGTGCCTAAAATGAACTAAAATGAGCTAAAGTGCCTAAAGTTAAGGTGTCGCTTCGCTCCATCTTTTTAAATAAAAAAGACAGAATTCCTTAACTTTAGGCATTTTAGATCACTTTTAATCCCGCCTTATGGCGCTATCATTGGCGGGACTCACTTGCTTTTGTAGGCGCTTCTCTTGGGTTCCGTCTTTGCTGCCATACACTGGGTTTCAACGGCGTTATAGCCCAGTAACTCATTAACTTCGTGGATTAAGGCCCCACCGGCCTTTAGTTTCAAAGAATCCGGCAAGGCCACAATTGAGTCGGTGTTCTCAAGACTTCGCAAATGCAGGTAAGCGCGGCACCCACCCGGATGTCCTTGTAATATTTCATGGAGTTTTGCTAGGGCCTCGCGATCGGTGCGCGAGATTTCCAGATTAAAATGGATGCTGGCCGTCCAGGTCTCCTCGGCCTTATCCATGGCGACAACCTTTTCAGCCAAAATTTTAACCGATTGTTCATCCTTTTGTACCTGTCCCTGAATCAAAACCGGATTATCCTCCACGAGCAGATCCGTCACACTGGCATACACCCTCGAAAACACCGTGGCCTCAACCGCACCGTGCAGATCCTCAATGGTGACAAAGGCCATCAAATCACCCCTTTTTGTTTTGATAATTTTGGTGCTGCGAATCAGCCCGCCGATTCGAACGGCGCCGCCGTTTGTTAACTCTTTAATGGAGATCGCATTGGCATTGGTAAATTTGTCGAGTAAATCCTCATAGCGCTTCAGGGGGTGTCCGCTGATGTAAAACCCAAGGGATTCTTTTTCAAAAGCCAGGCGCTGATTTTCCGACCATTCCTCGATTTCCGGAAAGGCCGGTGCGTTGATAACTTGTGGATTTACCGTACCGTCAAATAGCCCTATTTGAGGATCGAGGCGTTCCTTTTGCACGCGCTGGCCGTAATCCAACGCATCTTCCAGAGACGCCATCATCTGGGAGCGGTTAAAACCGGTAGAATCAAAAGCGCCGCATTTAATGAGCGATTCAACCACCCGTTTATTTACTTTTTTTAAATCTACCCGCTCACAAAAATCAAAAAAAGACGAGAACCCTTCGTCTCCACGGGACTCAATGATGGCCTCGATGGCACCCTCACCCACATTCTTGACCGCTACCAAACCGAACCGGATCTTATCACCATAAACATTAAAGGCTTTATCGCTGTAATTGATATCCGGTGGCAAAACCTCAATCCCGTGACTGCGACACTCAACGACGTATTTTACCACACCATCGGTGGAATGCATTTCACTGGTCAGCAATGCGGCCATAAATTCGACCGGAAAGTGGGCCTTGAGATAGGCTGTTTGATAGGCAATCAGTGCATAGGCCGCGCTGTGGGATTTGTTGAACCCGTACCCTCCGAATTTTTCCATCAGAGAAAATATCGGTGCGGCCTCATCGGAGGCAATCTCGTTTTCAGTGGCTCCATTGACAAAGCGCTCCCGGTGCTCGGCCATGATCGCTTGAATCTTTTTGCCCATGGCCTTGCGCAGATCGTCGGCTTCCGCCATAGAATAGTTGGCCAGATCGTTGGCTATTTTCATGACCTGTTCCTGATAGACGATCACGCCATAGGTTTCTTTTAAGATCGGCTCCAGCTGAGGCAAAAGATACTCCACCTTCTTTTTACCATGCTTGCGCGCCACATAATCGTCAATCATGCCGCTTTCCATCGGCCCGGGGCGATAAAGAGCCACCAAAGCGATAACATCATCAAATAATTCCGGTTTGAGCCGGACGAGCAAATCCTTCATTCCCGGACTTTCAAGCTGAAACACTCCGGTGGTATCTCCGGCAGACAGAAGGCGGTAAGTGTCTGCATCGGTCAACTCGATGTTCTCAAGATCCGGCGGGGTTTTCTGCTGGCCGGCGATTAGGGAAAGAGTGTTGGCAATGACCGTCAGGTTGCGCAGGCCCAGAAAATCAAATTTTACCAGTCCAATTTTCTCGACCATCTTCATATCGTACTGGGTCACCACCTCACCTTTTTTCCCGCGGTAAAGCGGCATATAGTTGACCAGGGGCTCGTCGGCGATGACCACACCGGCGGCATGGGTCGATGCGTGTCTTGGAAGGCCTTCTAAAACCCGGCAAATTTTGATGAGCTCATCGATTTCAGGCTTTTGGCGCGCGAGTTCGCGCAGCCTGGGTTCCCGTGCCAGAGCCCCGTCAAGACTGATATTTAAGATATCGGGAACCATTTTGGCGATCGCATCCACCTCCGCCAGCGGAATATCCAACGCACGACCGACATCCCGGATAACCGCCCGGGTTTTCAGTTTCCCAAAGGTAATAATCTGGGCGACATAATCCCCGCCCCCGTATTTGTCGACCACATATTTGTAAACATCTTCCCGGCCGTCGATGCAAAAGTCAACATCGATATCGGGCATGCTCTTGCGGGCCGGGTTAAGGAAACGCTCAAAAATAAGACCATGGGCGATGGGATCCAGATCGGTAATTCCCAGGCTATAAGCCACCAGACTGCCGGCGGCCGAACCCCGCCCGGGCCCGACGGGTATATCATTTTCTTTGGCGTAACGAATAAAATCAGCAACAATCAAAAAATAGCCTGAAAATCCCATATCGCGTATGACCGATATTTCATATTCCAGGCGATCGCGATAAAGCGCTTCATCTATTTGCGGATCCTTTTCTTTAATCCGCTGTATTCGCAGCTCAAATCCTTGCCGGACATTTTGGGCAAATAGCTCATCGCTGCTCAACTCTGACTCATCGGCAAAGCGTGGAAAGTGATATGTATTAAAATCAAAGTCGATATGACATCGGTCGGCAATATCCACGGTGTTGCTCAGCGCCCCCGGATAGTCCTTAAACGCGGCGTGCATCTCAGCTTTGGATTTGAAATAAAGCTGATCGGTCCGAAACTTAAGGCGGTCTTTATCCTGAATCGTTTTGCCGGTTTGAATGCACAGCAGCACATCATGCGCGCGCACATCTTCTTTACTCAGATAATGACAGTCATTGCTGGCCACCAGGGGAATCGACAGCCGTTGGCTGATATCTAAAAGCGTCTGATTGACCTGCTCTTGCTCTATGATCCCGTTGTTTTGTACTTCCAGAAAAAAATTATTATCCCCAAAAATTTCACGATACCCGCGAACCACCTCCTCAGCCTGATCGATGCGTCCCTGCTGGATGCAACGCGGGATCTCGCCGTGCAGACAGGCGGTTAAGCCGATCAAGCCATTGCTGCAATCTTTGAGGATTTGTTTATCAATACGAGGCTTATAGTAAAAGCCTTCAAGCTGTGCAGCTGTGGCCAGCTTACACAGGTTGCGGTAACCTTCTTCATTTTTGATCAGCAAAATTAGATGCGAAAGATCTTTATTGTCCAGGGGCGTCTTATCAAACCGGGTCCTGGGAGCCACATAGATTTCGCAGCCGACAATCGGCTTTATCCCTGCCGCGGTGGCCTTTTCATAAAATTCTACCGCCCCGAACAACGTCCCGTGATCGGTAATGGTTACGGCTTTCATTTCAAATTCAGCGGCACGTCTTAAAAGATCATCAATCCGGATGGCGCCGTCTAAAAGACTATACTGGGTATGGACATGCAGATGAACAAAATCAGGAATGGCCTCGGTCATAAATCACTCGTTTCAAAATTGAATTTAGCTTGAAAAATTAAAGTTTAAATAAAGATCAATCATTTGTGAGGGCAAATGGGCAAGACTTCTATTTATACCATAAATGAGATTTTTTTTCGATGCTCGATTTTCTGCTAAAAGACGAAGGCGCATAAACGGATTAAAAGCTAGCATGCGAGCATTTTAAGAAGCCCATAACGAAACTATTGCGCATTAGATAACGAGAACGAGGACGACGACGAGTACGAAGCGAGAAGGAACGTTGTCTAACCTCGTATTCGTCGTCGTCCTCGTCCTCGAGAATGGCATTTTTGAGATGGGTTCTACTCCAGGGAATAATTGGGCGCCTCTTTCGTGATAATCACATCATGCACGTGGCTTTCGCGCATACCGGCAGCGCTGACTTTCACGAATCGGGCCTTTTCGCGTAGCTCATCTAAGTTGCGACAGCCCACATACCCCATGCCGGCCTTTAATCCGCCAATCAGTTGCAAGATCGTTCCGGCGAGAGTTCCGCGGTAAGGTACACGGCCGACAATACCCTCCGGAACCAGCTTGTCTTCATCGGCTTTTTCAGTTTGATAATAGCGGTCCTTGCTTCCTTTTTTCATGGCCTCGATGGAACCCATGCCGCGGTATACTTTATAGCTGCGACCCTGAAAAAAAATCTGCTCCCCTGGAGTCTCTTCGGTGCCGGCAAATAAACCGCCGATCATAACTACATGGGCGCCGGCACCGATCGCCTTGGTAATATCTCCTGAAAACCGGATGCCGCCGTCTGCGATCAAGGGGACACCGGTTTTACCGGAAATGGCCCGGCAGTTCATAATGGCGGTAAATTGAGGAATACCAATACCTGCAATGATGCGCGTGGTGCAGATGGATCCCGGGCCGATGCCGATTTTGACACCATCAGCACCGGCATTTATCAAATCTTCCGCCCCTCTGGCCGTGCCGACATTGCCGGCTATAAGCTCGAGGTCCTTGTGGTTACTCTTTAAAGTTTGAACGGCAGAGATGACATTTTCAGTATGTCCGTGTGAGGTATCAATTAAAACCACATCAGCACCGGCGCTTAACAGGACCGTTACGCGTTCTTCCATATCCGGACCGACCCCAACAGCCGCGCCGACCCTCAACCGGCCCATCCTGTCCTTACACGCATTCGGATATTTTTTTAGTTTCTCAATGTCTTTAATGGTGATTAAACCGGTCAAGCGACCCTTTTTGTCAACCACCAACAGCTTCTCAATTCGGTGCTGATGCAACAGTTTTTTCGAGTCTTCCAGGGTAATTCCTTCAGTAACGGTCACCAGATTTTCTTTGGTCATAACATCCGAAACATTTTTTCCAAGATCGGTTTCAAACCGTAAATCCCGGTTGGTAACGATCCCCACGAGTTGGTCCTCCTTGGTCACCGGCAGCCCGGATATGCGGTAGTTTTCCATTAACTTGAGGACTTCGCTCACTTTCTGTTCGGGGTGAATCGTAACCGGATCTACAATCATACCGCTTTCTGATTTCTTTACTTTGTCAACCTCCATCGCTTGACTTTGGATGCTCATATTGCGATGGATGAAACCCATACCGCCTTCCCGGGCGATGCTGATGGCCGTATTCGCTTCGGTAACGGTATCCATGGCGGCACTGACAATCGGTATGTTTAAGGTGATATTTTGGGTCAGACGGGTGCTGGCATTCACATCTTTGGGTAACACATCAGAATAATTCGGAATAAGTAATACATCGTCAAAGGAATATGCTTCTTCAGGCGGTATTTTTGGCATGTGTTTTCTCCGTTAGATTCGTTTAGGCACCCGAATAGCAAAACACACCGCCTTTAGCAATCATTAATTTGCTTCCTTGACAAGCAGCCTATTTGCATAATAGAAGCTATCTCCAAAATGCATTTTATCCGCCTCAGATAGGCGGGATTTCACATTAGAATATGGGGTTTTTGAAATATGCTGATTAAAGTAAATCCAATCAACCCCCAGACTCGACTCATTCAAAGGGCGGTCAACATCCTTATAAATGGCGGCATCGTCGTCTATCCAACCGATACCCATTACGGCATCGGCTGTGATATCCTGAATAAAAAAGCCATTGAACGCATCTACCAATTGAAACAACGAAATAAAAGCAAGCCCTTTAGTTTTATTTGTTCAGATCTCAAAAACATCAGTCATTATGCCAAGGTATCCAATTATGCCTATAAGACCATGAAAAGGCTTTTACCGGGCCCCTATACCTTCATCCTTGAAGGTTCCAAACTCGTACCCAAAATTATGTTGACCAAACGCAAAACCGCTGGAATTCGTGTGCCGGATCATAAAATATGTCTCGAGCTGGTAGAGGGGTTGGGAAATCCCATTATCACCACCAGCGCCACGATGCCCGATGGCAGCATCCTGAATGATGCTTCCCTGATTCATGACGTATTTAAAGACCGCATTGATATGGTGATTGATGGAGATATCGTCTCGGGAAAACCGTCGAGCGTTATTTCCTTGATAGATGACACACCTGAGGTTATCCGCAAAGGGATGGGGGATGTAAGTATTTTTGAGTAAAAAACCTCTGCCCAAGCGAATAAATATTTCCTAAACAGGTTTACGAAGGTTGGCCATCACAAACCCAGTCCAGATATTCATTCTGCTGCATGGGCAGAGATTTTTTTAGTCGTCGTTTAATTTCTCTTGCAAGTTCTCGCGCAAAATTTCGCCAAAAGAGGATGTAGCGGGCCTTATATTATTCGCATAGTCGCTGAGCAGGTTTTGTTCATCCTCAATTTCGAGTCGTTTGATTGAAAGACCAATGCGCCTTTCTTCAGTGTTGATGTTCATGACTCTGGAAGTAATGACATCGCCCACCTTAAATTTTTCCGTCGGTGATTTTATTTTATCTTTGCTGATCTCAGAGATATGTACAAGGCCTTCAATCCCTTCTTCCAGCTCAACAAAGACTCCGAAATCCGTCAGGTTGGTGATGGTTCCGGTTATTTCTTTGCCAACTTCGTACCGTTCGGACACCGACTGCCATGGATCATTCTGTAACTGCTTGATGCCCAGGGAAAACCGCTCGTTGTTTTTTTCAATATCTAACACGATAGCCTGGACAACATCGCCTTTTTTATACAGCTCAGAGGGGTGTTTAATCCGTTTTGTCCAGGAAATATCGGAAATATGAACCAGCCCGTCAATGCCCTCATCAATACCGATAAACAACCCAAAATCCGTAATGTTTTTTATTTTCCCTTCAATGGTGGTACCGATCGGGTATTTTCCGCTGATCACATCCCATGGGTTCGGAACAACCTGTTTCATCCCCAGAGAAATCCGACGGCTTTCGGGTTTTATATCCAGCACAACAGCTTCCACCTCATCTCCGACAGACACCACCTTGGATGGATGCCGAATTTTGCGTGTCCAAGACATTTCGGACACGTGGATGAGTCCCTCGATGCCCTCTTCAAGCTCTATAAATGCACCGTAATCCGTCAGGCTGACGACCTTGCCCGTCACACGGGAACCAACGGCGTATTTTTCAGCAGCCGTGGTCCACGGATCTTCGGCAAGCTGTTTCATTCCCAATGAGACTCTTTCGTTTTCCAAGTCCAAATTTAAGATTTTAACGGTAATATCATCGCCGATTGAAAAAAGCTCTGAGGGATGCTTCACCCGTCCCCATGATATATCGGTAATGTGAAGCAGTCCGTCAACACCGCCGAGATCCACAAATACGCCATACTCGGTTATGTTTTTAACGGCGCCTTCAACAACCTTGCCTTCTTCGATATTGGCCAGGGTGGCGGTACGTTTTTCGTCGAGTTCTTTCTCTAAAATGGCCCGCCGGGAAAGAACAATATTACTGCGTTTACGGTTGTATTTTAGAATCTTGAAATCAAATTCTTTGCCGACCATTTCATCAAGATTTCGAATCGGTCGCAAATCCGCCTGGGAGCCGGGTAAAAACGCCGGAACGCCGATGTCCACTGAAAATCCACCCTTGACCCGGTTGGTAATCGTTCCTTTGACGGTACCTTCTTCATCATAGGACGTCTTAATCGATTCCCAGATTTTTATATTGGCGGCTTTATCCTTGGATAACAGGACGCGCTCCTCTTCATCGTCCCACCATTCAACCATAACCTCGATGGCATCTCCCACTTTGGCCGTGATATTGCCGTTTTCATCTAAAAATTCTTGCATCCGTACTTGGCCTTCAGATTTGTATCCGATGTCAATCAGAACGTGATCTTTATCTATCGAAATAATCCTGCCGGTGACCACTTCTCCCTCGGCAAAGCGCTTAAAACTTTCTTCATACATGTCCATTACGCTTTCCATGCTGTCACCCGCATCTTTTGGAATATCTTCGGATGAGCCATCCGGTGATTCCTGGGCTTTGACTTCTTCCTTTTGCGGTTTACTTTCGGTTTTCAATTGCTCAGCAGCCATGTCATCAGTAATTTCAGTTTGCTCTTCATTTTGAGTTTCATCCTTGTTTGTTTCATCAACCATGAATAATTAGTCCCCCTTAGCCTATTTTATTGCAGCCAGATAGAGCCCTGGCGCAACCTCCTATCTTTAACAGAATGGCGAAAAAATGCAATCCTTTATTTAATTTTTGGTAAAATCCGTGGATCAGAACTATTGAGATTAGGAATAGCAACTATTCTCCAATTTATTTATAGCTTTTTTTCGATGTACGACAGCATTAAATCAACCACCTTCTCAACAGATAAACCGGTGGAATCAATCCGAATCGCGTCATCAGCCGGTTTTAGAGGCGCCAGGCTCCGCGTGCTGTCATTTGTGTCGCGCTTTTTCATATCCTGCGCAACCTCTTCCAGAGACTGGCTTGATTTAGATTCGAGCTCTTGATACCTACGCAGGGCTCGGGTTTTTGATGATGCATCCAAAAAAAATTTAACATCAGCCTCGGGGAAGACGATGGTTCCCATATCGCGTCCTTCAAAAACCGCCGCTTTCTTTTGGCCAATATCTCTTTGCACTTCAAGCAAATAATCCCTCACAATCGATTTAGCCGAAACTGCCGATGCCAGCATGCTAATTTCCGGAGTGCGTATAGGGTCTGAAATGTCGACCCCATCTGAATAGAGCCGCAACCCCGTCCCTTTCGATTCAAAACCAAGCTGAATTAGATGACAAAGTTTCTGCAACTTGGCTTCATTTTCCGGGTTGATTCCGCGACGTTTAACCTCATAAGCCACCCCGCGATAAAGGGCGCCGGTATTGATATAACGGTATCCCAGCCGGTCGGCGAGCGCCCGGCTCACGGTTGTTTTTCCGGCCCCGGCAGGCCCATCAATGGTGATCAATAGTTTCTTCATAGTCCTGGTGTCAGGTGTCAGGTGTCAGGTTTCAGGCCACTGGCTACTAGTTACTGCTACCCGTCACTGGTTTCCGGCAGCCGCAGAGGGCTGCCCTTCTCCGGTTTTCATCTATCTTCTGACTTCTGACTTCTGTCTTCTGATTTCTGATCGCTTAAATTACCTGTTCAAACGCTTCTAAAAAACGAATATTTTCCTCATGTTTTCCAATATTTACCCGGATATATTCCGAATATCCGTAAGATGTCAATGAGCGTACGATCACCCCTTGTTTAAGAAGATTTTCGAAAACCTCATCCGCGGTTCTCCCATCTCCAACCTTGACCATAAAAAAATTGGCCTGGGATCGAATATAAGGCATCTCCAGCTTTTCCAGAACGCCATATATAAATTCGAGCTCGTTGTGAACCAGATCGACAGTCTTTTGCAGGAATTCAGTATCGTTAAGCGCAGCGGACGCTGCCACCTGGGCAAGTGTATTGACATTAAACGGTTGTCTGACCCTGTGAAGGAGTTCGGCCAAAGCCGACGGCATCACGCCGTAGCCCACACGCAGTCCCGCTAAACCGAAAGCTTTGGAGAACGTGCGTATCCCCACAATGGCTTTATCGGTTCTCAAAAATTCAAAACTGTTAGCGCAATTCGATTCTCTGACAAATTCGATATAGGCTTCATCCAACACAATGACGATTTGGGGCGGAATCTCTGCGATAAATTCTTCAAAATCATGTCTTGATATAATAGTTCCGGTCGGATTGTGGGGAACATTTATAAAGATCATGCGGGTTTTCGGGCTTATTTTCCGTAACATGCCTGCCAGATTCGTTTCAAACGATTTTAGGGGAACCCAGACCGGAATAGCACCGGAGGTAAGAATCGAAATTTCATAAAATAGAAAGGACGGTTGCGGTAAAATAACCTCGTCATCAGGTCTCAACAAAACCCGCGCCAGCAAAGCGATGATATCGTCGGATCCGTTTCCTAAAACAATATTTTCCGGAGCAATGTTATTCTTTTCAGCAATAGATTGAATCAGTTCGTAGCCACCGGCGTCCGGATACCGATGCAGTTTTGCTATTGCCCGGCGGATGGCTCCAACAGCCATCGGTGACGGTCCCAATGGGTTTTCATTGGACGCCAGCTTAATGGGATTATCGATCCCATATTCCCGCTGAACTTCCTCGACAGGCTTCCCGGGAACATAGGGTTTAATCTTTGAGAAATAATCCGGGATTTTCAGTTTCATTTTAGGTATAAAGCGTTAATATTACAAGTTAATACATTTTTGAGATTAAAAATATAATTTAAAAAATTACCACGAAATCACGAAAACATAAAAGCACGAAATATTCTTTCTTTTTCGTGTTTTCGTCATTTCGCGCTTTCGTGGTAAATTACTTTTCGATTTATTAAGTATAGATTCGGGTACAGAAATTATTCGATCTTTGTTAAGTTGCCATTGCGGCTTTTTGGCCCTCTTCCAGTGCCTTCATGTTAAGCGGGATCAGTTTTTCTTTACTGGCAAATTTGACTTTTACCGATTCACGCAACCGCTCAAAGTCGACCACCTGGCTGCGACTGACGAATGCCGCCAGTGCCACGATATTGGCAGCTTTAACATTTCCCAATTCCTTGGCAATTTCGATAATCGGAACTTTAAGAACGTCCACATCGTCCCGACCGGCATCAATCGAAATGATGGAACTATTGATAAAGATGATGCCGCCGGATTTTACAGCCGGTGCGAATTTTTCAAGAGAAGGGCGATTCATCGCTACCAGATGTTTCGGATTCCGAATAATCGGAGAACCGATAGGCCGGTCGCTGATCACCACCGTACAATAAGCCGTACCCCCTCTCATTTCCGGCCCGTATGACGGAATCCAAACGACTTCATAGCCTTGATCCATGGCAGCCTGAGCCATAATCTGACCCATTAGCATAATTCCCTGGCCGCCGAATCCGGCGAATTGAATTTCGTTTTGCATTATACCTCCTCCCCTAACCCGGACGAGCCGGTTGGAGCGAAGCAGAAATCCCGGTTTATCGGGGAATTGAAAATTGAAGATTTCAAATTGAATATTTATGGATGTCGCTTCGCTCCGTCCTTTTTAAAATGGAAAGAATTCCTTAAATATTCAATATTCAATCGAAAATATTCAATCGTTACAAGACAGTAAAGAGCAATGGATTTAACCATTTTTTGCGGATGACGAACTCGTTGCGCTCTCCTCTTCTTCAGGTCTTTTAAAAACGCCTAAAGAATAATAAGGAAGCATTTTTTCTTCAGCCCACTTGATTGCATCCAGCGGCGTCATCCCCCAGTTTGTTGGGCAGGTGCTGACCAATTCGACAAAACTAAAACACGTATTTTCTATTTGATAGGTAAAAGCCTTTTTGATAGCCTTTTTCGCTTTGTTGATATATTTGGGATTTAGCAGTGTCTGACGGGTTATATAGGCCGGCGTCTGAAGTGCGGCCAGCATTTCAGACATTTTTATCGGCATCCCGGTATCCAGAATTTTGCGCCCAAAGGGTGAGGTGGTGGTCCGCTGATCCGGCATGGTTGTGGGCGCCATCTGACCGCCGGTCATACCATAGACTGCGTTATTGATAAAAATAACCGTAAACTTTTCCCCCCGGTTGGCTGCATGCACAATTTCACCCATCCCGATGCTGGCCAGATCCCCGTCACCCTGATAGGTAAATACAACCAGATCAGGGCGCACACGTTTAATGCCGGTCGCCATCGCCGGCGCGCGACCGTGGGCGGCTTCCTGAAAGTCGAAGGTGAAGTAGTTATACATCAAAACAGCACACCCCACTGGCGCAATACCAACGGTTCGGCCGCGGATGTCGAGTTCATCGATCACTTCCGCCACGAGTCGATGCGCCACACCATGCGTACAGCCCGGGCAATAGTGAGTGATCGTATCGGCCAGGGCTTCGGGTTTCTGAAATGTTTTCCCCATTTATTTTCTCCTATATTTGGTCGATTTGTTGAATGGTTAACTGGTTAATTAGTTTGATGAAAAAAGCACTGACGGTTAAACCTAATAACTATTCAACCCATCGACTATTTGACTATTTAACTATTTTGCGAACTTCTTCCATGACCTCTTCGGGAGTGGGAACTTCACCGCCACATTTGCCGTACCAATGCACCGGGCGCCGGCCGGAAACACTGCGTTCAACATCTTCCACCATCTGTCCCATGGACATTTCCACGCACAGCACAGCCCGGCAGCTTTGCCTGTCAACCGCAGCGTAGATGGCAGTCTTTGGAAACGGAAATACGGTCTGGGGTCTGATCATACCCACTTCAAATCCCTGCTCTTTGAGATTATCAATGGCAGTTCGACATACCCGGCTCATGGTGCCGTAGCTGACGATAAGCACGCGATAGTCCCCATCGACATTGTAGGCTTCATAGCGCACCTCTTCCCGTTCCATCTGCTCATACTTGGCTTTTAACATCAGATTGTGAGAATTGAGTTCCTCGGGATCCAGATAGAGCGTTTTAACCAGGTTGCGCCGCTTGCGATTGCGCGTCGCCATGCCGTTGGTGGCCCAATCATCTTTGTTGGTGGGTTCGGCTTTAAGCGAATCCGGGAATTCCACCGGTTCCATCATCTGACCGATAAGCCCGTCTCCCAGGATCATTACCGGATTGCGGTATTTCTCGGCCAGAGCAAATGCGCCCATCATCATCTCAACGGCTTCCTGAACACTGGCCGGTGCCATGACCAGCAGTTTATAGTCTCCGTGCCCGCCCCCTTTTACCGATTGCATATAGTCGGCCTGAGAAGGAAGGATACCACCCAATCCCGGCCCGCCGCGCATGATGTTGACAAACACCGCCGGGCACTGGGCCGCGGTGATATAGCTGATGCCTTCACTCATCAAACTGATGCCGGGGCTGGAAGAGGTTGTAAACACCCGCTCCCCGCAGGCAGCGGCGCCAAAGATCATATATGATACGGCCACTTCGCTTTCACCCTGCAAAAACACACCGCCTGCTTCCGGTAATCGGCGGGAGAGATATTCAGCAACTTCAGATTGAGGCGTGATTGGATAGGCAAAATAATTCAAACAGCCTGCCCGAATAGCGGCCTCTCCAATGGCTTCATTGCCTTTCATCAATACTTTCCCCATAATATCCTCCGATTATTTTTTCGCTGCCGCTTCTTCTTCAATTTCTCTGATGGTTATGGCGACATCCGGGCACATCGTGCAGCATAGTGCGCAAAAAATGCAATCTTCAGGACGCGCCTGATATGCCGGAAAATAGCCTTTGGTGTTAACATTATTGGAAATTTCTAAAACGTTCTTAGGGCAAACGGCTACACACAACCCGCAGCCTTTACATTGATCCTCGTCAACTGAATGCTGATATGTCATAGATCAAAACTCCTTCACCGAGCTTTAAAACCGATTTTTATTTTATCTAAAATAATATAATTTACTTGCATATTTGGATTCAACCACGGAGTTCACGAAGGCCACAAAGTGAGGAATAAAAAATCTCTGGCCTTAATCTTTGTGACCTTTGTGCCTTTGTGGTGAACAAAATCAATAGCTACTTTTTTGCCGGATCCATAATAGCGCCAGAAGCTTTAAATCGCAACCATCATCCCGATGGGCTCTGTTTTTCAAATGGGAGCGCCTTTTTCCACGGCGGAACCAGCTGTCTTTCTATCGACAAAACCGGGCAGGAAAATCGCCGCACATCGATCGCGGGCAATAATTCGCGGGCAACAGTAATAAATTCAAGCGCTAAACCACTTTGTTCGGATAATCCGTTAACAAATTCATAGCCGTCATAAATATCATCCGCTGAGGTTTCATCAATTAAATTAGCGTTGCCGATAATGCCATCGACAGCCAACTTGGCGGCCTGCTCGATCTCTTTGCGGACTTTGAGACAGCCTTCAAATGTTTCCGTAAAAGGTCTTAACGGATTGACCACCTGCAAAACCCTTATGAGTCTGTTTTTAAAAGCATCTTCAAGTGTCGCCAGGATGGTCGCGCCAGCATCATCACCGCCGACATCCAACAGCGTCAACTCAGCGGGCTGGCGTATCATTCCGGCAACAAGCGGACTTAGAATTGGAAGATCGGCATGCAGGTATTGATCCGGCGGGAGCACAACCTCAATTCCCATTTCTGAAAGCGGCCCTTTGGCTTCACGCGTTCGAAAATACGGGTTAACCAGATCAAGATCGGCAATGCGCACATCCACCCCGGCGCGTTTGCGGTGCACAGCCAGGTTAATGGACACTTCGGTCTTACCGCTGCCGTAGTTACCGACGACAACGACAATTCCTGTTAAATTAATTTCCACCAGTTATCAACTCAATAGCCTAACCCGGAAAAACCGGAAAAGTTAATAGTGCAAAAATAATTATTAAGAGGCTAATGTGGTTCCGATACGATGTAAAATGGGCAAAACACACAGGCAACCCAACCAAAAATAGCCTGCATTTGTAAGAATTATTCCCTGTGATGTCAAGCTTTTTCACTTTGAATACGGACAGCAATATGATAATAAAAAAGTGCCTACAAAAAAAAGTGAGCTAAAATTCAAAATGATCTAAAATGCCTAAAATTAATGAATTCTGCCCGTCGAGAGCCTCTGGGTCGAACGACTGAGTCGAACGATCCATTTTATTTAAAAAGATGGAGCATGGCGACTCCATAACCCTGGCCCAGACCCTGATTACAGATTTAAGGGGTTACTCGAAATCCTCCACGTTAACTGAAGTAATCGCATGATAGTATTTTATAGCGCGAGGGCGGGCTTTAGGCACTTTAGATCATTTTAGGCATTTTAGGCATTTCAGGCAATACATGGGGTTATAAACACCCTTCAGAATAGGAGTGACTTTGACGACCGTACAAACCGGACTGGAAAGATTTTTAGAATCACCGCCAAAATGGATTGCGGACAGCCGTTTGGGACTTTTGTGTAATCCGGCTTCAGTAGACCGGATGCTCAATCATGCCCGATTTCTGGTCGATCGCCGCTTCCCGGGCAAACTGACCGCCCTGTATTCTCCCCAGCATGGATTTTTCGCAGAAAAACAGGATAACATGATTGAATCCGGTGATATGATTGATCCGGTATTGCACATTCCAGTTTACAGCTTATACGGGGAAACTCGAATCCTCACCCAAGAAATGCTTGACCCCATTGATGTACTTATCGTCGATCTCCAAGATGTCGGTACCCGGGTCTACACCTTTATATATACGCTCTCCCATTGCCTTGAAGCCGCCAAAACGTTTAATAAAAAGGTGTTGGTTCTCGACCGGCCTAATCCGATTAATGGCATGACGATAGAAGGCAACTGCTTGAATCCAGATTGGAGCTCATTTGTCGGACGCTATCCCCTGCCCATGCGGCATGGATTAACCATGAGTGAACTGGCCAGATTATTTAATGAGCACTTTGACATCGGCTGTGATCTTGACATCATCTCGATGAAGGGCTGGCAGCGATCCATGTTTTTCCAGCAGACGGGACTTCCGTGGGTTGCACCGTCGCCAAATCTTCCCAGTCCCGTATCGACCATGGTTTATCCTGGACAGGTTATATGGGAGGGCACCAATGTCTCTGAAGCTCGCGGGACAACCCTGCCCTTTGAGCTTTTTGGCGCCCCTTACCTGGATCCGCAAAGAATTCTTTCCGCTCTTGACACACAATCAATGCCGGGCATTATCCTCAGACCGGCAGCATTTGAACCGACAGCAAACAAATGGCAGGCTCAACTATGCCGGGGATTTCAGATTCATGTCACGCAGCCGGAAACATACAGACCGTATGAGACCAGCCTGCGGCTGCTTCGTGCGGTCATCAAACATTACAAAAACGACTTCAAATGGAAGCAGCCGCCCTATGAATACGAAACCCTGCGTCTGCCTATCGATCTGATTATCGGGGATGGCAAAATTCGCAGTCGCCTTGAAAATATGGAGCCCATCGAAACGATTATAGAATCCTGGCAAGCCGAACTTCATGAATTTTTTGAAATCAGCCGAACGTTTCACCTTTACAAGTGACCAGAGGTCAGATTACAGAGGACAGAGGACAGCAGTCAGATGACAGAGAACATGCGTTAGAAAATGGTGCCAGCATTCAGTCTACTGTCTTCTGTTATCTGTTTTCTGACTTCTGACATCTGACATCTGACAAAGTGGGGAGAAACACAAGTGGAAACGGATAATCCGGAATGGAAGCGAATGCGCTTTAAAAAAAACAAGGTCTGGCTGTCAGTTGATTCTGTCGGAAATCCGGTTGAACAGAACGGAAAGGTTTTAATCAAATATCAGCTGGATCAGCCGCATGAATATTGGGTTCGCAAAAGCAACATAAAACCCCTGGATACAAAGCCGGTGAAAACTCAACGGTCAGAAAAGAACACAGCGGCGCGTAAGCCGGGCGGCCGGGAAGAAATCTGCATATTTTCCGACGGCGCTTCATCCGGAAATCCCGGTCCATCTGGAATCGGAGTCGTGCTGCGCTTTGGCGAACATGAAAAAGAAATATCAGAATATATCGGCATGGCAACCAATAATATCGCCGAGCTTAAAGCGATCCAGGCGGGATTGCAGGCCATAAAAAATACCGATCTTCCGGTACGGATTTTCACTGACAGCAATTATGCACACGGGGTCCTGGCACTTGGCTGGAAAGTTAGGGCAAACAGGGAAATGGTGGAATCTATAAAAAAAACAATGGCAAAATTTAAAAATCTAAAGATCGTTAAGGTAAAAGGCCACTCCGGCGATGAAGGCAATGAGCGAGCGGATTTTTTGGCCACATCCGCAATCAAACATGCCCCCAAAAAGTAAAAAATAATCAGAGCCCGGCATGTCGGCATCCCGGGCTCTGATGGTTTTCCAAATTTAAAAGCCGCTATTCCTTCTTGAGCGTTTCGATCTCGTCTTTAAGACCGTCGATTTCTTTTTTATATTCCTCTACATCCTCACCTCCACTGCTTTCGGGAACGGGCTCAGCGGCTTCATCCGATTTCCAAGTATCTTTAAGTTCGTCAAAGCCGAGATAAACAGCTAAAGCACCGCCCAGCAAAAGCATCGCTGGGACAATTCCGGCCAAAACCATTAAGAATTGTCCCCACCAAATGACGAGACCAACGAGGCCCAGTGCCGCTGCGATTGCGCCACCAATTAAAGTTTTCATATAAAATTAACCTCCTTTCACATAAAATCAATTCAAAAGATGAGACTGGCTTTACAAATGGATAACACAATATTATTAATATGATTAGTTGAGAGCGTCAAATAAAAATTACAGGTAAAGGCAAGAATCCATTCGATTTTATGCTTCTGTGCACTTTTTTAGAAACAGAACGGCATAGACGCGCGCGCGATAATGTTTGAAAATGCAGCAGGAATCAGGAATTCTGTAATATTATTTGCTATCACAACCTATGTGTTTTCACAAGCTTAATTTACACTTTTTCAGATCGGGTGCACCGGGGAGAAGAAGCATATCAGGAAAGATAAACACCGGCGGGGTTCTGTCACCCTGGCATATTTATGGAGTCACAGAAGTCAAAACCAAACAGAACGAATAAAATATTGCAAAGCACTCTTTGTTCTGTTAGCCTTAAATTTTATAAATTTGTAAATACTTAGACAAACTCCAACAATCAATCCTCCGAATTCCATGTAGAACATATCGGTCTTCATCCAAATAGTATCAACGTTATCTGTAATTTGAAATCAAACGTAGCATTCGAACACAAAACCAAAGGTTGATTAGATGGCGGCAAAATTCAGCCGGAAATGGAACCGATCGATCGGAAAGATGCTGAAAGGCACCCACAACCACTATAGTTGCGCCCTTCCGAAGAACCTCGGGCTGTTTTCATCACTTATCCTAAAACTTTTTTATTCCGGCATTAAGACTGATAAAAGTCAAACCGACTTACTACAACAACTTGAAGACGACGCCGTCATTGTATACGCTACAAAATATAGAAGCTATTTTGAATACCTGTTTTATTACACCCGATACCAGCAGATTAATCTTCCGTATCCGCAAATTGGCTTTGACTATAGAATCTATTTCTGGCAGCCACTTTCCCGCCTGCTAAAAATGCTTGTGGCACATGTCGATTACTTTATTCACAAGCGGGCGTTCCCCAACTCATATAAAAGTGGCTATATTCGGCAGGCCCTGCTGGAAAACAAAGCCGGTTTTCTTTCCCTGGTCAGCAAAAGAGGATTTTACCGCCGCTTTGTGAAATCCCAAACTGATCCAATCCAATATTTAATTGAATTGCAAAAATCCACCGATCGACCGGTTTATGTTATTCCGCAACTTATGTTCTTCAGTAAAAACCCCCATCGCGCCAATCCGACCCTTATCGATATTTTATTCGGTCCCGAAGATAAACCTGGACGAATCCGACGCTTGATCGCATTGTTCAAAAATCCCGGCAAAGTCTTCTTTGAGCTCTCAGAACCGGTGAATCTAAAAACGTATCTCCAAAATGATTCCATTCAAAACCAACCACTGGAGTATCAATCATTGGTGCTGCGACGCAATCTGCTTGTTCAGCTGAACCGTCATCGCCAAAGCATTACCGGTCCCATTCGCAAGAGCAGACAAGAGTTGAAGGAAAGCATTCTGACAAGTTCACGCTTTCAGCAATTCATGGACACCTATTCCAAAAACCGAGAACTCCCCATACTTGAAGTCCGCAAAAAAGCAGATGCGTATATCGAAGAAATTGCCGCCGGCTATAACCCGGCCTATATAAGGATCTACGCAGCTATTGTTGGGTGGATTACTCGCACTATATTTGACGGGGTCACAATCGATAATAATGCGCTAAATAAAATCAAAAGATTGGCGCTAAAAGGGCCGTTAATCCTGATTCCCTGCCACAAAAGCCATATTGACTATCTAATTTTGTCCTATCTGCTGTACAATAATAATATGCCGGTGCCATTGGTTGCGGCCGGCAAAAATCTGTCATTTTGGCCGATGGGGCCTTTATTCCGCAGTGGCGGAGCCTTTTTCATCCGTCGCACCTTTAGCGGGGCTGTCCTGTATTCAAAAGTTTTTGCTGAATATATCCATAAACTGCTTGAAGAAGGATTTAACATTGAACAGTTTATCGAAGGGGGCCGCAGCCGAACCGGCAAACTGCTAATGCCCAAACTGGGTTTGCTTTCGATTCTCCTCAATGCTTTCAAAAACGGCGCCTGTGATGAAATGATAATCGTGCCGATTTATATCGGCTATGACAGGGTACTGGAAGAAAAGTCGTACCTGCAAGAGCTTGAGGGCGTGCAAAAAGAACCTGAAACTCTGCGAGGGGTTATCAGGGCCGGAAAATTTCTAAAACAACGCTATGGCAAAATATACATTGAATTTAACGAGCCCATCCTGGTGAATGAGCTGGTGGAAAAATTGGGTGCCCCCCTGGCGGAAATGAAACCCAAAGAACAAAATGCCTTTTGCCGCAATCTGGGTTACCGGGTCATCAACTCTATTAATCGAGCCGCTGTTGTCACCGCCTATGGGCTGGTTGCCAGTGCGATTCTAAACTGTTCCAGAGATCAATTCACATACGGTCAAATGACGTCGATAATCGACACTTACATCAAATTCTTAACGACGCAGAACGCCAAGCTGGCCGATACACTGGTACTGGATCAGATTCACGCAATTGAACATGCACTGGATGCCTATGTGCAAAGTAAATTCATAGAACCGGTTTCAAAAGATAAGGAGATACCTTATTCAGAAAGAAGCTATATAATCAACGTCGCCCGCAGACCCTCTCTTGAATACTACAAAAATAATTTCATTTCTTTTTTTATTCCCGCTGCCTTTACAGGTATGGCGATTCTTGAAAAAGATGCCTTTCAATTTTCAGCGGCCGATCTGCATTCCGATTATAAATTCTTGCAAAGTTTTTTTAAATTCGAATTCGCTTATGATGTCGACCAAACACCCGAATACTACGTCCGTAAAACCATCAAGGCTTTTATTGACGATGCCATTTTAATGCCGCACCAGACCTTGCCTGATACGTATAATGTCACATCAGCAGGCTTACGAAAATTGAAGCTTTTTTCTATTTTCTTAAAAACGTACTTTGAATCCTACTGGATCGTATTAAACTTCTTGCAGAACAATTCTCAGAACTCCATGAAAGCCAAAGATCGCTTGAAGAAAATAGAAACCAACGCAAACCGCATGTATAAACGACATGAAATTGATAACCCGGAAGCGCTTTCTAAAGTCAGTTACAAAAATGCAGTCGAGTTCTTTACCAGCCGAGGAATTAAAGGATCAGACGATATCGAGAAGATCGACTTCTACAAAGAAACCATTCGAAAATCACTGAAGACCCTGCAACCTTAAATCAAGACATCAAAGATGAAAGCATTGATCCTGGCAGCGGGCCTGGGAACCCGGTTGCGGCCCTACACGGACCACACCCCCAAACCGCTTTTCCCCATCCTGGGCAGACCGCTCCTGGATATTATGATTACCAAACTGATCGATGCCGGTTGCAAAGCGGTTATTATCAATACGCACCACCTGCACGACCAAATCGAATCGTTTATCGCGCACCAAGCTTACCCCATCCCGATCCAAACACGCTATGAACCGAATATTCTTGGGACCGGCGGTGCCATCAGAAATGTTAAAGATTTCTGGAACGATCAACCCTTTATGGTGATTAACGCAGATATTTTCACGACAATCGATCTCAAAAGAGTTTACGATTTCCACTGTCGGCATTCGCATCCGGCAACTCTCGTGCTTGCGGACGACCCCGATTTTAACAGTATCGTTTGCGACAGCGATGGTTTTGTTACCGAATTTCATCACCGTTCAGACACGACTGATCGATCCTCGATCGCTGCGCTCACCTTTACAGGCATCCAGGTATTGGATCCGGAAATCTTAAATTTTATACCTGTTGAGGCGCCATCCAGCAGTATTGATGCCTATACCCGTATGATTGCGGAAGGAAAAAAAATAAGAGCCTATCTCTCCAAAAAAACTTACTGGAAAGATATCGGTACCGCTGAACGCTACAAATTAGCGGTATTTGAAGTCACAGCACCCGAGGTATTTAAGCAAGTTTTCCCCGACTTGCAAATCGGCCCTATTTGCCGTGAACCGCTTAAAGGCGATGGGTCCGACCGGCAATGGTCGCGATTAAAAATGGGTACAGCGTCAATGATAGTCGTTGATCATGGCATCAAGAAAGCCGCTCGGGTAGATGCGGCCGATGCCTTTGTAAACATTGGCCGCCATCTGTTCGACCGGGGCGTGCCGGTTCCGCAAATCTATGATGGAGATACCTTCGCCGGATATGTGTTTTTAGAGGATCTTGGAAATCTCGATTTGCAAACC
The DNA here is from genome assembly GCA_030601425.1 of Desulfobacterales bacterium. Lineage (GTDB taxonomy): Bacteria > Desulfobacterota > Desulfobacteria > Desulfobacterales > JAHEIW01 > JAHEIW01. The sequence continues at coordinate 35,679 of JAUVTR010000001.1, forward strand.
ATTGTGCAGCAAACCGACAATTTTGAAAAGATCATCAGCCTGTATCAATCCGTGATTCATCTGCTGACAGAATTTTCGGCATCCGGTGCGGAACAATTCAACGTGGCCTGGACCTATCAGACGCCCCGCTATAACAAAAAACTGATTCTGAAAAACGAATGCCGCTATTTTGTAGAAGCGTTTTTAAATACATACCTCGGGTTAGAAGTCATATATGATGACTTTAAAAAGGAATTTGAATATCTGGCTGAAAATGCCCTGCAACATGCCTTAGAGGGCCTGATGCACCGGGATTTTCAGTCTCGTAATATTATGGCTAAAAATGATGAGTTTTATTTTATCGATTTTCAGGGAAGCCGCCTGGGACCCATCCAATACGACCTGGCATCGTTACTGATTGATCCCTATGTCCAGTTACCGCAAGACATCCAAACTCAGCTGCTCGGATACTGCGTGGAAAAACTGGAAGCGGATATGAACCTGAATGCCGATAATTTTCGCCGCTGCTATCGGTACTGCCGTTTGACGCGCAACCTGCAGATTCTGGGGGCATTTGGGCATTTGAGCCGTGTCAAAGCAAAACCCCATTTTGAACAATATATTCCGCCAGCCGTCCGAACGCTTAGAAACAATCTTAAAAAACACGAACAAAAAACACTGCCAATGCTAAACGCCCTTATGGATAAGATCATCAAACATAATCAAATTCAAAACCCGGTTCGAAAGGCGACTTGAATATTCAATAGTCAATCGAAAATATTCAATCCAGTTGGGAGGTAGTAAAATGAACCCTACAAAAGTAATGGTGAACGGAATTCCTGGCAACATGGCCGTAAATGTGGCCCAGCATATTTTGGCTGACAAACGGTTTGAACTTGTACTCTATTCACTGACAGGACCGGAAATTCAAGCGGCTGAACACAAAGTCGAAGCGGCCTCCGTGCGCCTGCTTAAGCCGGATGAGCGGGAGCAGGTCATTGAAGAAATCGCACAAAAAGAAGGCGCTTTTCTCAGTGTAGACTTTAGCCACCCATCGGCAGTCAATGCCAATGCCGAGTTTTATTGTAATTACCATCTGGCGTTTGTCATGGGTACAACCGGGGGGGACCGTAATCAGCTCGAAGAAACCGTGCGGGTATCCTCCATCTCGGCCGTCATTGCACCGAATATGGCCAAACAGATTGTCGGATTTCAGGCCATGATGGAATATGGGGCCCAAAATTTTCCTGATCTTTTCAAGGGCTATGCTTTGGAAATTAAAGAAAGCCATCAAAACGGAAAAGCAGACACCAGCGGTACGGCGAAAGCCATGGTTCGATATTTCAATCAGATGGGGTTAAGCTTTAACGAGGATCAAATTGTTAAAGAACGGGATCCTGAAATGCAATCATCCCAATGGGGCATCCCGCAGGAATACCTTGCCGGCCATGGCTGGCACACCTACGCCCTGATTTCCGGCGATAAAACCGTCCGCTTTGAATTTACCCACAATGTCAACGGCCGCGACGTTTATGCCAAAGGTACGTTAGATGCTCTGGTATATTTAAGCGCCAGGATCAGCGAAGGGAATAAAGGAAAAGTTTACACGATGATTGATGTGTTGAAAAACCGCTAGAATGCGTTTGTTTAAAATAGTTTAAAAGCCCCATAGTTTGTTCGATGGCAAGGCGCAATTCGCCTCAAAAGCGGAGCGTACACGTAAGTACGTGAGCATTTTGATGTGAATTGTAACACAGCCAGCGGGCAAAATATGGGCCTTTTAGCTGTTTTCGATGACTTTGTAGGCCTTTTGTAAGGCCTGATCCAGCTTTTCAGGTTTTGTACCGCCGGCCTGGGCCATATCCGGTCGTCCCCCGCCGCTGCCTCCCACTGTTGAGGCGATTTGTTTAATGACATTGCCGGCATGAAAACGGTCGGTCAGATCTTTGGTCACCACCACGATTAGAAATGCTTTGGGACCGTTGGCACTGCCCAGCACAACGATACCCGATTTTAGCTTTTCTTTGAGCCTGTCAGCTAAATCTCTGAGCGCGGCGGGATTATTCACCGACACCTTTTGAATCAGAACCTTTGTATTGTTGACTGATTTGATGGCGTCGCCGCCGACTTCGGCCGAATCGGATGCGATTTTAGCCTTAAGGCGCTCAACCTCTTTTTCAAGCGTTTTCAAATCACTTAGTATCTTTGCGACTTTTGAAGTTACGGCATCCGGTTTGTCTTTGACCAGATGCGCGGTATCCTCCAAAAGCCTGGATGTCTTCTGGACATACTGAAGTGCCCCTTCTCCGGTTAAAGCCTCGATTCGCCTGACGCCGGAGGCAATGCTGGACTCGCTGACAATTTTAAAAAGTCCGATGTCGCCGGTTTTAGCGGTATGGGTACCCCCGCAAAACTCTTTGCTGAAATCGGATAAGGAAACCACCCGAACATGATCGCCGTACTTCTCTTCAAAAAGCGCCGTGGCGCCTGATTTAAAAGCCGCCTCGGCCTCCATCTCTTCAGTATGAGTGGCAACGTTCTCACGGATTCGCCGATTGACACGGGTTTCGATTTCAGCCAGGGTTTCGGGGTCGACCGGGGAAAAATGCGTAAAATCAAAGCGCAGTCGATCCGGTGCGACCAGCGAGCCGGCCTGTTTGACATGTTCGCCAAGCACCTCGCGCAATACAGCATGCAGAATGTGCGTGGCCGTATGATTCAAGGCAGTTGCCTCGCGTTTGGCCCCATCCACATGAAGCGTGACCTTTTTTCCTTTTTTTACCTTTCCGGAAATTATATGGCCTTTGTGGATGATCAGCCCGGTGGGGTCTTTGATCGTGTCCACAACTTCCATTTCAAAGTTTTTATGGGTGATTTCCCCGGCATCGCCGACCTGGCCACCGGCTTCTGCATAAAACGGCGTTTCTTCAGTAACCAGCTCAATGGTTTGGCCCGCATTGGCTTCAGAAATTTCAGAACCGTCCGCAACGATAAGTAAAACCTTTGATTCGGAGGTCAGCATCTGGTAACCGCGAAACTCCGGTTTGAATCCTTTAGCCGATAAATTTTTATAAGCCTCGCTGATGCTTGCAAAGGTGGTCACCGACCGGGATCTGGCACGCTGTTTCTCCATGGCGCTGTCAAATCCTTCCATATCGAGGCTCATGTTTTCATCCCGGACCACATCCCGGACGATATCCGCCGGAAAGCCATAAGTGTCATAGAGTTTGAAAATGATATCACCGGGTACCTGGGTTGCACCCTTGGCCTTGATCTCAGAGAGCGTATCGTTTAGCAGCTTCAGACCCGTGTCCAGTGTTTCCAGGAATCGGACCTCTTCATTTTCAATGACGTTGGTGATAAAGGCAGACGCCTCGGCGAGTTCGGGATAGGCGGGCTGCATGATATCAAAGACCACCCTTGCGGTTTTGTGCAGAAACGGCCGATTCAAGCCGATATTGCGCCCGTAGCGAATTGCGCGGCGCATAATGCGGCGCAACACATATCCGCGGCCTTCATTGGAAGGCATAATACCGTCACCGATCAAAAATGCGGCCGCCCGGCTGTGATCGGCAATGACTTTCATGGCCACATCGGTAGGTCCGGATTCACCGAATCGTTTCTCAGCCAGTTTTTCAGTCTCCTGGATGATCGGCTGGATAAGGTCAGTATCATAATTGGTCGGAACGTCCTGAATGAGCGAAACGATGCGTTCAAGCCCCATTCCGGTATCAATGCTGGGCTTGGGCAGCGGCGTCATTTTCCCTGAGGCATCCCGGTTAAATTGCATAAAGACCAGATTCCAGATTTCAAGATAGCGATCACACTCGCAACCCACAGTACAATCCGGCTTACCACATCCATATTGTTCGCCGCGGTCGATAAGAATTTCAGAGCAGGGACCACAGGGCCCGGTATCTCCCATGGACCAGAAGTTATCTTCTTCTCCAAAGCGCATGACCCGCTCCTCCGGCAGACCGATGTTTTTGCGCCACAACTCATAGGCCTCGTCGTCGTCAAGATAAATGGAACCGTACAATTTATCTTGCGGCAGCCCATAGCCGTTGGTTAACAAATCCCAGGCAAATTCGATGGCACCTTCTTTAAAATAATCTCCAAAAGAAAAGTTGCCCAGCATTTCAAAAAAGGTATGATGTCGAGCGGTATAGCCAACATTTTCCAGGTCATTGTGCTTGCCCCCGGCGCGCACGCATTTCTGAGACGTTGTTGCGCGCACATAATCTCTTTTGTCTTCACCTAAAAAGACGCGTTTAAACTGCACCATGCCCGCATTGATAAACAGCAAGGTGGGATCATCCTGGGGGACCAGCGAAGAACTGCGAACAATCCGGTGATGGTGTTTTTCAAAATAGTTTAAAAATTGCGTACGAGTCTCATTGCCTGTCATTGATATCTCCAAAGATTATCGATGCCTTCAGGGAGATTGTGTATCCGATTAGACCTTTTCCGCTTTCACGTCTTTCGCTTGCTCTTTGGCCTGATCCAAAAGCCCCAATGCCTCTCTGGCTTTAAGATACATCGATTCATAAAGGTCCGGGTTGTCTTTTAAAAATTTTTTGACGTTTTCCCGCCCCTGGCCGATGCGTTCGCCGTCATAGCTGTACCAGGACCCGCTTTTTTCAACAATGCCGGCTTCAACCCCCACATCAATTAAATCTCCGAATTTTGAGATGCCTTCTCCGTACATGATATCAAATTCGGCTTCGGTAAATGGGGGTGCCATCTTGTTTTTGACAACCCGAACCCGCGTGCGGTTTCCGACGACTTCCTGCCCGTCCTTGATTTGTCCAATTCTCCGGATGTCGATCCTGACCGAGGAATAAAATTTTAAGGCATTACCGCCGGTGGTTGTTTCCGGGTTTCCGAACATCACCCCAATTTTCATCCGAATCTGGTTGATAAAAATAATTGAAGTCAGGGTTTTGCTGATCGTGCCGGTTAACTTGCGCATGGCTTGAGACATCAGCCGCGCTTGAAGACCCATATGGGAATCACCCATCTCGCCCTCAATTTCTGCGCGCGGCACCAGTGCGGCCACTGAGTCAATCACCAGGATGTCCATGGCACCGCTTCTCAACAGCATATCCACAATTTCAAGCGCCTGCTCACCGGTGTCGGGCTGAGCAACGAGCAGGTCATCGCAATTGACTCCCAGCTTTTTAGCATAGGCCGTGTCAAGGGCGTGTTCCGCATCGATAAAGGCCGCGATGCCGTCTTGCTTCTGGGCTTCGGCAACCGCATGCAGGGCAAGCGTGGTTTTACCGGATGCCTCGGGGCCATAAATTTCAATAACTCTTCCCCGGGGCAAGCCTCCGATTCCCAGCGCTTTATCAAGGGCAAGCGAACTGGTCGAGATAACCGGTACATCAATAACCGGACGGCTTCCCAATTTCATAATGGCACCTTTGCCGAACTGACGCTCGACCTGTGACACAGCGGTTTCTAGTGCTTTTTCTTTATCCGGTGAAATAGCCATAATCCCTCCTCTTTGCTTAATACGCGTTGCTCGATGCGGGTTACTCGATTACTTTATTGATTGTCGTTCCTGAGGATTATCGAGCCCCGGAACCCATAGGTATAGTTAAATGGTCAATTAGTTGATTCGTTAAATAGTTTAAAATGGATTGAATCCTTTGACTAATTGACAATTCGACGAATTAACTAATTGACTAAAACTGCGAGCCGCTGAACCCAGGACCCTGATCCCACAGGATAAATACAACGACAATAATTGATTGTTAGAGTGTTGCCAAGGTAACCCGCTGCACCTTGCTATAAACCGCACCGGTCGGCTGCAACTCGCTTTTAAACAAAATAATCTCGTTGATTTCAAACGATTCCGATTCAAACCCTTTTAATTTTTCAATCGCCGTTTTCATCCGGGCAGAGGCGATTTTCCCTTTAACACGCCCCAATGTCAAATGGCCTTTAAACGCGCGGGTTTCTTTGGGAAAGCCCAAATCCGCCAAATGGCCGTCAAGAGTCTGCTGCAAGTTTTCCAGTATTTTGAGCTGTCCGTTAAGGCCGACCCATATTACCCGCGGCCGTCTGATGTCCGGGAAAACCCCAATTTCTTTAGCAGACAGAGACACGCCTGTAGAATCTTTTGCCGCTAAGGTCATCGCCGCAACGATCTTATCGATATTGCCTGGATCAATATTACCTAAAAATTTAAGGGTCAGATGAATATTTTGCGGTCGAACCCATTTTACCCGAAACCTAAAGGACTTGAGTATCTCCTGAGTCTCCCCCAGAAAGGATCGGATGCTTGCAGGCAGATCGATGGCGATAAAGGCGCGAAAGGTTTCAGACATAGTAAATTGGGGACTCGATCCACTGAATTATTTATGAGCCGGGGCAGCCGGCAGCACTTCGATCTTGGATAAGATATTGTTTTTTATCCAGGCCGCATCCCACCATTCGATCGGATTGACAAAAGTGTTGTGAATAAGGATGCCAAAATGAAGATGGTCACCGCCCGCAAGACCGGTGCTGCCGGTACGGCCTATTGTCTCTCCCTTGGACACCCGCTGCCCTTGGCTGACATCGCTACGATTTAAGTGAGCGTACATGCTGAACAGGCCGAATCCGTGATCAATGAGAACGGTTTTCCCATAAATACCTAAAGGCTCACTGAAAATGACGACTCCGCTGTTGGCAGCCGGTACCGGCGCGTGCGTCACCGATGCCAGATCCAGGCCGAGGTGAACCTGGCGGTCAATTACCTTACCTTTATAATAATACACACGATGGTCGGCAAATCCCGCCTGATTCGCCGACCCGGGCATTCGTAAAAACACGCCTTTCCACAGTTTGACTGTCGCTGTCTTTTTGGCCAGCTCAGTTATTTGCTGATAATTGGCTTTCCGTAATTCCCGGTTGATCTTTATAAATTTATCCACCAAAGAACCGGTCGATTCCGACGTGATAGTGTTCTCAAATTCGGGCATTTTCCAGTTTAAAAACCGATCCGAAATCCGGATGTCATCATTTCTAAAAACTTTTTTACGAATGTGATGCCTGACCCCTGCTTTGGCAGTATTTCCGGCTTCATCAACTGCTTTTATCGAAATCCGGGTTCCGGGACCCTGTTGATAACCGAGCCCGATAAATGCCATCCGAATCTGAGGGTTTTTATAATAGCCGGCATAACCGGGGAAAAAATTGTCACCGACCTGAATCCCGCTAAGTCGACAATCTTCTGAAGTGCTGTAGATGACAAGCCCGGCGCCGCCCTGAGTCAAATTGTGTGCCCGGCTAATCACTTCAATTTCCGGCGGGTGCGTATCAATAATCAGGCTCTTTTCAACATAGGTTTGATTACCCTTCCACCACCCGCGCCATGAATAATCCCAGACCGCCAGGCGTAATATGGCTTTTCCGTCGGAGAATTCATGTTTTTCAGGCTCAAATGTGATGTTCAGGGTTTTGGTTTTAATTTTTCCACCGCTGAATAACCCGGCTGAAGGAAGTTCATCATCGGAGAGCACCACTTCTTTTCCATTTTTGATCATCGCGACCCAAATTTTTCGCAGCCCGCTCTTTTTATCCTCGAGCGAGATTGAAAACTCATGGAACTTTCCGATAAAGGGCGATGTGAGTTCAAGAACAATTTCGGGTTTTTGGCCTTCGAACCGAATCAATAAGAGCCAAAGAACAGGCAACAATAAGATGGCACCGATAATTCCCACACGCCATCGTTTTCTATTTTTATTTTTTTCTTTCAACGGGTTACGCTCCACCAAGAGGAAGTAGTCAAATTCGTTTTAATAACAGCTCGGCCTGGGAGAATCAAGGTCTCTTTTCGTTTCTTGACTTTTAACGGTGTGCAGGATAAATATTCTTTTCCGAAATTTCAGACCTCTGGCATTCCCAACCGACAGCGAAATTTGCATTTATAATCCACAGATTACGCAGAAATAAATATTCAATAATTTCTTTATAATTTTTTAAATCTGTGTAAATCTGCGAAATCTGCGGATAAATAATCTGATTGATGAGCTGGCGGCGCAGCGCGGAATTGTGTCGGGTCGTTTGTCTATAAAGCAGCATATTCATGGCCACTGAATATAAAAAACCCAAAAAGATAAAAATATTTCTGCTGGCGACGATATTAATTACACTCGGCGGCGTTATCGGGGTTTACATTGGTTTTCGGCAGGATTCAAAAATTTCAGAATCAGTTCCGGAATCTGTCGAGCCCGATGCAACCTTGTCGGTCGGCAAGATCCAACAAACGGCTACCCGTAAAGGAAAGAAGGAATGGAGCCTTGAGGCCAACTCGGCCTATTATATCCAAAAGATGAATCAAATGGTTCTTAAAGACCTGACGGTCACATTTTTTCTCAAAGATAATAGTGAGGTTACCCTGGTAGCCGATCAAGGCATATTGAAAACCGATTCAAACGATATTGAAGTATCCGGCAATGTCATGGTAAATAACAACGAATACCGATTGTTAACCGAAAAACTGAGTTACGCTCATAATCGGCGCGTACTGTATTCGAGTGTTCCGGTAACTATCTCCGGAACTTCAACGCAGGTAGTAGCTGATTCGATATCATTTGATCTCAATTCAAAAAAACTTACGCTGGAAGGAAGCGTTGAAGCCACTATTGCTAAAAATTTTAAACTTTAGATTCGGTCACCGCATGGCATTGATCGGTGGGCTGGGCACACTCATCATGGCAACGGTATTTATATGGGCACATGCAACCGTTACGGCCTCCGAAACAATTGCTACAAATGTCAAAAAAAATAAAAATAATCAAATTCGAATTATGGCCGATAAGCTCTTTGCTGAAGTTGATGCCGGCGTAATTGAATTTGTCGGAAACGTCAAAGCCACCCATGCTGAAACCGTAATCACCGCAGATCACCTTATAATTTTTTATGATCCGGATGCAATTAAAAGCCAAACTAACACGCTCAAAAACGAATCCATCGAAAAAATCATCGCCACCGGGCACGTAAAAATAATATATGAGGATATCATCGCTGAAACGGACAAGGCTGAATATATAATGAAATCGGAGGTTCTTATCCTTACCGGTAAGCAGTCCAAAGTCACCCAGGGAGGCCATTCGATCACCGGAGCGAAATTTACATTGCAGGGCTTAGATGGCAAGCTAACCGCGGAAAGCAGCGAGGAAAATCGTGTCAAGGCTGTGATTCAACCACCGGAAAAAGATAAGTGAATTCCGGCATGGACGATATCCGGACCATCTGAAGGGTTGCATTTTTCGAGCATCTCATCTAAAATAAGATAGTTGAGTCGATGCGTCGTCAGTGAGTATCGAAGCATCAAATCAGCTCAAGCGCGAACGCATCGATTAAACCGGAGCAAATGACAACACTTTATCTTAAAAATCTAATTAAGAAATATGGGGCAAGGCAGGTTGTAAATTCGGTTAGCTTAAATGTTGAAAGTGGCGATGTCGTCGGCCTTTTGGGACCCAACGGTGCCGGCAAAACGACAACCTTCTATATAACCGTGGGAATGGTAAAGCCCGATGGGGGAAATGTACTTCTTGACGATGAAGATATCACTGATTATCCTATGCACATCAGATCTCGCAAAGGTCTCGGATATCTTCCCCAGGACACATCGATATTCCGAAAGCTGTCTGTGAAACAAAACATCATGGCAATTCTTGAAATTCTACCGATTTCGAATTCAGAGCGAGCTGAGCGGGCTGATATGCTTCTTGAAGAGTTAGGCATCAAACATCTCTCCAAACAAAAAGCCAGCTTGCTCTCCGGTGGAGAAAAAAGGCGGCTTGAAATTACGCGATCACTTGCCACAAATCCTTCATTTATTCTTTTAGACGAACCGTTTGCCGGCGTCGATCCTTTAGCGATAAACGATATCAAAAAAATAATCGGTCACCTTAAACGACGCGGTATCGGTATCCTTATTTCCGACCATAATGTCAGGGACACATTGGGTGTCTGTGACAAGGCGTATATATTATGTGAAGGGGAGGTAATCGAATCCGGCTCTCCGCAAAAAATTGCGAACAGTGAAGCGGCCTGCCGGGTATATTTGGGAGACGAGTTCAGATTATAAGATGGCACTTGAATTACGACAACAACTCAAACTAACTCAACAGCTCATCATGACGCCGCAGCTGCAAATGGCGATCAAATTGCTGCAGCTGTCAAGACTGGAGATGCTGGACACGATTCGCCAGGAATTGGAGGAAAATCCGGCCCTGGAAGAAGTTCAGGATCGCGGGTCGGATGAAAATCTACCGGAGCAGCCTGAAACCACAAATTCGGATACATCCCAAACCGAGGAAGTCACCATCAAAGAAAAAATTCATGATGACATTGACTGGAGTATTTATCTGGGTGAATACAATACTCCCGGCAGGGTCAGTTATGAAGCCGAAAGTAAAGATGCACCGCAATATGAGGCTTTTATCGCGCCTAAAAAATCTTTAAAGGATCATCTGTTATGGCAATTCCTGATGACCAAGCCGGCCAGGAATGAAGAGGAAATCGCCAGCCAGATTGTCGGCAACCTCAACAAAGACGGTTTTCTCGATGGTTCAGTTGAAGAAATTGCAACAATGAGCGAAAAACCGGTTGAAGAGGTTGAATACATTCTAACGAAAATGCAGACCTTTGACCCTGTCGGTGTATGTGCCAGAGATCTTAAAGAGTGCTTGATTATCCAGGCCAAGCATTTCGGTTTTGAAAATACAATTATCACCGACATCATCAGCAATCATCTGCATGATCTGGAGAAGAAAAATTATAAGGGAATCTGCAAAGCATTAAAAACAACCCTGGACGATGTGATTGCCGCCGTCAATGTCATTAAAGCCTTCGAACCCAAACCCGGCCGACAATTCAGCGATGAAACACCGCAGTATATTAATCCGGACATTTACGTCTACAAATTGGATGACGATTTTGTGGTTATGCTCAACGATGACGGCATGCCCAAGCTTCGCGTCAACTCATTTTATAAAAATACCATCAGTCGGGGCAAGAAGATTTCGGGGGAAGCCGAAGATTACATCCATGGTAAGATCCGATCGGCCGCCTGGCTGATTAAAAGCATCCATCAACGCCAAAAGACCATTTACAAAGTCATGAACAGTATTTTGGAATTCCAGAGGGAATTTTTCGAAAAGGGAGTGACCCATCTCAAACCAATGGTTCTTAGGGATGTTGCTCAGGATATCGGGATGCATGAATCCACCATCAGCCGGGTGACCACGAACAAATACGCTTACACTCCCCAAGGAATCTTTGAGTTAAAATACTTTTTTAATAGTTCGATTAGGCGGGCCCACGGTGGAAATATTGCTTCCGCCAGTGTTCAGGAAAAAATTAGACAGATCATTCTCAATGAAGATTCTAAAAAACCTTACAGTGACGATAAAATTTCACAACTTTTAAAAGAAGAACATCACATTCATATCGCACGCCGAACTGTTGCGAAATATCGTGAACTGTTAAAAGTATTACCGTCAAACAAACGCAAGCAAATTTAGGGGGATTCCGTATGCAGACATCGGTAACGTTTAAAAATCTTGACCCTTCCGACACGTTGAAATCCTATGTTGGAGAGAAACTTGATCGATTCGATCGTTTACTTGACAATCCAGCCGAAGCCAATGTGGTTTTATTGGTTGAGAAATTCCGCCATACTGCTGAAATTAGTATTAATGGAGACCGACTTACGATAAATGGTAAAGAAGAAACCAATGATATGTACTCAGCGATTGATATTGTGCTGGACAAGCTTGAGAAACAAATAAAAAAGAGCAAGGATAAAATCAGGAAACGCCGAACCGGCGCCAGGGCCAAAAACAAGAACATGATGCAAACAGAGATAAACTTGCCGGACGAGGAACTCGAACGGCAAGTTAAAATCAAAAATATTGAGTATAAGCCCATGGATGTCGAGGAAGCTGTTTTACAGATGGACTTGTTAAATGATAATTTTTTAGTGTTCTCCAATGCCCGTTCTGACCAGGTCAATGTTTTGTATCGCCGCAAGGACGGCCATTATGGATTGATTCAACCCAACAGCTAAATCAAATGCGGGTAGTGAGTTTTAATTGCCGCAATTATCGAAAGATAGTATAACTCGCTACCCGATTTTATTTTTGATCAAATCAAAATCGAAGAAATTCCCCAGGTAAAGACGCAGAGGGCCAAAAATAAGTTTCCCTATTGATTTTAATGATTTTAGAATTACCTTTATGCGTCTGGCGGCCTGGCATGAAAACGACCCAATAAAATTGTACGAAACTATTTAGGATTTTTATCCGCACGAGCTTAACATGAAGATTCTTGATGTCATGCAAAAAGAAGCGATTATAGATGATCTAAAATCGCAAACCAAAAAGGGTATTCTCGAAGAAATGGTAGCGCCGTTGGCCAACATCACCGGTCGGGATCATAAGGACCTGGTTCGGGTCTTAATGGATAGGGAACGGCTCGGAAGTACCGGTATCGGGGGGGGCATCGGAATCCCGCATGGAAAGATAAAGGATCTCGAATCTCTTGTTCTCGGTTTTGGCCTCAGCCGCAAGGGCGTCGATTTTGAAGCGATTGACGGAGAGCCCACACATATCTTTTTTATCCTGATAACGCCTGAGAATTCAACCGGTCTTCATCTGAAACTTTTGGCACGGATCTCCAGAATTCTTAAAAACGACCATTTCAAGGAACGACTGCAAAACGCGACTGACCGCGATGAAATATTCGATATTATCAAAGAGGAGGATGAAGACTTTTAATCCGAATCGTTCTAATGTGAAACAGTTAACCATCATCATTATAACCGGACTTTCGGGATCCGGGAAAAGCACCGCAATGGCAGCCTTTGAAGATTCCGGCTTTTATTGCGTTGATAATATGCCTGTCGCCCTCCTTCCGAAGTTTCTCGAATTGCCCATCGAAAGTGAAACTGAAATCGCCGGTATTGCCTTCGTGATGGATTTGCGCGAAAAGGGATTTCTTTTAACCTATGAGGGCATATTCCAATCTCTTAAGAAAAAAGGATACCATTTTGAAATCCTTTTTCTGGAAGCCGACGAAGACATTTTGGTGCAACGTTACAGCACCACAAGAAGACAACATCCACTTTCACAGGGCAAGGGACTTATAGACGGTATTACGGCTGAAAAAGAACAGTTAAGAGATCTCCGGGCGGCGGCCGGCAAAATCATTGACACATCCAATTATAATGTCCACGAACTCAAAGCCAAGATTCTTGAATTTGCCCGCAAAAGCAAAAAACTTGTACCCATGCGGATCCAAACTGTCTCATTCGGTTTTAAATACGGTGTGCCGCATGAGGCCGATCTGATAATAGATGTCCGCTTTCTGATAAACCCGTATTTTGTTCCGGAATTGAAAGCGCTGGATGGTGAGAACCCGAAAATTAAAGATTTCATTTTAAACCCTGTTGAAACCCGAACCTTTTTGAAAAAGTATTTAGATCTCCTTGACTATTTGATCCCCATGTACGAAAAAGAAGGCAAAGCCTATTTGACCATTGCCATCGGCTGCACCGGAGGCCGGCATCGGTCGGTGACCATCGCGCGCACCATTTTTAATCACATTCGAAAAACAAAAAAACAGGTCGAAATTATCCATCGTGATATTGACCAATCCCAATAACTTGAAGCTATCTCAAAAAAACAAATGAGCTAAAGCTGAAAAGCGGAAATAATTCATTTTATTTGATACTCACGCAAAGCCGCTAAGCTCGCAAAGAATAATGATTTAAACAATTAAAAAACTCTTGGCGTCTTTGCGCCTTTGCGTGAGGCCTAAAGTATTCGTTCATTTTAGGCACTTTTTTTAAAGGTGATTTATGATCGGTATCGTTATCGTTACGCATAGTCAATTAGGTGATGCATTAATTGAAGCTGCTGAATTTATAATCGGCAAACGCCCTGAAGCACTGGTTTCGGTTTCCATTGATTTGAATGAGAGCGCCGACATGCTGCGTAGAAAAATTGCTGACGGCATAAAAAAGGTCAAATCAAAAGATGGTGTGCTCATCTTAACAGACATGTTTGGTGGGACACCTTCCAACTTGAGCTATTCGTTTCTTGAAGAAGGACAAATTGAGGTACTCTCCGGGGTAAATCTTCCAATTTTGATCCAGGCAGCAAACACGCGAGCGAAAGTGGACCTCACCAAATTGGCCGTCAAATTGGAAGCATTTGGTAAAAAGAGTATCTCATTGGCAAGCGGCTTACTAAAAGGAAATAAACGGAGCTAGAGGGTTGAGGGAAAAGTATAGGGAGAGACTATGACGGTTAAACTTGGCATTAATGGTTTTGGAAGGATCGGGCGCCTCGTCTTTAGAGCGGCCTTAAAAAATCCTGAGGTTGAAGTCGTTGCCATCAACGACCTTACAAACGCGGCCACAATGGCCCATCTGCTTAAATATGATTCAGTACATGGCACATTGGATGTCGATGTTAGCGCTCAAGATGACCGGCTGGAAGTGGATGGCAAAGCCGTTGCCATCCGATCTATTAAGGAGCCTGAGAATCTCGGGTGGAGCGAACTCGGCGTAGACGTTACCGCGGAATGCACCGGGTTGTTTCGTGATCGCGAAAGTGCCTCCAGGCATCTGGCTGCCGGAGCACGTAAAGTCATCATATCGGCTCCAGCCAGCGATCCCGATATTACAATTGTCATGGGAGTCAACTCGAATCAATATGATCCGCGACAGCATCATATTATTTCAAATGCCTCGTGTACAACCAATTGTCTGGCGCCGGTAGCCAAAGTACTTTTGGAAAATTTCGGCTTGAAAAACGGATTGATGACCACCATCCATGCCTATACCGGTGATCAACGACTGTTGGACTTTCCTCACAAAGATTTGCGCCGAGCCAGAGCAGCAGCGCTTTCAATGGTACCCACCACCACGGGTGCGGCCAAAGCCGTGTCGCTGGTGCTGCCGGAATTGTCCGGCAAACTTAACGGACTTGCCGTCCGTGTCCCCATCCCCAATGTTTCGATGGTGGATTTTGTGGCCACCTTGGAAAAAACCGACATTACCGTCTCAGAAGTCAACGCAGCCTTGAAAAATGCTTCGGAAGAATCCCTGGCCGGCATTCTGGGATACAGCGAAGCGCCTCTGGTTTCGATCGACTTTAACGGATCCACACTGTCCTCAATCGTGGATGCCCCCACCACCCATGTTATCGATAATATGGTAAAGGTGCTTGCCTGGTATGATAACGAAGCCGGCTATTCACATCGAATGGTGGACCTGGCGGTCATGGTGGGAGCGGAGCTATAGCTCTGGTTTCAGAGTCCGCAGATTTCGCAGATTTCCGCAGATAATAAAGCTGTTAAGCTAGTACCTGAATTTTGCACGAGTCGGAGGCTTTCATGTGCAAGGCACTTAAGGGCGAAGCCATAGTGAACTATTGCGAGCCCTTAATAACGCAGCAGATGGAAGCCTCCGGCTCGCCCGCAGGGTGAAAAGTAATGAGATAAAATGATTTTCATCCATTATACCTGATAGGTATTTTGGTTTACTTCGCTGGTTTGCTTAACCTGTTGTCATTAAAAATAATCTTAACTTCTCATTAATTTTCATGAAAGATCCAGGTAGTAAGCTGTTGAGCTGATATGCCGATAAGATGTTGGCACCTGGTTAAATGTTCAAATAGTCAATTAGTCAGAGGATTCAATCCGTTTTAAAACTATTTAACGATTCGACGATTTAACCAATTAACTTATCATTTTACTAATTGACTATTCGATTAATTGACCATTTAACGAATTAACGATGCCCCACCGGGCGAGAGGACGATAAAAATGGGAAATCGCAGACCTCTGATTGCCGGTAACTGGAAAATGTACAAAACCCCGCAGGAAGCCGCTGATACTGCAAAGCAGCTGGTTGAACAGGTGCGCGAAGTCGCAGACGTCGATATCATGATTGCCCCGCCATTTACGGCTCTTGAATCGGTATCCAGGGTGATTAAAAACAGCCCGGTTGCGCTGGGCGCTCAGAATCTTTACTGGGAAGATGAAGGCGCATATACGGGTGAGATATCGGCCCCCATGCTTAAATCAGCGGGCTGTCAATACGCCATCATCGGCCATTCCGAGCGTCGCCAGTATTTCGGCGAGACCGATAAAACCGTCAACCAAAAAATCCAGGCAGCGATCCAGATTGGCCTGAAACCGGTTTTTTGTATAGGTGAAACCGAACAAGAGCGGGAAGCGGAGCAGACGTTATCCGTACTTGACAAACAGGTTAGGAAGGGGTTAGAAAGGCTGCTTCCGGAACAACTGGATACGCTGATCATCGCTTATGAACCCGTGTGGGCCATTGGAACCGGCAAAACCGCCACAGAGGATCAGGCCCAGGAGGTTCATCAGTTTATCCGGTCTCTGATTGAGAAAAGTTTTGGAAATGACCTTTCCAAATCCATCAGAATATTGTATGGTGGCAGTGTTAAACCGGATAATATTTTGAATTTAATGGCAATGCCGGACATTGATGGCGCCCTTGTCGGGGGAGCGAGTCTAAGCGCCGACTCCTTTAGCCGGATTATAAAGTTTAAAGGGTAAGAAATATTATGTCTCTAATACTGATAATCATTCATATTTTCGTATGTATCGCCCTGATCATGATTGTATTGCTCCAAACAGGCAAAGGAGCTGATATGGGTGCGGCGTTTGGCGGGGGTTCCAGTCAAACTCTGTTTGGCAGTACCGGGGCTTCGACATTTTTGAGCAAGGCCACCACTGCTGCCGCCATAATTTTTATGCTCACGTCCTTGAGTCTTGCATGGATGTCCGGTCATCGAACCGGAGATTCGATCATGGACAAAGCCCGGGCCCCTGTAGAACAGCCGGCTCCGGCTTCACCAGCCCAAGGTGATACTTCAACACCGGAAACACCGACTCCGGCTAAACCGGCGCAAACAGAATAAGCCGTGAATGATTACGTTTCGTATTTACGCAGATGCCGAAGTGGTGGAACTTGGTAGACACGCTATCTTGAGGGGGTAGTGGCCAAAAGCCGTGCCGGTTCAAGTCCGGCCTTCGGCACCAGCTAATTTAGAGGCAGCAATTGAAACGGTTGCAGCCTTATTCCTTTTCGATCCTTGTATTTTAGAAAATATCGAACTAAGAATAGCCCGTATACATTATAATATTGCGATATTTTAGAATAGCTGTTATTTTAAATACTTGAAATCAATCAGCAGAAAGAAATCCATACTGCATATCAACGGCGAATAGATCATGGAAAAAATTCTCAACATTCATATCAAGAAACTGCCGGAAGGTG
>JAUVTR010000154.1 GCA_030601425.1 Desulfobacterales bacterium
GGCGTCGGCCCCTATGGGCCGGAGGCTAAAATTGTGGCGTCGCTTCGCTCCGTCTTTTTTATAAGTCGTTGACGCTGGCAGTCTGGGAGGCCAGAAATCAGAACAATGAAATGACAACTTAGCGTGAGTTTCTATTTTCATAAAATAGATAGAATACATTTACTTTAGGCATTTTAGGCAATTTAGGCACTTTAGGCATTTCTTTTCTCAGGCATTTTAGGCATTTTCCCGTTTATCTGGGTTAGGGACTGTAGCATGCAATAAGATTAATATATTTGCAAAATTGCGTGGCCCTTTGATGATATCATGATTTAAGCTGCATGAAAATTTGGAGAAATCGTCTTGGTTTCCGCCTTCATAACGTCAAACAGCAAAAACAGACAAATACAGCATCTCACGTCTGAAGTAGTTTATCGGACCCGCCTGCAGGCAATCTGCAACCGGATAAACTCTGCCAGTGATCTGGATGAAATTTTAATCGATTTAAAAGATGATATCACCTCCCTTTTTGCGGCTGATCGCGTTACCCTCTACATCGTCAAGGCCGAAAACCGCGAACTGGTATCCCGGTTTAAATCGGCCAACGACATAGAGGAGATCCACCTACCCCTATCTGCCAAAAGCATCGCCGGCTGGTGTGCTCTTAAAAACCGGCTCGTCAATGTGAGGAATGCCTATGATATAGCGGAACTGGCCGCAATCGATCCCGCACTGAGATTCGATGAACGCTGGGACATGCAAACCGGGTTTACGACTAGACAGGTCCTGGCCCATCCGATTGTCTTCAAAAACTATTTACTGGGTGTTATTCAACTGATGAACCGCAAGGCCGGATCTGCTTTTGTGGAAATCGACGAACGATCCCTCAAAGAAGTCAGTGACATTCTCGGCATTGCCTTATACACCCAAAAAAGACTCACCAAACGTTACGCTACCGGAAAATTTAATCTTCTCCTGCAAAATCATCGGCTGGCTCAGAACGAGTTGGAAAAAGCAATTATTCAAGCCAGACAAAAAAACGTGGCGATTGAATCAATATTAATTTCGGATCTCAAAATTGCTAAAAAAGATGTGTTGGCGTCCCTGAGCCAATTCTATGATGTTGAGACAGTTGAATTCACCCAAAATATTCCGATACCCGGTGAATTGCTGGCCGGTCTGAAAGTACCATTTTTACGCAATCATTTCTGGGTTCCGTTGCGCGAAGAAGATAATAGAATTGTTATCGCCGTTGATAATCCTCACGATCAGCAGCGAATTGGTGAAATGAGAGCTCTTTTTCCCGGGAAAAAATTCAAATTCTGTGTGGCGTTGAAGCAGGATATTCTTGAAATCATCAAGTTTTTTTCCCAGGATGAGAAACAAATGGCTGATATTGAAGAAATTCTGTCCGTGATGCGGAAAGAAAGCAATGAAATTGAAGAAGCTGAAAACGAGGTCCGTGAAGAAGACAACGCCGTAGTTAAACTGGTGAATAAAATCATTCTGGATGCCTGTGCGAGAGGCGCTTCCGATATTCATATCGAACCCTTTCCCGGTAAAGAAAACACCCAGATAAGGATACGAATTGACGGAGATTGTTTGGTCTACCAGACTATCCCCTTCAATTACCGCAGTGCCGTTGTATCCCGAATTAAAATTATGGCCGATCTGGATATTGCCGAACGCCGCAAGCCCCAGGATGGAAAAATCAAATTTGAGAAATTTGGCGGCAAGAATATTGAACTACGGGTGGCGACCCTCCCAACCCAGGGCGGCATGGAAGACGTTGTCATGCGCATCCTGGATGGCAACGAGCCCCTGCCGCTGGATCAAATGGGGTTTTCCGAAAGCAACTGTAAAAATTTTTTGGAAGCGATTTCCAATCCCTATGGAATCATATTCGTTTGCGGCCCCACCGGGTCCGGTAAAACCACCACCCTTCACAGTGCCTTGAAGCATCTCAATACGACCAAAACCAAAATCTGGACCGCTGAAGATCCGGTCGAGATCACTCAAAAAGGATTGCGTCAGGTACAGGTCCATCCAAAGATCGGGTTGGATTTCGCTGCTGCCATGCGCTCGTTTCTCAGAGCCGATCCGGATGTGATCATGGTAGGTGAAATGCGTGACAGAGAAACGACATCCATCGGCATCCAGGCTTCACTTACCGGGCACCTGGTGTTATCGACATTGCATACCAATAGCGCCCCGGAGAGCATCACCCGTTTGCTGGATTTGGGAATGGATCCCTTTAATTTTTCCGATGCAATTTTATGTATTCTGGCCCAGCGGCTGGTCAGGACCCTGTGTAAAAATTGCCGCCAGTCCTATCATCTCACACTGGAAGAATATACTTCGCTGGCAAGGGAATATGGGCTGGACTATTTCAATGACAGGTTAAATATTCCCTTTAAAGATGATTTGATGTTGAATAAGCCGATCGGCTGTGATGATTGCAACCGCAACGGTTACCGCGGCCGGATGGCGCTGCACGAACTGCTGATGGGCACCGATGAAATCAAACTGCTGATTCAAAATACGGCCAAAATTGACGAGATCAGGACCCAGGCCATAAAGGACGGAATGACAACCTTGAAGCAGGACGGAATAGAAAAGATATTCAACGGTCATCTGGACCTGCTGCAGGTCCGCAAGGTCTGTATTCGTTGATAGTGGTTCAAAGGTTCAGGAAGAACAGGTTCAGGGTTCAAAGGTTCAAGGGTTCAGAGGTTTAGAAAAAAAGAATATCGAATATCGAATAATGAATGTCGAATGTCGAAGGAATGTATTCTGCGCGTCGTGAGCTTTTGTGTCGAACGGTCTATTTTAAAAAAGACTGAGCAAAGCGAAACCACCCTTCGACATTCTGCGGTTCGACATTCGATATTCTGCGGTTCGCTGTTTAAATAACCTCTGAACCGGTTATTCCTGAACCTTAATACCCTCCTGCCTTTTTGAATTTTTCCAGCTGATCCTCATAGTAACTCCGATTTTTTGGGTCCAACTCCAGGGCCTTTCGGCCGGCTTCAACTGCCTGGCTATACATTTCATTGACATAATAGCTTTCAGCCAGGGTATCCCAGATGTGGGGCAGATTCTCGAGCCTGATAGCCTGCGTGGCCATGACCAGCGCCCGATCGGGATCCTGAAATCGTGTGTCCTCGCAGGTGGCGTAAAGCCAGGCCAGGTTGTTGAGGACCTCAGCATTGTCGGGTTCCAGCGCCAATGATTTTTCCCAGGCATCCTGCACTCCGGACCAGTTTTGACGGTTAAAGTAAACCTTTCCCAGCAAGCTATACAGATCCGGATTTTCGGGAAACTTTTCAATTTGTTCCAGAATTGCTTTTTCATATATATGACTGGTTACCCTGTCACCGCTCATGCCGATATCAA
Source organism: Desulfobacterales bacterium (assembly GCA_030601425.1). GTDB lineage: Bacteria > Desulfobacterota > Desulfobacteria > Desulfobacterales > JAHEIW01 > JAHEIW01. Next base: position 3,376 of record JAUVTR010000154.1, read on the forward strand.
ACTGGTATCCCAACACCCCTAACAGCAGCAGGCAGGCCGCATAAACACCGATACTCTTTTTAATTTTGGCATTATGACGGTCTATCCAGGAAAGATCCGCCTCGCATTTTGTGAGATAGTCAATACGCTGGCGGATACTGTAATGATGCCAGTTGGGTTTGTCCGCTGATTGTCCGCTGGTTGCGGCTATCTTCTCAAGGGTTGAAATCAGTGGTTTTGCGCTGTCAAACAGGGCGTAGACATAGGTGTCGGCCTGACGTTCGAAATTGCGCATAAAAAAGCCAAAAACAAAACGGAAATAAATTAAAAAAACACAGATGATAACCACGCTGTATATAGCGGATATAAAAGCTGTCTGGCTGAAACCAGCTTTATTGCTCAACCAATAAATGGGCTCTGCACTGATGATGCCAAAGACAATGGCATCCACGGCGACATAGGAAAGAAGCATGTAGCCTACAAAAAAAGCGAGATAAAACAACAGGTGTTTCTTCTTGATATGGCCAATTTCGTGGGCAATAACGGCATCGACTTCTTCCGGTTCGAGCAGTTGCAGCAAAGAGTTTGTAACAAGAATATAACGGAATTTTTTAACAAGCCCCATAACCCCGGCGGTAATCATTTTGCCGCCGAAAATAGGCCAGTCTAAAATATCGGCATAGGCCAGTCCTGCCCGGCGGCATAATCCCTCGATCCGGCTTCGATAATATCCGTCCTCGAGGGGTTTACACCTCCAGAATTTTTGGATTAAGACAGGCCCGAAAATGGCTACGCCCAGAAGGAAAAAGAGAAAATAGCTCACTTCACCTTCAGTCGTGCTTAAAAATCGTTTGGGAGCCTCAAACGGCAGGGCCTGGATAATATCTGCAATTCCCGACAGAAACAGCCAGGGCAATAATACCGGAATCGAAAAAGAGAAGTTGGAAAAAACATATGACTGTCTCGAGATATCGGCCTGGTAAAGCTTTTGGTAGGAACTGAAGGCGAAATACCACACGATAGCCAGATAGAAAATAAACAGCAGAAGGAACAACAGGGCCAAAAGGGTCGGTATGGTTTTGAAGGGCGCGATATCTGCCAGAAACGATGAGAGATTCAACCCGTATATATTAATGGCAAACAATACGATAGCCATTATGCTCTGGCGAAGCAGGGTAGCGCTAAACTGATGGTCGATACTCAGATATTTTCCATTGGAAATCCGGCTTTCGATCTTTTGAAATTGAAAACGGACAAAAAAAGAAAAAATTAAAACCAGACAGAAAAAAAGCGTAAAGGATTCGAAGGCCGTAAAATAAGTTTCATCGGATGGTTGGTAAGTCAGATAGATGAGTAAAACCAGGATGAAGTATATGAAATTTCCGAACATATTAGAATTGAAAAACGTGTTTGGTGTTGGGTGTTTAGTATTTAGTTGTCGTATTTTTAAAGTCCTAAAGCCAAATACTAAACACTAAATACTTATCGATATTTGCAACGGACAAGAGAGTCAGCTGAACGGCTTTCTATCCAGGTTTGTAGAAACGCTCTTTCTCGCTATATATGCATCCGCAGTATTGCTGGCGATACATACCCAGATTTTTTGATGTTTTAATGCCTTCTTTCCATCCTGACCGAAAATCTTCATACAAAAACGGCACTGCGGTAGATTTTCCTATGGATTCCCCCATCGATTTTATCAGGTCGTGATTTTGAAATTTGCTGTAAAGCAAGGTGGAGGAAAAATAATCAAATTTGCCCCGTTTGGCCAGAAGAGCAGTGGTTCGCAGGCGGTCATGATAGCAGTAAGTGCAACGGTCCTTTTCCCGGTAAACTACATTTTGGATAAACCCTTCCAGATCATAACCTTCCTGTATAATTAACCGCAAACCAATCTGCCGGGCATAGGACTCCAGATGCTCCTGCCGTTTTAAGCACTCGGAATAGGGATGAATGTTATGCCGGTAAAAGAACCCCATGACCTCAAATCCCTTGGATTTCATTGTTTCAACCGGGTAAATGGAACAGGGCCCGCAGCATATGTGTATCAATACTTTCAATGTCTTTCTCCAAAAATGGCGGTTCCGACACGCACCATCGTAGCCCCTTCTTCTATGGCGGCTTCAAAATCTCCGGTCATGCCCATGGATAGTTCTTCCATGGAAATTTTGGGTATGTTCTCATTTTTGATTTGATTCCGAAGTTGCCGCAAGGCGGCGAAAAACGGTCGAACCTTCTCCGGGGCATTGAAATAAGGCGGCATCGTCATCAGCCCCTTAACTGCAATGTTTGCCAATTGGCTGATGTCTTTCAACAACCGGGAGGTATCTTCAACATAGACACCGGATTTTGAGTCTTCTTTGGCGACATTGACCTGGATCAAAATATCCTGGACCTTATCGATTTTTTGGGCACATTTATCCAGTTCTTTAGCCAGTTTCAGGGAATCAACCGAGTGGATGAGATCAAACATCCGAACAGCGTATTTGGCCTTATTCGACTGCAGATGGCCGATATAGTGCCAGGTTACAGGATAGGTCGAAAGGGTGGTGATTTTTTCCCTGGCTTCCTGAATATAATTTTCGCCGAAATCCGTCATCCCGGACTCGATTGCTTCTTTGACGATTTCAACCGGCATGGTTTTACTGACAGCCACAAGGCGAATATCCGTTTCCGGGCGGTTGCATGCCCGGGCTGTCTGTCTGATTCGCTTTTGTACACGTTCGAGTCGGTCTTTCAAATTGATGCCCTCCCAAATGAATGAATATTGTCGATTGACTATTGAAAACGTCTCGAAATTTCTACAACTGAATGAAAATATAGGGTATTTTTGAGGCCTGAGTTTTTGCCTCAAATAGACCTTCGTCAATCGTCAATCGTCAATCTCAAGACATTTTCTTTGATTAAATATTCCACAATCTCACAAACCGGCAGGCCGACAACATTAGTATAAGAACCATTGATGCGCCTGACAAGAAACATACCGATTCCCTGGATGCCATAAGCTCCGGCTTTGTCAAAGGGCTCTCCTGAGTTGATGTACCAGTCGATCTCCTTTTCGGTGAGCTTCTTAAAACGAACTTCAGTTTTAACTGTCTCTGAAAAGAGTCGGCCGATTCTGTGGCAGCAAATACAGTAACCCGTCAGCACCTGATGGGTTTTTCCGCTCAGGCTTTTGAGCATGGTGCGTGCTTCAGTACTCGAACCCGGTTTGCCCAGTATGGTGCCATCGATTAAAACAATGGTGTCAGCGCCGATTACCCAGCTGTCAGGATATTGCTCTGAAATATCCCCGGCCTTGCTTTCAGCCAATTGCCTGACGTAGATATCCGGGGAGGACAGCTTTACTGAGTTTTCATCAAAACTGCTGGGAATGACGGAAAATTCGATTCCCGCTTGTTCTAATAGATAACACCGCCGCGGAGATTTTGAGGCCAGAATTAACCCTGGGCCGGTAGCCGGTTTTTTCATATGGATCTATTAGCAAATGGCAGGGATTTTGACAAGGATTTCCAGGCTTTTAAAAAGGTTGCACGAAATTGCTAATCGTCTTATAATTATAAAAAATATGGTGCCCCAATGCTGCTTTCTTACCGGTTCTGGAATTTCTAATACATGAAGGAATCCAACAACAAGCACTACCGAATTCTCGCCGTCGACGATGACTCGATCATTTTAGATTTATATAAACGAATTCTAAGTCCGGATAATCGCCTGCCGGCAATGCCGTCATTTGAAGTGAAATGCTGCACCCAGGGTGACCAAGCGGTTGATGCAGTCAAAATTTCGCTGGAAGAAAACACCCCCTATGCGGTTGCCTTTCTTGATTTGAACATGCCTCCGGGACCGGACGGGCAATGGACAGCCGATGAAATCCACAGGCGGGATCCGGGCATCAACATCGTCATGGTAACCGGTTATCGGAGCACTGAAAACGACAGCCTGCAGACCCCGTCTAATTTTTCGGATAAATTGCTCTATCTGCAAAAACCCTTTCACCCACAGGAAATCATTCAATTCTCCACCGCCCTCAGCACCAAGTGGCAGGCCGAAAGACAACTGCTGAATCTCCACTCTGAACTGGAAAGCCTGGTTGAAAAACGTACGGCGGAACTGTTGGAATCCAACAAACTGCTGAAAAACGAAATTGAAAATCGCAAACAAATACAGCTGGAGCTTGAACAGAGCTTTGAAAATCTCAAAAAAGTGATGGACGCAACCATCCAGGCGATCGGCCTGACAGTTGAAAAGCGAGATCCTTACACCTCCGGACATCAAATGCGGGTAGCAAAACTGACCCGGGCCATTGCCGAGACAATCGGGCTTTCGGAAGACCAGATAGAAGGGGTTTACGTGGCGGCGTCTATTCATGATATCGGTAAAATATCACTGCCGGCCGAAATTCTTTCCAAACCGATAAAATTGACTGAAATAGAAATTAGCCTGATACAGGCCCATGCCCAGGCCGGTTACGATATTCTGAAAGGCATTGATTTTCCCTGGCCTATCGCCGACATCATCCTTCAGCACCACGAAAGAATGGACGGATCGGGATATCCCCTGGGTCTTGCCGGGGACCGCATCACGATTGAAGCCCGCATCATCAGCGTTGCCGATGTGGTTGAAACCATGTCCTCCCACCGACCCTATCGGCCCTCCATGGGTATCGACAAAGCCCTGGAAGAAATAACCCGCCATAGCGGAACCCTTTACGACGCCGATGTTGTGACGGCCTGTTTAAAGATCTTCAACGAACAAAGTTTTGAATTTTCGAATTAGCGTCACCGAAATGATTTCAAACTTTATCAATATGCCCTCTTTTTCCTTGAAATCCTTCCCACATTTATGTAATTTACAAAACTTGGATTGGTTTTATCGATCTTCCTATTCAAAGGAACCAACAATTACAGGTGGTTTCAACTTTTATGCCCGGGTGGCGGAATAGGTAGACGCAAGGGACTTAAAATCCCTCGGTCCTTAGTGGCTGTGCGAGTTCAATTCTCGCCCCGGGCACCAATAAAATAAAGGGTTTATGGAAATTGCCGTAAACCCTTTTTTATTAATTTCACAAATTTTTAGTTTTCTCTC